>DATENH010000028.1:0-20938 GCA_035275145.1 Steroidobacteraceae bacterium | reverse complement strand
GAGTTGCAGGCGCCGCTTGCAGAGGCGCCGCCATCCAGCTGGCTTCAGGCCGATGATCCGCGACCGGTCGCAGTCCGTGAACGTGCTGCGCTCCGAGACGCGCTGCCAGCCTGTCGATCGTATGTGCGAGCTCCTCGTTCTGCTGCAAAGAGCCGTGTGTCAGATCCGCCTGCAGAGCCGCAGGCATCGCGAACTGATCGGCGGCGAGACTGAGCCCGATCGTCGGCGCCGGCAGCTCCAGATGTTCGAGCCGTTCGCGCACGAGCGTCAAAAACCGGTTTGCGTCGCGATCGGCCAGCGACAAGCCGATGTCCAGGGCGGTGCTGGCTGCGCCACGGTGCGCGAAAGTGATCGTGAAGCGCTGCACGCCAGTGTCCCGCGCGCGCAGAAAACCGGCGAATTCGTGCAGCATGCGCCGCAGAGGAAACAGCAGCGCCTCCGTGCTCTTCACCTCGAATTCGAAATCGAAGCGCGCGGCGTAACGAGTGGGGAGTCGGAAGACCGGCCGCGGATCCGCCGCCGCGCCGATCAGACGATCGAGGAAATTGCCCAGCGGCACCCCAAAGCGCTTGATCACCGCATCGCGCGGCAGCTCCAGCAGCAAGCCGATCGCGCGCACACCCGCCGTGTGCAGCGCGCCGGCGATCTCGGGTTCCAGAGACAGCAACGCGATGGGCAGATTGCGAATGCGCAGCTGCAACGCTGTGAGCGTAGGCATCACGACACGAATGCCACTGCGCGCCAGCAAGGCAGCTCCTTCCAGCGTCGGCCCGATGCCGAGCTGATAGCTGTAGTGCAGAAACCCGAGCTCGCGCTCCAGCGCCGCAATGAAATTGCGAAAGCCGCCGAACAGTTTGAGACTGCCGCCGATCTCGAGCCACAACGCGCCGCTGCGTGCTCGTCGAAAATCGAGCGGCACTTCGGCCGCGATCACCGTGCTGCTGAACTGATAAGCCCAGGCGGCCAGCCGTTCCAGCGCAGCAGTTTCGGCGGCGGTGCTGCGCTCGATTTTTTGCACGGCAGGGCAGAGTGCGAGCGCCACCGTGTAGTTCATGTCTGGCTTGAGTCGCGCGCTCTGCGCCGCCGGATTGCCGCAGACGATCCAGCGTGCGCTGCCTTCGCATGCAGTTACGACCAGCGGCGCGTCAGTGTCGTCGGAACGCAGCGCTTCCAGTGGCAACTGCGGCAGCGCTATGCACAACCAGAGCACGGCGCTGCCACTTCCACGGACACGCCGCTGCGTCCACCGCGGCATTTGACGATGTCGACCTGCAACGCGCCCGCAATTCGTCGCAGCTTCAGGCGCAGTGCCGCCGGCGACGCTTCCCGCGCGGCATCGACGTTGCGATACAGAAATCCGGTGCTGCCGCCGGCTTCAGCCGCGAGTTGCAGGCGACGGACCTCGCGATCCCGGATCGTCGCCGGCCACGCGACCACGGCGCCGAAAGATCTACAGCGCAGCGACTGTTCGGTCGCCCACAGAATGTCTTCGGCCTGCTGCGCCTGAATGACGAGCAATCGTTCGAGCCGTACGCCGTGCTGCGACAGTGCCGGTGCGAACGGAATGTACGGCGGAGCGATGAGCGTGACATGACGACCAGCGCCGGTGATGCGCGCCAGCGCAGGCATCAGTAGCTGCAGTTCGCCGATACCGACGGCTGTGGGCATGAGCTCCACGATCGTGCCGACCTGCCAGCCGCCGCCGGGCAAGGCAGCGTCCAGTTCCGTCCAACCGCTCGCTTCGATGACCGGCGCGAGCGCTGTGCGGCCGTTGCGGCACAGCCAAGCCAGGTGTTGCAGTGTCTCGGCCCGATTCATCGCGACGCACCGGAGCGTTCACGACCGGCGACTCAGCGCCGTGCGAATCACGCCCGTCGCCAGCCCTTCGATCGCCAGCTCCTGCTCGCGCAGATCAATCTCGAGCGGCGCGTAATCGGGATTCGCCGGCTCGAGCCGGACGAGCTGTCCTTGCCGCCGGTAGTACTTCACCGTCGCTTCATCGCCGAGCCGTGCAACCACGATCTGGCCGTTGCGCACCTGCTTCGTGCGATGCACGGCCAACAGATCGCGATCGAGGATGTCGGCATCTCTCATGCTGTCGCCGCGGACCCGCAGAAGAAAATCGGCGGCCGGTCGAAACAGCGCCGGATCGACGTTCACGTAGTCCTCGATGTTGGAGGAGGCGAGGATCGGCGCGCCCGCAGCGATGCGCCCAAGCAGCGGCAGCCCCGCCGGCTGGGTTTCCAATAACCGGATTCCGCGCGAGATCCCTGGTATCAGCTCGATCGCGCCCTTCGCGGCGAGTGCCCGCAAATGCTGATCGATTCCCTGCCGGTTCTTCAGCCGCAGCCCTTCGGCAATCTCCCCGCGCGTCGGCGGCAGCCCGCCGCTTTCCATGAAACGGCGAATAAAAGCCAACACTTCCAGCTGTTTGGGTGAAAGATCGGACATGCTAGAGCGATACCAGACGGATGTCTGGTATCGAGTCTAGCGCGTTTGGCGCCTACTGCAAGCTCAGCGCGCTCGAGGTGATCCGTGCCCGGTCAGGCGCGCCGGTGCGCGCATAACTGTTGAGCTTGTTATAGAGCGTCTTCAGGCTGCAGCCGAGTATCGAGGCGGCGCGACGCTTGTCGCCTTCGCAATATTCCAACGTCACTTCGATCAGCGAGCGTTCCGCTTCGTCGAGCCGCGAGCCCAGCGGTACGTGCAAACCCGCCGCACGCGGCTGCTCGATTGGCTGCGGCGTTTGCGTCGCCATCGACAACGTCAGGTCGAGGTCGAGCACGTCGTCGGCCAGAATGAAACTGCGCTCCACCGCGTTCTTCAACTCGCGCACGTTGCCCGGCCAGCGATAAGTGCGCAGCGCTTCGGCGAACGTCGGCGAGAACCGTTTGTGCGTGCTGTTGGCGCGATTGAGCAAGCCGAGGAAATGCTCCGCGAGCGGCGGCACATCGCCAGCGCGCTCGCGCAGCGGCGGCAGGTGCAGCGGGAAAACCGCGAGGCGATACATCAGATCTTCGCGCAGCTGCCGGTTCGCGACTGCTTCGGTGACGTTGCGATTGGTCGCCGCCACGACGCGGATATCGGTCTTGATTTCCTGCGTGCCGCCGACGCGATAGAACCGTCCCGTCTCAAGCACGCGCAGCAGCCGCGTCTGCATGTCCAGCGGCATCTCGGTGACTTCGTCGAGGAACAACGTGCCGCCCGTGGCGCGCTCGAATACGCCGGCGTGCGAGCGCGACGCTCCCGTGAAGCTGCCTTTCTCGTAGCCGAACAACTCGGCCTCGATCAGCGAGGCGGGAATCGAGCCGCAGTTGATCGCGACCAGCGGCCCTTGCGCGCGATGGCTGAGCTGATGAATGCACTCGGCCACCAGCTCTTTGCCCGAGCCGCTCTCGCCCATGATCATCACTGTCGCTTCGGTCGGCGCGACGCGCTGAATCAGCGCGAACACTTGCTTCATCGCCAGCGAGCGACCCAGCAGGTTGCCCAGTCCGCCCTCGTGCAGAGTAATCCTTGCATCCACTTCGATTCCGCCCCTTCACGTTCGCGCTGCGTTGAGATGCAAATTCTTCAAGCGCCTTCGCAGTTCCTTTGTAATAAATTTTTTCTTGCGCGGATTCGTGCAAGTGGTTGTCGGAAAATTAGCCACGTAAGAATGCGCCGATCCACGACGCGCGCACGACGAACATTGGGCGAATCGTGTGTGCATGTCAGCCACGTCGCACGTGGACGACAGCGCGCTGTAGATTTTCCATGCTTTACATGGGCGGCATAGAACTTGCCGCTCCGCGTGCGCGAACACTTGCACACAGGAGCGAGCATGACATTGCAGGGCGACGCGGCGAAGACTGAAGCGGCGACAGCGCAGCACGCGTGGTTGCACGATGCGGCCGGCGATGAGGCACTCACGCCGGCGACGCCGCGCAGGATCAGCATTTTCGGCCTGGGCTACGTCGGCGCCGTATCGCTTGCGTGCCTAGCGCGCGATGGCCACGAGATGACCGGCGTGGACATCGACGATGCGAAGCTCGAGATGCTGCGGCGGGGACAGGCGCCGATCGTCGAGACCGGCATCCAGGAACTGACGCGCAGCGTGACTCGTAGCGGCAACGTCACCGTGACGAGCTCCGTGCGCGACGCAATTCTCGCGACGGATGTGTCGTTCGTGTGTGTCGGCACTCCCGCGCGAACAAATGGCAGCCAGAACCTGGACGCAATCACGCGCGTCGCCGAGCAGATCGGCTCCGTGCTGGCGGAGAAGGAGACGCGTCATGTCATCGTCGTGCGCTCCACGGTCAAGCCCGGCACTGTCGAGGAAGTGATCCAGCCGGCACTCGAGGCGGCGTCGGGCCTGAAGGCCGGGGTCGACTTCAGCCTGTGTTTTCAGCCGGAATTCCTGCGCGAAGGCACGTCGATCCACGACTACGATCACCCGCCGCTGACCGTCGTGGGCGCGAGCGATGCGCACGGGGTCGCGGCGCTGCGCGGGATCTTCGGGCATCTGCCGTGCGAATTCGTGCACACCTCGATCCGCACCGCCGAGATGCTCAAGTACGCGTGCAACTCCTTCCATGCCGTGAAGGTGACCTTCGCCAACGAAATCGGCCGCATCTGCCAGGCCGCGAACGTGGACCCGCATGAAGTGATGAAGCTGCTGTGCATGGACCGCCAGCTCAACATCTCGCCGGCGTATCTGCGGCCGGGCTTTGCCTTCGGCGGCTCCTGCCTGCCGAAGGACCTGAAGGCACTCGTGTATCTCGCGAAGAGCGCTGACCTCGAGGTGCCGATGCTCGCCAGCGTCATGCCGAGCAACACTGCGCACATCGAGCACGCCATCGAGCAGGTGCTCGCGAGCGGCAAGCGCCGCGTCGGCATGCTGGGCCTGAGCTTCAAGGCCGGCACCGACGATCTGCGGGAAAGCCCGCTGGTGATCATGGCGGAGCGCTTCATCGGCAAAGGGCTGCAGCTATCGATCTACGATCCGCAGGTGAACGTCGCGCGGCTGATCGGCGCCAACCGGCGCTTCATCGAAGAGAGCATTCCGCACATCGCATCGGTGATGACGAGCGACGTCGCTGCGCTCGTCCGCGAGGCAGACGTGCTCGTCGTCGCGACCCGAACTCCGGAAGTCCTCGCAGCGCTGCAGGCACACACGCGTCCGGAGCAGTTGCTGCTCGACGTTGCCGCACTGCCCGACCGCGACGGGCATCGAGCGCACTATCGCGGCGTGTGTTGGTGACGCAATGGCTGTCGAGCAACAGACAGTGAGCTCCGCCGCCGTGATGGCGCGGCATGGCCGCCGCGTGCTGATCATCGTCGAGAATCTGCCGTGTCCGTTCGATCGACGCGTCTGGCAGGAGGCCCGCACGCTCGCTGCGGCCGGCTATCTCGTGTCGATCATTTGCCCGAAGGGCAAGGGTTACGAGAAGGGTTACGAGGAGATCGACGGCATCGCGATCTATCGCCATCCGATGCCGTTCGAAGGCAGCGGCGCGCTCGGCTATCTCGCCGAATACACCTGGGCGCTGCTGGCGGAGTTCGCGCTTTCGCTGCGCGTGCTGCTGGAGCGCGGCTTCGACGCGATCCACGCCTGCAATCCGCCCGACACGCTGTTCATGATCGGCGGCTTCTACAAGCTGTTCGGCAAGAAATTCCTGTTCGATCATCACGACATCAATCCGGAGCTGTACGAAGCGAAGTTCCGGCGCCGCGACCTGTTCTATCGCCTGATGCTCTGGCTGGAGCGCTGCACGTTCAAGACCGCCGACGTGTGCGTCGCGACCAACGAGTCCTACCGCCGGATCGCGATCGAGCGCGGCGAACGCTCGCCCGCCAAAGTGTTCGTCGTGCGCAGCGGGCCGGATCTGCGTCGCCTGCGCGTGTTGCCGCCGACGCCGGCGCTGAAAAACGGCCGGCGCTATCTGGTCGGCTATGTCGGAGTGATGGGACGGCAGGAAGGCATCGACGGCTTGCTCGCCTCCGTGCAGCACATCGTCCACTCCATGCAGCGCCACGATATCCAGTTCGGTCTGGTCGGCGGCGGCACCGAATTGCCGGCCTTGCGCAAGCTCGCGGCAGAGCTGGGCATCGCGGACTACGTAACGTTTACCGGCCGCGTGCCGGACGAGCAGCTGCTCGCGATGCTCAACACCGCCGACGTCTGCGTGAACCCCGACGTCGCCAACGACATGAACGACAAGTCGACCATGAACAAGATCATGGAGTACATGGCGCTCGGCAAGCCGATAGTGCAGTTCGACCTCACTGAGGGCCGCGTGTCGGCGCAAGACTCGTCGCTATACGCGCTGCGTAACGATCCGATCGACATGGCTCGCAAGCTGGTTGCTCTGCTCGACGATGCCGACCAGCGCGCGCGCATGGGCGCCGCCGGGCTGCAACGCGTGAAGAACGAGCTGGCCTGGGAGCATGAAGTGCCGCGCCTGCTGGCGGCCTACGACGAGTTGTTCAAATGAGATACGTCGCCCTCGCCGCAGGCTTCGACGGCACGCTGGCGCGCGACGGCGTATGCGACGAGCGTTGCATCGAGACGCTGCGCGCGCTCGCTGCGACCGGCCGCAAGCTCATCCTCGTGACCGGGCGGGAGTTGCGCGAGCTGCTGGAGATCTTCCCGGAAGTACGCCTGTTCGACTATGTCGTCGCCGAGAACGGCGCCGTCATGCATCGGCCGGCCACGCGCGAATCCGAGATCCTGGCGCAAGCGCCGCCGGAGATCCTGTTGCAGGAACTGCGACGGCGGCACGTCACGCCGCTCACAGTCGGCAGCTCGATTGTGCGCACGGTCAAGGCCAACGAGGCCGAAGTCAGTGCCGCCTTGCGCAAGCTGCAGTTGGATTTTCAGCTCGTGACGAATCCCGGCGCGCTCATGATGCTGCCGGCGGGCGTCAACAAGGCGTCCGGCGTGTGGGCTGCGCTGCGTGAGCTGGGCATCTCACGCCACAACCTGGTCGCGATCGGCGACGGCGAGAACGACCTCGCGCTGTTCGAGTTCGCCGAATATGCAGTAGCCGTGCAGAACGCAGACGCGCTGGTAAAGCGCGTAGCCAACCGCACGACGCAGGGTGCGTACTGCGAAGGCTTTCTGGAACTGGCACGCGACCTCATCGCCACAGATCTCGCGGACTCGCCGCCGCGCCACAAAGTCATCATCGGCGTGCGCGACAACGGCGCACCGGTCGAAATCACGCCGTGCCAGGACTCATTGCTGGTGCATGGTCCCGACGGTACCGGCAAGGCGGCACTCTGCAACCGGCTGCTCGAGCAATTCCTCGCGAGCAGCTACCAGTGCTGCGTCATCGATGCGGAAGTCGGCGAGCTGCAGGTGCCGGGCGAAATGGAGGTCTTCGGCGACGCGCACGAAGTACCGCGCCTCACCGAGATTCTCTCAGCGCTCGATCAGCCGACGGCGAGCGTCGCGATCAATCTGGCTGCACTGGCTGTCGAGACGCGCCCCGTGTTCACAGATGCGCTGCTGGTGCAGCTCCAGGCGCTGCACGATCGTCTGGGCAGGCCGCACGTCGTGCTGATCCGCCAGGCGCACTCCTTCATTGCGGATGGCGCAGCGGCCTCGTCCGCGCGGCTGTCCGAAGTGACGATGATCTACGCGACTGCGGAGCCCGAGCGATTGCCCGCGCGCATCATCCAGAGCGTCACGGTGACGCTGGACAGTGGGACTCAGGCAGTGACTGCCGGCGGGGCAGTGGCACGCATCTCCGCGCTGCCTGCCGGCTCGGCCGGCACGGAATCGCTGCCCGAATCGGACGCCGCGACGGCATCCGGATACTGAATGATTTCCTCGACGCGGTAGTCCTTCAGCCCGCGCGCGTGCGTGAAGATGATGAGCTCGCCGAGCAGGCCGAGCGCGAAGATCTGCAGGCCGAGAACCAGCAGCAGCGCTGCCAGCAGCAGTGCGGGACGATCGGCAAGCGGCTCGCTGAACAGAACGCGATCCATTCCCAGGTACGCGATCAGCACTGCGCCGACGCCGAACGTCGCGGCGCCGAGCATGCCGAAGAAGCGCAGCGGCTTCTTGGTGAAGCGCATCAGGAAGAAGATGCTGAACAGGTCGAGCAGGTGGTGCACGTACTCGCGCGGCCGGTAGATGCGCGCGTGGCGATCCTGCGCCGACTGCCGCATCGGCATCTCGCTGACGCGGAAGCCGAGCCGCATCGCCAGGATCGGCAGGAACCGATGCTGATCGCCGTAGAGATCGATCTCTTCCAGCACCTGGCGCCGCATCGCGCGGGCGCCGCAGCCGAGATCGCGCAGTCGCGCGCCCGTGACCCAGTTGACGAGTCCATGGAATGCCGACCGCCGCGCGCGATCCAGCGCATTGCCGTGTCGCGGCCAGCGATAGCCGATCGTCATGTCGGCCGTGCTCAGCCCGGCCAGGAGTTTGCGAATGTCGGCAGGCTCGATCTGCGGGTACGCGGGCAGCGTGACGATCGTGCCGCCGCTCGCGCGCTCGAAGCCCGCGGTCAAGGCCGCGGCTTCGCCGAAATTGCGCGTGAGATTGACGATGGTGAATTCCTCGCCCTCGCGCAGCAGCATCTCCAGCGCGCGACGTGCCTCGGGACGCGGCCCGTCGAGCACGAAGATGAATTCGTAGGTAGCGCCCGTTGCTGCGACGTTCGAGCGGTATTCGCGATACAGCGCGCCGATATCGGCGGCGCGGCGCGCACCGACCGGCACGATGACGGAAAGCGACGGAGGAGCAACTTGCGATTTCATGGTGCTCTATAACGCTCGATCGGCTTCAGGGTTGCGTCTCGTTGAAAGGATTGTCTGGGTCAGCTTCAGGAATTCACGGTCACGCACGTCGCCGCGCGCATAGATCAGCTCCGCCAGGGCGCCACTGCACAGCAGGATCAGCGCCGAGCCGAGGAAGATCACGCCGGAGCCGGCAATGGGCAGCGAAATGTGGTCCTCGCCGCCGACCAGAAGGTCGACGACGGTCTGGCCGAAGGCGAAGAACGCCAGCGCGAACAGCGGCAGCGACAGCAGCGCAAACCAGCGCAGCGGCCGCGACGCGAAGCTGGCGATCGTCTTGATCACCATCAGATCCAGCAGCACCTTGTAGATGCGGGACAGCCCGTACTTGGATTGGCCCCAGCGGCGCGCATGGTGCCGCACCTTGATCTGCGCAAGGCGCGGTCCGGCAATCGAGGCCATCGCCGGAATGAAGCGGTGCATCTCCGAATACAGCGGAATGCGCTTGATCAGGTTGGCGCGGAACGCTTTGAGCGAGCAGCCGTTGTCGCGGATCGGTACGCCGGTGACGCGACCTATCAGCCAGTTGGCGATGCGCGAAGGAATCTTGCGCGTGATCAGCTTGTCCTGGCGGTTGTGGCGCCAGCCGACGACCAGGTCGAAGCCGGCCTCGATCTGCTCGAGCAACAGCGCGATATCGGCGGGGTCGTTCTGCAAATCGCCGTCCATCGTGACCAGCACTTCGCCGCGCGCGTGCTCGATGCCCGCCGCCATGGCGGCTGTCTGACCGTAGTTGCGGCGGAATTTGACGATGCGCAGGCGCGAATCGCGGCGCGCGAGCGCCGCAGCGAGCGCCACCGTGTCGTCCTTGCTGCCGTCGTCGACGAAGACCATCTCGAACGGCCGGCCCAGCGGCTCGACCGCACGCACGATGGCCTCGTACAGCGGCTGCACGCTCTCCTGCTCGTTGTAAAGCGGCACGATGACGGACAGCGCGGGCCCACGCGCGCTCGCTATGCGTTGTGCAGCGTCGATCTTGGGCTCAGCCGTTGTACTTTTTGCACCAGACATGACTCGATCCAACGTTCTTACAACTTCGCTCCACCCGCACGCGGGCAGCGCACGCAACTTGCCGACAGCCTTTTACCCTCACGATCCGCGGCGCGGCGCGGATCGCGGCCCCCTCGCCGACTGCGTCGGGCGACACCGGCGATCGTTGGCACATCCCCTGCAAGGGCCAAGCCAACACATTCGTGCTGGAGTCGTCTGAATGTCGCTCGGTAGATTTTTCCTGGTCGTGCGTTGCCTGTTGTTGAGCAGCGCCGCCTACTTCGCTCTCGTCACAGCAGTGCACGCACAAGCCACTGCCGGTTACACCGTGAAGCCCGGCGACACGCTGGAAATCTCGGTGTGGAAAGAGCCCGACCTGCAACGCACGGTGCTGGTGCGGCCGGACGGCGCGTTCTCCTTCCCGCTCGTCGGCGAAGTCGACGCGCGCGGCAAGACCGTGAGCGAGCTCAACAAGATCGTGAGCGAGCGGCTCACGAAATACATCTCCGACGCGGTCGTGACGATCTCGGTGCAGGAGATCAAGGGCAACAAGATCTACGTGCTCGGGCAGGTCAACAAGCCTGGCGAGTTCATCGTCAACCCGAGCGTGAACATCATGCAGGCGCTGAGCATGGCCGGTGGCATGACGCCGTTCGCTGCCACCAACGACATCATCGTGTTGCGCGGGCAGGGGACGCAGCAGAAGGCGATGGCCTTCCGCTACAACGACGTCGTGCGCGGCCGGAGCCTGGATACCAACATCGAGCTGCTGAGTGGAGATATCGTTGTTGTGCCGTAAAACGTCGCGGCGCCTGGTTACGCCGCAGTTCATCAGCCCGGCGATCCTGTTCGCGGCGCTCCTCGCCGCGGGCAGTGCGTCCGCCGAAAATTGGGAAGTCGCACCGCGCGTGGAGGCGGGCTATCGCTACAGCGACAACTGGCATCTCGGGCCGCCGGGCACCGAAGTGGAGGTGTCGGGCGGCGAGACCGACGCGCAGGTGACGTTCCGCACGCTCGACCCGCGTACGCAGATCGAGATCACGCCGCGCATCCTGGCGACATATTTTCCCGATCAGCAGGACGACGATTCGGTCGACGGCTACCTGAGCGGGCGCTTCGAAGACGTGACGCCGCGGCGGCACATGGGCATCGAAGGCCTGTTCTCGCACGAAGCCGTGACGCGCAGCGAGCTGCCGGAAGGCAGCGGCGCCGACAACGGCGGCGGGCTCGGCAATCCCGCGACCGGCGATTCCGGCCGCTTCGTCGAGCACAACACCCGCGATTATTTCCGGGTCTCGCCGTTCTTCCGCTATGACGTGACGCAGCGGCAACTGGTGGACTTCGACGTCTACTACCTGCAGGCCAACTTCGAGAAGCAGTTCGCGAACGCCCAGCAGGACTTCAGCGAGGAGGGCGCCGAGGCGGGCTGGGGATTCCGCGTCTCCGAGCGCTCGACGCTGACGGTGCGCGCCGTCGCGTCACGGTATGAAACAACCTTCGACACCGATGCCTACGGCGGCTATCTGCAATGGGACACGAACTTCACCGAGAACTCGCGCGTCTACGTGCGGCTCGGTGCCCAGCAGACCGAACCGGAGAACGGCGCAAGCGATACCAATCCCATCGCCGGCATCGGCGGCAGCTGGCACAGCCCACGCAATACGCTGTTCGTCGATCTCACGCGGACTGTGGAGCCCATTTCCGCGGGAACCGTAGTGGAGCGTTACCAGTTGCGTATGCAGATTGACCACGAGGTGTCGCCGCGCGTCGCACTCATGCTGGGGGCACGCGCTTCGCGCGACGAGGAGCTGCAGGATGCCGGCACATTCCCGACGCGAAAATACGCGGCGGCGGAAGGCGGCTTCGAGTGGCGCGTGTTGCGTAACTTCGCGGTGACGGCCACCTACAGCTATCGGTGGCAGGAGTATGCGGACGAGTTGTCCGATCGCAGTGCGAACGGATTCCTCGTCGGCTTCGTGTACGAGCCCAAGAGAGCGGACTAGAGAGCGGATTCAGAGAGCAGCCCAACGATGCAGCAACCGACCATCACTCCTGCGCCGGCCGACGAATTGCCAGGGTTCGGCGACTACACCAGCATCGTTCGCAAGCGCAAGCGGTTGCTGTTCCTCGTCGGGTTGCCGATCCTGGCGCTCGGCGGCCTGCTCGCGCTCGGGCTGCCGGACATCTACACCTCCTCCGGCCTCATCGAGATCGAGCAAGCCGAAAGCGGCCGGGGCGCCGCTCCCGGCACCACGCTGCAGGATTCGATCGCCCGCGAGTCGGACGAGCCGCTGTACGCCGACCAGTACGTGCAGAGTCTCAGTACAGCCGTGCTGAGCGACAAGAACCTCTCGCAGCTCCTGGCGAAGCAGCAGTTGTACGAAGACCAGGCCGAAGATCCGAAGGGCGCGATCAAGCGGCTGCGCAAGGACATTCGCGTCGACATGGTCACCGTGCCGATTCTCGACCCGGAATCGGGCCGCGAGCGTGAGGTGGTGACCGCGTTCACCGTCGGCTACGACAATCGCGATCCGCAACGCGCGTACCAGGGCGCGCTGTGGCTGACGAACGCGTTCCTCGAAGGCAATCGCCAGGACCGTCGCAGCTACGCCGCCGGCAACGCGAAGTTCTTCGCGGGCGAGGCCGAGCGCATGCGCAAGCGCGTCGGCGAGCTCGAGAGCAAGCTGGCGGAATTCAAGGCGAAGAACATCGGTCAGCTCCCCGAGCTGACCGGCCTGAACATGAACTCGATGGACCGGGCCGAGAACGAGATCAACAGCATCGAATCGCAGCTGCAGGGGCTGCGGCGCGAGCGTGTGTTCCTGGTCGCGCAGCTGCAGCAGGCGCGCTCGACCGGGCCCGAGACCAACAGCCTGTCGGCGCTCGAGGCCGAGTACAAGCAGAAGCTGGCGACGTACGATCCGAACCACCCCGATCTGATCTCGCTGCGCCGGCAGATCGACATGATGCGCTCCGGCGGCTCGCCGACCGGCATGACGCTGCGGCAACAGGTGGCGCAGCAGCGTTCCATTCTCGCGGAGGCGCGGCAGCGTTACGGCGAGGATCATCCGGACATCAAGCGGATCCAGCGCAACATCGACTCGCTGGAAGCACGCATCAAGTCCGGCGAATCCGCCGACACGACCCTCGCCTCGGATTCGCCGATGGCCGTGCAGCTGCAGACGCAGCTCAACGCAACCGATACGCAGATCGCCGCACTGCAGTCGCGGGGCCTGGAGCTGCGCAGGAAAATGACCGATCTCGAGTCGCGCATGTCGGCATCGCCGCAAGTGGAGCGCGATTACGCGACGGTGACGCGCGATCTCACGAGCGCGCGCTCGAAGTTCGAGGAGCTGCTGCGGCGCCAGATGGACGCCGAGGTCAGCGAGGCGGCCATCGCCGGCGGCACCGCCGACAAGTTTCACGTCAAGAGCCGGCCGCAGCTGCCGGACAAGCCGGACAAGCCGAAGCGCATCGCGATCTTCGCGATCTCGTTTGCGCTGGCGCTGATCTGTGCCGCGACCGCGATCGTGTTCTCGCAGATGCTCGATCCGACCGTCCGCGGCGTACGCGACATCCGCGACATCCTCGACGTGACGCCGCTGACCGCGGTGCCGGTCATCGAGCGGCCCGGACGCAACCCCCATCGGAAAATGCGCTGGGCGTTCTCACGCGCGGCAGCTGGAGCAGGTTCATGAGCATCATCGAAGAAGCAGTCCGCAAGAACGCCGAACGCCAGAACCGGCAGTCCGCGACCGATCCGTCACGGAGCCAGGCCCGCCTGCGGCGCGTACCGACGGCGCCAGTCGACACTTCGCACGCGCAGCGCTTTCAGCCCATCACGCTCGACAAGGCAGCGCTGCACGACAACTTCGTGTTGCCGCAACTCCAGGACGCCGGAGCACTGCGCGCGTACAAGATTCTGCGCACGCGTGTCCTGCGCCGCCTGGAAGCGAACCAGTGGCGCTCATTCGCGCTCACCGGTGTGACGGCGGGAGAGGGCAAGACCCTGACGGCCGTCAACCTGGCGATCGCCCTGGCGCAGGACGTGAACACCTGGGTCGCGCTGATCGATCTCGACCTGCAGCGCCCGCGCATCGCCGAGTATCTGGGCATGCGCAGTGTCCATGGCGAGAAGGGCCTGAGCGACTACCTGCAGGGCAACGCCTCGTTCGAGAGCATCGTGTATTCGCCGGATATCGAGCGGCTCGCGGTCATCCCGAACTTCACGCCGATGCTGGGCTCTTCCGAGCTGCTGAGCTCGCCGCGGATGGGCGAGCTGATGCAGGCGCTCGAAGCCGAGACACCGCGCCGCATCCTGATCTTCGACATGCCTCCGGTGCTCGCGGCCGACGACGTGCTCGCATTCGCGCCGCAGATCGACGGCCTGCTGCTGGTCGTCGCGGAAGGCACGACGGATCGCAACCAGCTGCGCCGTGCCAAAGAAGTGCTGTCGGAGATGAACCTGCTCGGCGTCGTGCTCAACCGCTCGGCGGAGCGGAATGACGCGGCGTACTACTCGTACTCGTACGCGAAGCAGTAGCCGGGCGCCGCGGCGGCGGGGACTCGTTGCCCGTCGGCTCGGGCGTGTCCGGCTCGGCGGGCGGTCGCAGCGCTCCGGTGCGAGCGACCAGCATCAGCCACCACGGCAGCCACACCACGATCTGGAAAATGCGCGCCGCGACTGAGAGCGCCAGCGAGTCGTCCGGCCGTACGCCGGCCAGCGACATGATGCCGATGAAGATGCCTTCGTAGACACCGAGCCCATCGATGGAGATCGGCAACCGCGAGATCAGGATCGCGAGCGGCACGGCCGCCAGCAGGAACAGCAGATTGAATTGAAGCTGCAGAGCGAGGGCGACCAGGCCATAGCACACGGTCAGCAGCAATTGCTCCGCGACCGTGAGCGCGAAGAACAACGCCAGCCTGCGGCGATCCAGCGAGAGCGAACGATAGGCCTCGTGCAGCCGTGAAACGAGCCGCGCGGCCGAGCTCTGCGCGACACGTTGCGGCAGCAGATTCAGCAGCGATGTGACTGCCTTGCTGTTGAACGACAGGAGCAGCAGGCCGATCGCGACCAGCAGACTCGCGATGCCGATGAGCAGCGGTGTGTCGTACTCGGCCGCGTCGGGGACGAGGAATCTCAACAGCAGCAGGCTCATCACGCCCATGAGCAGCGCCGACACGAAGCCCAGGCCGCGCTCCACCAGGATCGTCGCAAGCGCATCGTCGACGCGCACGCCGAAGCGGCGCACCAGCAGGATCCTGATGCCATCGGCGCCGACCGTGCTCGGCAGCGCCAGTCCCCACATCATCGAGCTGCAATAGACCATCAGCCGCTCGGTCAGCGTCACGCGATAGCCGCGAATCGTGAGCAGCAGGCCCCATTTGAAGCTCATCAGCACGCGGTCGAGCGTGAAGGCGCCCAGGGCGACCAGTGCCCAAAGAGGATCGCAGCGGCTCAGCGTCTGCAGCACCGCCCGCTCGTCGACGACGAAGATGAGCAGCACTGCGCAGGCCAGTACCGTGATGGAGATGCGGAGCCAGTTCTTCATTCCGGCTACAGCCTGCTGCCTACAGCCTTTTTCTCCGGCTGTTCGTCTGTCAGCTCACGCTGCATTTCCCCTTGCGACTCGCCGAGGATCTTCATCCGATACCAGACCTCCGCGTTGATGAGCAGCCACAGGCGGTTGCCGTGGTCGGCGCGCTTCGCCAGGTGCTCGTCGATCAGTCGTGTCATCACGGCGCCGTCGAGGATGCGATCGCGCGCGAGCCGCGAGTCGCGCAGGCAGGTCGAATAGAGCTGCGCATATTCACGCTGCAGCAGATAGGGCAGGGCGGACGAGAATCCCTGCTTCGGCCGGTTGAGGATCTGCGGCGGCAGATAGCGCGCTGCGAGCTTGCGCTGGATGTAGCGCAACGTGCCGCCGCGCACTTTGAGCGGCGGCGCCAGCCGCGCGGCAAAGGCGGCAAGCTCGTGATCCATGAACGGACTGCGCGCCTCCAGACCGTGCGCCATGCAGATGCGGTCCGTGATCATGACCGGATGATTCGGCAGCCGGACCATGCTGTCGGCGTACAGCATCCGATCGAGAGGACCGTTGCCCGGCGCTGTCTCGTAAGGAGCGCGGATCGCCGCTTCGGCATCGAGCCGTCGCCACTGATCCGCAACCTGCGGCGCGAACAGCTCGTCCCGCCGCTCACGATCGAAATAGAAATACGACAGACTCGCCGCGTAACGCGCGCCGCCCGAGTGAAACGACAAATGGTGCAGCCAGCGCAACTGGTGACCGACGCTCTTGTACCAGCCCGATTCCGGAATCAGCGCGACCGCAGGTGCCAGCACTCGCCGGCGCAGCGTCTCCGGCACCTTGCCGTAGTGCGACGCGTAGAGATTTCCATAGTAGCGATCGTAGCCGCCGAACAGCTCATCGCCGCCGTCGCCGCCGATCACGACCTTCACGTGGCGGCGCGTGAAGCGGGCCAGCAGCCACGTGCATAGCGATAGCGGATCGGAGGGCTCGTCCAAAGCGTCGACGAGATCGGGCAGCAGTGCCGTGATCTCGGGTTTGACGCGCTCTTCGTGATGCTCTGTGGCGAACATCTGCGCGACTGCGCGTGCGGCCGGCGCTTCATCGAAGCGCTGGTAGTCGAGTCCCATCGTGAACGTCGGCAGCTGCCGGACACCGAGCTTGCGCGCGAGCATCGCCACCAGCAGGCTCGAATCCATGCCGCCGCTGAGGAATGCGCCCACCGGCACGTCGCTCACCAGGTGCAGGCGCAGCGCCTCCTCGATGCGCGCCTCCAGCTCGTCGCACAGCTCATCTTCTGAGCCCGTCAGCTTCGGCTCCTGCTCTAGCTTCCAGTAACGTTCTATACGCGGCGTGCCGCCAGCTTCGAGCACCAGCGAGTGCCCGGGCGGCAGCTTGTGAATCCCTTCGAACATCGACAGCGGCGCGTCGATCAGGCGCAGCGCGAGATATTGATCGAGCGCGGCGAGATTCATGCGCGGCTTGCGCCCGTCGAAGGCGAGCAGCGCCTTGATCTCCGACGCGCACGCGAAGCCGCGCTCGTCGTGCAGGTAGTAGAGCGGTTTCTGCCCGAGATGGTCGCGCGCAGCGAGCAGGCGCCGCTGCTTCACGTCCCACAGCACGAAAGCGAACATGCCGCGCAGGCGATCGAGCAGCCGATCCCCGTAGCGTTCGTACAGGCCGATGATGACCTCGCAGTCGCTGTGGGTCAGAAATACATGGCCGTTGCGCTCGAGCTCGCGGCGCAGCTCGCGGTAGTTGTAGATCTCGCCGTTGCAGACCAGCACGATCGAGCGATCGGCGTTCTGCAGCGGTTGCTGCCCGCCGGCCAGGTCGATGATCGACAGGCGGCGATGGCCCAGCGTCACATGATCGTCATGGTAGATGCCTTCGCCATCCGGACCGCGATGCGCCAGTGCGCGCAGCATGCGGCGCATCGCGATATCGCGATGCCGCTCGGGACTCACAATGCCTGCGATGCCGCACATTACTGACTGGTGGGGGCCACGCCGCGTACCGCTGCCAAGCGGCGATCGATCGCGACCTCGAAGACCTTCTCATAGCGGGCCGCGCAGCTGTCTATGAAATAGTTTTCGACCAGCTGTCGGTTCCGCTGGCCGAGGCGCCGCCGCAAATAAATGTCGGCGTGAATTGCACGGACTGCATGACCGAACGCGCGCGTGTCGTTCAGCGGCACGACGAAGCCGGTTTCGCCGCTGGCCAGGAAGTCGGTCTGCCCGCCGCGGTCGTAACAGACGACCGGCAGGCCGCACGCCATCGCTTCCAGGAAGACCAGGCCGAAGCCCTCGTGCTGACTGGTGGAGACGAACGCATCGGCGATGCCGAGCGCGGCGTACTTGTCGGCCTCCGCGACCTGCCCGGGCAAGTGCACGCGCTGCGCAACACCGAGATCTGCGGCTCGCTCGCGGATCGCCGCGGCGTCCGGACCGTCGCCGATGATCAGCAGATGCGCATTCGGGATCGCGCTCGTGGCCAGTACGTCGACGAGCTGGGTCGTCGCCTTGCGCGCGACCAGTCGTCCGATCGTGACCATGACGAACGCGTCATGCGGCAGGCCGAAGGTTGCGCGCGACGCCGCGACGCGCGCCGGCGGTCGCTCGATCCCGAGTGGAATGAGCCCGACTTCACGGTGCACGCCGTACAGCTCGTTGACGTGACGCACCGTATCGCGCGACTGACCGACGACATCGTCCGCGGCAGCGAGCATCCAGCGCACTGCAGACCGCAGCGGCGCGTGCCGATGCGGCGAGGATCGCTTGCTCGGATCGAACAGATCGCCGCCGTGTACGGACAGGACGTTCGGTAATCGGTGCCAGCGTGCGAGCGCTTGCCCGAGCGGGCCGGTCGGCACCACGAAGTGAGTGTTGATCACATCGAATCGCGCGCGCGGCAGGGACAGGCCGCGCATGAAACCGCTTGGCAGATACGCGAGCATCGATGGGAAGTTCGCGACTGCGAGCTGGCGGCGAAAGAACACCGGCACCCGTAGGACGTGCACGCCCTGGTCATTGGCTTCGGCCCCGAGATCGCCGGCGCGCGAGGTGAGCACAGTCACCTCGTGGCGCCGCGCGAGCTGACGCGCCAGCGCCGCCATGACCACACCGCCGCCGCCGCCGAGCGGCGGGTATTCGTAGTTGCAAAAAAGAATGCGCATCAGTGACAACGAGCAAGTTCTATGCCTGCAGTCCGTCCGCGGAACTCGGGCTTGTATTGACGAATTTACCGGGACGGTCAGGAGTTCCACTATGAATGCGCAGCCCTTTACGCCCCCGAAGGCCGCCGCGACGCGCCGCGTGCTCGCGGCCCGCCTGGAGCCCTTCGACTCCTATTGGCAGGCGCCCAAGGACATAGAGGCCGGCTACAAGTCGTTTGCGGCCTACTACCGCGCGAACTACTTGCAGCATCTCCCCGCCGACCGCTCCGCGCGCATCCTGGTGATCAGCTGCGGCCCCGGCTACCTCGTGAACGTGCTCGCGCAGGCCGGCTACAAAGCGGTCGTCGGCATCGATTCCGATCCAGGCAAGGTCGAGCACGCGCGCCGCCGTGGCTTGCCGTGCGAAGTGGCGGAAGCGTTCGGCTACCTGGAGCGCAGCCGGGGCGAGTTCGACGTGATCGTTCCCGAGCAGGAGCTGAACCATCTCACCCACCAGGAAACGATCGAATTCCTGCAGCTCTGCCACGCGGCGCTGCGGCCTGGCGGCCGCATCGTCGTGTATGCGATGAATGGCGCGAATCCGCTGGTGGGCTCCGAGAACCTCGCGCACAACATCGACCACTTCTATCTGGTGACGGAGTACAGCCTGACGCAGCTGCTCGAGCTCGGCGGCTTCCGGCAGGTGCAGCCGTTTGCGCTGAAGCTGTACGTGTTCTGGAAGAATCCGCTGAACTATGTCGGGCTCGCAGTCACGACGGTGCTGGAGCTCGGCATGCGCGTGATCTTCGTGCTGTACGGCAAGAAGGTGCGGGTGCTGAGCAAGAAGGTCGCGGCGCTCGCGGTGAAATGAGGAATGTCCCCATTCCTCAATCGTCGTCCTTGATCGTGGCGGTCGCGGTCGAGTTTGCGCCCAGCTTGGCATTCTGCGGCGACACCAGCTGCACCGTGAAGGTCTCGTCGCCTTCCTTCAGCAGGTCGTTGCGCAGCGGCACGTAGATCGCGCGCTGGGCCTGTCCGTCGGCGAACTCCACCGAGCCCGATGCATTCGAGGCGAAGTCGATGCCCGCATCGGCAGTCCCGCTCTTGGCGACCCACTGCACGCGGACTCGGCCGCGCAGCGGCTGCGAGCGCTTGATGAGGAACACGGCTGCCACCGAGCTTTCGGTCGTGACGATCGAGTTCGAGTCGAACGAGATCTCGCTCAGCGGTCCCGGCGGCGCTGACGGTGGCTTGCTCGGTGCGGGCGAGACCAGCGCAGGATGGTTCGCCGCCGCCAGCGTTGCGTCTGCAGCGAACGACGATTCCGGATTGCTCAGAGGCAGTCCGCTCGACCGTTCGACTGAGCCGGCGATGGAGTTCGTCAGCGGCTGCGGCGCCCCTTCGGCAGCAGCCTCGTGGGCCGGCGCGGCAGCGACTGCCGGCTCGTCCTGATCCGATCCGTCCTGGCGTTGCACGGCGATGAAGATCATCACGCCCGCGCAGGCGATGAAGGCGAAGAAGCCCCAGCCGCGCTGCGCGGGGATCAGCTCCTGCGGCAGCTCCGTCGCGACCACGTTGCTGATCGGCTGAATCGGCGGCGCGAGCGCGATCGGCTCCGCTTCGGTCAGGAGCGATTCGAGCAGCGTCATGATGTCCGTGGGGCGCTGCTCGCGATCCAGCGAGAGTGCGCTCAGCAATCCCAGCCACTGCGGCGCTGACAGGTTCCACGCGCGCGGCGGCGTCGCGCCGGCTTCGCGGGCTTCCAGCGACGAGCGATGGCGGAACGGATGCTGACCGGTGAGCACCTCGTATGCGACGCACGCGAAGCTGAAGATGTCGTCGCGGCGATCCGGCGTTTCGCCGGCGAGCACTTGCGGGCTGGCGTACGCGGGCGTGCCGGCCGGAATGCGCGAGCTGTCGCCGCAGAGCGCGGCGGACGCGCCGAAATCGACGATCTTCACCTCTTCGTCGCGCGTCAGGAACACGTTGCCGGGCTTGAAGTCGCCGTGCACGACGTCGTGCTCGTGCGCGTGGTCCAGCGCCAGCGCGCACGAACGCAGGATTTTGTTGGCGAGCGCGCGCGGCAGCATCGTCCAATCGCGCACGATGGTCGATAGCAGCCGGCCTTCGATGAGCTCCATCGTCATGAAGCACGAGTCGTCGTGGTCGATCAGCTCGAGTACGCGCACGATGTTCGGATGCGAGAGCTTGCGGGCTTGCGAGAATTCGTGATGCAGGCGCGCGGTCGCGCGCTGGCGATCGCCACGGTCCGCACGCGGCACCTTCAACGCGACGCGAACGCCCGCAGTGCCGTTGCCCATGCCGTTGCCGTGCGCGGTCAGATCGCGAGCCTGATAGACGACAGCGGTGCCGCCGTTGCCGACAACCCGTTCGAGAATGAAGCGGTCGCACAGCACCGCGCCGGGCGCGAGCGGTGCAGGCTGCGCCAGCGTGCGTGCGAGCGATGGGCGCT
>DATENH010000027.1:0-6519 GCA_035275145.1 Steroidobacteraceae bacterium | reverse complement strand
GCGCGAGCGCTGGCTGACTGATCTTACTGTCACGGAGCCGGAAGTCGCCGTCGCGGTGCGTGAGCTGCTGGCGGAGCATGCCGACCTTCAGGAGCGCGGATTTCTGGCCAACGCGTTGGTCGATCCCGCGCGGCACGCGCTGCTCAAGCGGGCAGCGGGAGTCGGCGAGCAGGTCGGCGCCTATCGGTTGATACGCGAGATCGGCCGCGGCGGCATGAGCTCGGTCTGGCTCGCCGAACGTTGGGACGGCCAATTGCAGCGCAACGTGGCGCTGAAGCTGCCGTTTCAGGGGCCGCGCCAGGACGAGTTCGCGGAGCGCTTCAAGCGCGAGCGCGACATCCTGGCGACGCTGACGCATCCGAACATCGCGCGACTCTACGACGCCGGCGTGAGCGCGGCGGGCCAGCCGTATCTGGCGATGGAGCATGTCGACGGCAAATCGCTCACCGTGTATTGCGATGACGAGCGTCTCTCGATCCGCGAGCGTCTGCGCTTGTTCCTGCAGGTGCTCGCCGCCGTCGAGTTCGCGCATTCGCAGCTCGTGCTGCACCGGGATCTGAAGCCCTCGAACATCCTGGTGACGCGGCAGGCGCGCGTCGTGCTGCTCGACTTCGGCATCGCGAAACTGCTGTCGCCGGATGCGGCGCCGTTGGGCTCGGTCACACAGTTCACCGAGGGGCCGCTGACCCCTGACTACGCCTCGCCGGAACAGCTCGGCGGCCAGTCGGTCGGCACCGCTTCCGATATCTATTCGCTCGGTGTCGTGTTGCACGAGCTGCTGGTCGGCAGCCGCGCCTTCGGCATGGGTCGCGCATCGCGGCGTCAGCTCGAGGAAGCGATTCTCACGCGCGATCCGCTGCGGCCGAGCCAGGTCGACACGACCGAAGTCGTCGCGGCGGCGCGCCGCACGACGCCGCGCAAGCTCGCACAGACCCTCAAAGGCGATCTCGACACGATCGTGCTCAAGGCGCTCAAGAAGACGCCGGCCGAGCGCTACCTGTCGGTCGGCGCCCTGGCGCAGGACATCGCGAACTTCCTCGAGAGTCTGCCAGTGAGTGCACGTCCAGACAGCGGCTGGTATCGCACCCGGCGCTTCATCGTTCGTCACAAGGCGCACGTGAGTGCGGCGGCCGTCGTCGTGCTCGCATTGGCTGTCGGCTTCGGTGCCGCAGTCTGGCAGTGGCAGCGCGCGGAAAAGCATCGTGCGCGAGCAGTCGAGATGCTTGCCAACTCCGAGGCTACGCTCGACTTCATGACCGCGGTGCTCAGGGACGGCGTGCGCAACGATGAGAAGTTGACCATCGACGATCTGTACGCGCGCAGCGAAGCCATTGCCGAGCAGCTCGGCAGGAGCGATCCGCGCACGCGCGCCGTGGCGAGCGACTTCGTCGGCGGTTGGTACATCAATCACGACCAGTTCGATCGGGCGGACAAGGTCCTGACGCGGGCCATCGATTCGCTGCCCGAGAGTTTGCCCGCCAGGTCCGCCCTGATCTGCGACCGCGCGTACGCCCGCTCGCAGCTCGGTCACGCCGAGGAGGCAGCAGCGACGATCGATCGGGAGATCGCGCGGTACGCGCCCGACGATCCGGCGCTTTCGGCGTGCCTGGAGAAACGCGCCGGCCTCGCGAACGATCTCAACGAAGGCCAGCGCGGGCTGGAGTACTCGCTGCAGGCCCTGCAGCACTTCGAAGCGACCGGCCAGCAATCGCTGCGCGAGAAGTCGACTCTGCTGATGAACGTGGCCGCCGCCTATTCCGTGAAGGGCATGCCCGACCGCGCGCTGGAGTACTACCAGCAATCATTCGACCTGCTCGAGCGGCTCGGGCGTGCCGAGTCGCTCGATGCGAGCGCGTTGCTCAGCAACTGGGGCGTCGGGCTGTTCGCCGCCGGCAATCCGCTGCGGGCGCGCGATCTGCTGGAGCGCTCGATCGCCATCGATCAGCGGCAATCGTTGACGGGCGAGCACGCCCAGTACACGAACTCGAACCTGGGCAGCGTGCTGCGCGCATTGGGACGCTATGACGAAGCCGATGCCGCCTACGACGTGGCGTTGAGCGTCTTCCCGAATCCACAAGCCAAGGTGTATGCGATCGTCGGCAAGGCGCGAGTAGCCGTGTTGCAGGGGCAGCTCGATCACGCGCAGCAGCTCCTCGATGAGGCCGGGGTGATCATGCGCGACACTCATGTGGACGCCGGTACGTCCGGCGCGCTCGCGTTCACACTCGTGCAAGGGCAGATCTGGGCGGGGCAGGGACGTTTTGCCGACGCAGTCGGGGCCTTCACGCGAGTGCTCGACAACTATACGAAACTCGACTGCTGCACCGGCCCGCGAGGCCAGGCGCTGATTGCCCGCTCAGCCGCGCTCGCCGCGGATCACAAGCTCGACGCCGCTACGCGCGACGCCAACGATGCAATCAAGTTCGCGCAGCAGGCGCAGGGGCTGTTGCCGACGTCCAGCGTCACTGGCCAGGCGTGGCTCGCGCTCGCCCAGGTCGAACAGGCCCAGCGGCACCCCAACGAGGCGCGCCGGGCCTACGCGCTCGCGGCTCGCAACCTGCTCGAAACGCTCGGCGAGCAGCATCCGGATACAGTGCGCGCCAGAAAGGGATTGAGCGATACTTAGCGCAAATCAGAACGCACCGGGGCGCTCATGACTGCATCGGCCTTGTTCGCTTTCCTGCACCACGCGGCAGCGTTCGCGCTGGTCGCGGTCGTCATGGTCGAGCTCGTGCTGATGCGCGGCGAGCTCACCGTCGCATCGGCGCGCACGCTGCTGCGCATGGATTCGGTGTACGGCCTGTGCGCGGTGACGTTGCTCATCGTCGGCTTCATTCGAGTGTTCCGCACGGAGAAGGGCGCCGACTATTACTTCCACAGTGGGCCGTTCATCGCGAAGCTGGCGCTGTTCGCGGTCGTCGGACTGATCTCGATTCTGCCGACCGTACAGTTTCTCGGCTGGCGCAAGGCTCTCAAAGAGGGTCGCGTCCCCGCGCTCGATGCCGGCAAGCAGCGGCAGATCCGCATGGTCATTCACATCGAGCTGGCGCTGCTGTTCGTCATCATGCTGTGCGCCGCCATGATGGCGCGCGGCATCGGCTTCATCGGTTGACGTCGCGTAATCCGTCGTTGCGGATCTTCATGACCAGGATGGCGAGGCATAAGACCGCCGTGATCGCGTTGGCTGCGATGATCACCCAGTCGTCGCGCAGGTAGCCGTAGAGGCCCCACAGCAGAACCCCGGTCGTGAAGATGAGGTACATACCCAGGGACAGGGAGTGGGTGTCCTTGTAGACGAGCACCTTGTGCGCCTGGGGCACGAAGGCGATTGTCGTCAGGGTCGCGGCCACGGCACCGACGATTTCTGTTGGGGTCATGCTAACCTTCGGACATGAGAGCCGCGATTATTGCATTCATCGCGCTGGCCGGCAGCGCCGGGTTCGCCACCGCGCACGCCGCCCAGCTCGGCGTCTATGCCGGAATCTCTTATGCGATGGTCGAGAAGGACTCGACCCGCAGCGCGTTCGAGAGCGAAGCGCTCGGGATCTACAACGCCTTCGGCTTCTCGCCGACATCGTCCAGTGCATCGCTCGATACCAAGGACTCTGCCTACGGCTTCGTGGTCGGCTGGCGCCTGACGGAGCACATCGCCTTGGAGGGCGGCTACCTGGATCTGGGCGACGTCGTCTACAAGGACCGCAGCACCGGGCTGTTCGGCGGGGTGCCGCCGCCGGAGAACTGGGGACAGAACCTCGAGACCTCGACCAGCGGCATCGCGCTCTCCGCCTTGGGCATCCTGCCGCTCAGCTATCGTTGGGAGCTGTACGCGCGTGGCGGCGTGCTGATCGCCAACAGCGAAGAGAGCGTGTGGATCACCGACGGCAACGCGAGCGAGAAGCTGAGCGCGAACCAGAGCAGCTTCGATCTGTTCGCGGGGGTCGGCCTCAGCTTCAGCCTCGCCGAGATCTACAACCTGCGGCTCGAGTATGGGCGCGTGTTCGACGCCGGCGACGACAAGGTGCTGGACGAAGCCGACGTGGACATGGCAACGCTGAACGTCACCGTCTCATTCTGACCACCTCGACGGGTCGGTGCGCGCCGACTTCGGCGCACAACTGCTCCGGATGACGCAGCTTCCAGATTGCCAGGTCGGCGCGCATTCCTGTGCGCAGCATCCCTCGATCCTCGCCTAGCCCCAGCGCGCGTGCCGCGTTCACCGTCACGCCGCGCAATACTTCGGCCGCAGTCATGCGAAACAAGACGCAGGCCATGTTCATCGCGAGCAGGAGCGAAGCGATCGGCGACGTGCCCGGATTGCAATCGGTCGAGACGGCCATCTGCACGCCGAGCGTGCGCATCTTCTCGATCGGCGGTAGCCGCGTCTCGCGCAAGAAGTAGAACGCGCCGGGCAGCAGACCTGCGATCACGCCATTGCGCGCCATGAGCTGCAGTGACGCATCGGATGCATATTCGAGATGATCGGCCGAGAGCGCGCCGTAGCGTGCCGCGAGCTCGCCGCCGCCGCCATCGCTCAACTGATCTGCATGCAGGCGCAACTTCAAGCCGGACTGGCGCGCGCGCTCGAACACACGTTCGGTTTGCTCGCGCGTGAAGGCGATCCGTTCGCAGAACACATCCGCGGCGTCGGCGAGCTGCTCTGCCGTGACTGCGGGCAGCATGTCGTCGCAGACGTGACGGATGTAGTCGTCCTGTCGATGGGCAAACTCCGGCGGCAGGGCGTGTGCGCCGAGGAAGGTCTTGACCACATCGATGCCGAGCTCTGCGCCGAGCCGCTTCGCAACACGCAGCATCTTCAACTCGCTCGCGAGCTCGAGCCCGTAGCCGGACTTCACTTCGAGCGTCGTCACGCCCTCGCTCGCTAGTGCTCGTGCGCGAGGCAATGACTGCGCAAGCAGTTCTTCTTCGCTGGCCGCGCGGGTGGCGCGCATGGTCGAGACGATCCCGCCGCCGGCGCGTGCGATGTCCTCATAGGTCGCACCGCGCAAGCGTGCCGCAAACTCGTTGCTGCGGTCGCCGGCGTACACCAGGTGCGTGTGGCACTCGATCAGGCCCGGCGTGATCCACAGGCCGCGCGCCTCAGTCACGACCGGCGCGGACCAGGAGCTTGCCTGCAACTGTTCGCCAGTGCCGACCCAGGCGATGCGTCCGCCGCGAATCGCGAGCGCGGCATCGGGCACGTGCCCAATGCCGCCGGCCTCATCCATCGTGGCGAGGTCCGCTCCGACCCACACCCGATCCCACGTTCCGTTCGTCACGCCCGTCACCCCCGTCACTTCGTCTTATACTGCCCCGCATGTCCTTTCAGTCCCGCTACCGCTTCACCACTGCCTGGTTGCCCGACGGCTGGCGGCGCAACGTGGTGATCTCGGTCGACCCGGCGGGCGACATCGTCGACGTGTCGCCGGATGACGTCGTCACCACTGCACGGCTGGTCAACGGCGCGGCAATTCCCGGCATGCCGAATGTACACAGTCATGCGTTCCAGCGCTCGATGGCCGGGCTGGCCGAGCGCCGTACCGTGCACTCGGACAAGGGCGACAGCTTCTGGACCTGGCGGGAGACCATGTACGAGCACGCCGCCCGCATGTCGCCCGAGTGCCTGAATGCAGTCGCGGCGCAATGCTATGCGGACATGCTCAAGGCCGGCTATACGGCCGTGTGCGAGTTTCACTACCTGCACAACCAGCCGGACGGCACGCCCTACGCCGAGCGTGCCGCGATGTCTCAGGCGCTGATCGATGCCGCCGCCACCGCGGGCATCGGGCTCACGCTGTTGCCGACGCTGTACCAGACTGCCGATTTCGGCGGCGCCGAGCCGACCGCACGCCAGCGGCAATTCGTGCTCGCGACCGATCGGTACCTCGATCTCGTCGACGACCTGTCGCGTGCGCAATCGCCCCAGGTCGAGATCGGCGTGGCGTTGCACAGTCTGCGCGCCGTGCCGCCGGATGCCATGCGAATCGTGCTCACGTCGCTGCCGGCGAGCAAGGCGATTCACATTCACGTCGCCGAGCAAGAGCGCGAGGTCGCAGCGGCGCAGCATCATCTGCACGCCCGACCGGTCGAGTGGTTGCTCGAACATGCGCGTGTCGACCGGCGCTGGTGCCTCGTGCACGCGACGCACTCGACTCAAGCTGAGCTCAAAGCTGTCGCGGCAACCGGCGCGGTGATTGCGCTGTGTCCGACCACCGAAGCAAATCTCGGCGACGGCATCTTCGCGCTGCCGGCGTGGCTCGCGGCCGGCGGCACGTTCGCGATCGGCTCCGACAGTCATATCTCGCTTTCGCCCATCGAAGAATTGCGCTGGCTCGAGTACGAGGCGCGCCTCGTCACCAAGCATCGCAACGTACTCCCGACGCAAGGCGAAGTGTCGACCGGCGCGATGCTGTGGCGACATGCATGTGCTGCAGGCACGCGGGCGACAGCGCGAAATATCGGCGCGATCGAAACCGGCCGGCGCGCCGACATCGTCGTGATCGACACCAACGCGTCGCTGTT
>DATENH010000026.1:0-38983 GCA_035275145.1 Steroidobacteraceae bacterium | reverse complement strand
AGCGCGCGGCCGATCGGTTGCAGATTCGAGACGATGTTCTTCATGACGCTACCTGGGATTCCGAGGCGGAGAAGTCGTTGGCGAGCGCCCGCACCGCTTCGGCTGTGTCGAGCGCAACCGCGCGCTGCGCGAGCGAGCGGCATGCGTCGAGCGTGAGGGTCCGAATCAAACTCTTGAGCTGCGGCACGAGTGTCGGCACGACCGACAGCTCATGCACGCCGAGCCCGAGCAGCACCGGAACCGCTGCGGGTTCGGAAGCAAGTCCGCCGCATACAGCGACGAAACGCGAATGCTTGTCCGCCGCTGCCACAGTCGTTGCGATCAGCCGCAGCACGGCCGGATGCAAACCATCGATGCGATGCGCGAGCTCGGAGTGACCGCGGTCCATCGCGAGCGTGTATTGCGTGAGATCGTTGGTGCCGATCGAGAGAAACTCGACTTCGTTCGCGACGCGCTCGGCGAGCAAGGCTGCCGCTGGCGTCTCGATCATCGCGCCGACCGAGATCGATCCCGTATACCGCAGCTCGCGTCGCACTTCGTCGATCATGCGCCGCACGGCGCGGATTTCGGCCGTGTCCGTGATCATCGGCAACAGCACGCGACACTGTCCCACGGGCTGCACTCGCAGAATCGCGCGCAACTGGACGCGCAGCAGATCGGGACGCCACAGGCTCGTGCGCACGCCCCGCAGGCCGAGCGCCGGATTCGGCTCGGCCGGCATCGGTAGATAAGGAATCGGCTTGTCGCCGCCGATGTCGAGCGTGCGAATGACCAGCGGCCGGCCGGCAAGCGTCGTCGCGATCCCTTGATACTGTTGCAGCTGTTCGTCCTCGTCCGGCGGCGATTCGCGCTCGAGGAACAGGAACTCCGTGCGCAGCAACCCACAGCCTTCGGCGCCATGCGCAATGGCGACCTGGGCCTCGGCCAGCGAGCCAAGATTCGCGAACACTTCGATGCGAATGCCGTCGGCCGTCCGGCAATCTGCGTGAGCTGCCGCGCGCTCCGCCTGCTTGCGTTGCTGACGCGCGGCGAGCGTCTGCTCTGCGGCAGCCAGCGCGGTCTGGTCCGGCGCAGTTGCGAGATTGCCCTGCTCCGCGTCGAGGATGATCCAGGTGCCTTCCGCAACCGCGAGCACCGCCGATCCCAGTGCGACCAGCGCCGGGATGCCCATCGCGGCGGCCAGGATCGCGACGTGCGAGGTCGGCCCGCCCGCGGCGAGACAGATGCCGGCGAGCCGCGTGGCATCGAGCGACACGAGCTGCGAAGGCTTCAGATCTTCGGCGATGAGAATCGCGCGCTCCGGCAGGTTGCGAATGACGACGGGTTCTTCGCCATGCAAGGTGAGCAGCACTTGAGATTCGAGATCGAGCAGATCGTCGACGCGTTCGCTCATCCGCGGATCGCCGAGCGCACGCAGCGTGTCGGCACTGTCGCGAACTGCTCGACGCCACGCGAAGCCGGCGCTCTTGCCGCGCGCAATCGCGCGACGCGCCGAAGCGACGAGCTCCCAATCGTCGAGGAACTCCAGGTGAGCTGCGATGACTTCGCGCGCTGTGCCTTGCGCCGAGGCGGCGATCTGCTCGAGGCGCGCACGCACGACGGCGCGGGCGCGTTCGAATTCTTCGGTCTCGTGCGCAACGCCTTTGCCGGCTTCGGTGACCTGGACTTCTGCGCCTTTGAGCGTGACTGCAGGACCGACGGCGAGTCCGCGACTGGCGATGACGCCGCGCAGACGGTTGGGATGAGTTTGGCCTTGAGCTTGCCCCCTCCCCATCCCTCCCCCGCTTGCGGGGGAGGGCGGCGCAGCCGCGGTGGGGGCGCTTCCGGTTTTCTCATCCAACGACAGGATCAACTTCTTCAACTCGCCGACCGCCTTCGCCGCGCCCTCGCCCGATGCGGCAAGCGTCAGCTCGTCGCCGCGTTGCGCACCGAGCGACATCAGCGTGACTGCACTCTTCGCATTCGCGCTCTTGCCGCGCACTGCGATCGTGATTTCCGCCGCTGACGTCTTCGCAAAGTTCGCGATCAAGGCGGCCGGGCGCGCGTGGATGCCGTGGTCGTGTCCCAGGGTCACGCGCTCGGTCACTGCCTGCGCCGCCGGCTGGTCGCCTCGCGTCTTCGTTTCAGCGCTCGCCGGCTGCAGCTCGAGCAACACATCGCCGACGCCGACGGCACGTCCGGTCCGAGCGTTTACGATCGAGAAACGCTCACCGTTGGTGATGACGATGGGCGTGATCAGGCTCTTCGCGCGTCGCGCCACGATGTCGAGATCGAAATTGAGCAGCGGCTGGCCGGTGCGCACGCGATTGCCGGCGGAGATCAGTACTTCGAAGCCTTCGCCACCGAGAGCGACCGTATCGATTCCCACGTGCAACAGGATCTCAGCGCCGTTGTCCGCGCGCAGCGCGACCGCGTGTCCGGCAGCCGCGACAGAGATCAGTTCGCCGTCGCATGGCGCGCACAGCACGCCGACAGTCGGATCGATGGCGACGCCGTCGCCGAGCAGCCGCTGCGCAAAGACGGCATCGGGCGTTTCGTCGAGCGGCGCACACCAGCCGCGCAGCGGAGAAACCAGCGTCAGATTCGCCATGCACGCTCCTGCCAAGGGCTAGCGGTTGTTTGCGACGGTCGCAGCTTGAGCGCCGCCCTCGGTGCCTGCAAGGCCGACGAGCTGCACGGCATCGATGACCCAGAACGGGTCGACTGCGGCCTGCGTGAAAGTGAAGCACAGGTCGTGCGGACCGCTGCGTTTCGCGATTGCCGCCGGCGGCAGTTGCGTCACGGCGTAGTTCTTGGCCGCCGCGGCAAGCGGCACCGTGGCGATCTTCTCGCCTTCGCAGCCGTCCATGCGCACTTCCAGCTCGCCCGCCGGCGTCTGCGGCTTGCGCAACGGAATCAGCTTCACGTCGTCGCCGATCTGGAAATTGAACGGCACCTGCCCGACCGAAGCCGCGATCGCCGTGACCTGCGACAGGTCGGCATCCCGGTACAGCCAGCATGGATTCATGATGTCCACGAGGAACACGGCGCGCTCGCCCTGCAGCGGCGCATCGTCTTCGAGCGCGAGCAGGATCTTCTGGCTGCACGATTCGAGCTCGAAGCTCGTGCGACGCCCCGGCTGCGCAGCGACCGCTTCGGGCGCCGCCGCAAAGCCGATGCCGAGTGCACGGTAACGCGCGAGCTGGTTCGGCAGCCGCGCGGAGAACGATTGCCAGTCGATGCGTGCAGCGGGCGTCCAGCCGACTTCCGCGAGCGCGGCAGCCCGCGGGAAGATCATGTATTCAGCCCGATCCTCGGTGCGCACATGCTCGGTCCACAGGTTGGCCTGCACGCCGAGAATGTGCGCGCGCTGTGCGTCGCTCAGCGCCGATGGCGCAGGATCGAAGCGATAAACGTCCTCGATGCTCACGACGGGTCCGCGCCCGGTATGCGCAGTATTGAGCGGGCGGTTGTCGAGGTAGAGCGTCGGCGCTGGAGACAGCACTGTGTCGTGCCCCGCTTCTGCCGCCGCTATCGCGCCCTGAATGCCGCGCCATGACATCACGGTCGCGTTCGGCGCGAGTCCTCCTTCGAGAATCTCGTCCCAACCGATGAGCCGCCGGCCGTGCGCGTTCAGATACTTCTCGATCCGCCGCACGAAGTAGCTCTGCAGCGCGTGCTCATCCTTCACTCCGAGCTCGCGCCGCCTGTTTTGCACGCGCGCCGACGCCTGCCACTGGTTCTTGACCGCTTCGTCGCCGCCGACATGGATGTACTCGCTCGGAAACAGCGCCATCACTTCGTCGAGCACGTTCTCCAGGAATCCGAACGTCGATTCCTCGACGTTGTACAGGTTCGGGTAGATGCCCCAGTCGGCGGGAACGGCCAGCGGCTTGCCGGTGACCCCGAGCTCGGGATAGGCGGCGATCGGTGCGCTCGCGTGCCCCGGCATCTCGATCTCGGGCACGATCGTGATGTGCCGCGCGGCCGCGTACGCGACCAGCTCCCGCACCTGATCCTGCGTGTAGAAGCCGCCGTACAGTCGCGGGCGCTTGGTCGCCGGATCGATGTCCGCGGCCGCAGCCGGCCCTGCAGGCACGCGCCACGCGCCGACCTCGGTCAGCTTCGGATACTTCTTGATCTCGATGCGCCACGCCTGATCGTCGGTGAGATGCCAATGCAGGACGTTGAGCTTGTGCAGCGCCATCGCGTCGATGAGCCGCTCGATGAATTGCGGCGACTGATAGTGGCGCGCCGAATCCAGCAGCAGGCCGCGCCAACGGAATCGCGGCGCGTCCTCGATCTCCACCGCGGGGACCTGCGCCCCGGCTGCCACTTGCCACAACGTCACTGCGCCATAGAAAAGGCCGCGAGGGCTGTGCGAGGAAACGAGTATTCGCTTGGGGGACACAACTAACGAATACGCTTCCTCGACCTGGGAGCCCTCGCGGGCCTGAAGCTCGAAAGAGATTGCCTGCTCGGCGCCGGTATCGCCGGCGGATGCGGCGAGCGCGACGCCGCGGGTACGCTGCATCAGGTCCACGAAGTAGCTCGCGACCTGTTCGCCCGGCGAGCCGGCGGTGTAGCGCACCGGCGTCGCCGCGCTGAGCTCGAAGACCCCGCGAGTCATCACGACCTTCGCGGGCTCGGGAATGACGGCAATCGACTGCGTCGCCTCGGCCGGTGGCGTCTCTTTGCTCGAGCACGCGGCCAGCAGGCAACACATCGCCAACGTCATATACTTCTTCAATGTCCACTCCTGCGCATCCGCTGCAAGCGCGCTACCTCGAGCAACGAAGTCGAGGCGAGCTCGCAGCCGCGACCGAGACGCTCAAGACCGTGCTGAAGGGCGACCCGCGCGCGGACTGGGCTTACAACGAGCTGATCGAGCTGTTCTACGCGAGCGGACGCCACGGCGATGCGCTGACGCTGGCGCGCACGGCGCTGCGCGTCAATCCGCTCAATGCGCAGGGCCACAACCTGTTCGGAACGATTCTTTCGCAGCTCAACGACCTGCCGGCGGGCGAATGGCACTTCCGCCGCGCGCTGCAGCTCGGCGGCGAGCAGGCACCGTTCCTCGCCAACCTGGCGCTCAATCTCATGCAACAGGGGCGCACGGATGAATCGGAGACCTGTTACGCGCGCGCCCACGAACTTGCGCCCGGTGAGTTCCGCACGCTGGCGCACTGGTCGAAGCTGCGCGAGGTGCGCGGCGATCATGCCGGAGCATGGGATTTGCTGGAGCGCTCCCAGCGCGTCGCCGGAAAGAACGACATCGGCCTGCTTCGCGCCAATCATCTGTCGCGCACGGGCAAAGTGCAGGAAGCGCTGGCGATCCTGGACACGACGCCGACACTGAGCGGCGATGCGCGACTCGAACGCGGCCGGCTGCTGGATCGCCTCGGCCGCTACGACGAAGCGTGGCGCGATCTCGTCGAAGGCAAGCGGCTGCTCGCGGCCGAAGCCGGCGGCTTGACCTACAACGCAGCGGCGGTCGAGACGTTCTTCACGCGCCTGAAGCGCTTCTTCGTGCGCCCGAACCTCTCGCTCTTGCCGCAGGCGGCGCTGCGCGCGGAAGTGCCGCAGCCGATTTTCATCATGGGCTTTCCCCGCTCGGGCACGACGCTGATCGAACAGGTGCTGGCGAGCCACTCGGCGGTGCGCGCCGGCGGCGAGCTGTCGTTCGTCAGCGAGCTGCGGCAATTCTCGCTGCAGCAGTTCGCGGGGCCCGAGCCATTTCCGGAAAACCTGGCGCGCACCTGGACAGCGGACAATCGCTGGGCCGCGACTCTGTTTCGCGATTACTACTTCGCGCGCGCCGAACAGTACGGGCTGCTCGCGCCGGGCAAGCGCTACTTCACCGACAAGATGCCTTTCAACGAGATCTGGCTGCCGCTGGTGCGCATGGCGTTGCCGCACGCGAAGATCGTGCGAGTCCTGCGCCATCCGCTCGACGTGTGCGTGTCCATGCTCGCCAACAACATGACGCACGGCTTCAACTGCGGTTATCGGATCGAGGACATCGTGCATCATCTGTTGGCGGTATCCGATCTGGACGAGCACTACGCGCGCGAGCTCGCTGCCGACCAGCTCCAGCTGCACTACGAGCGTTTCGTCGCGGAACAACGCAGCGAGACCACGCGGCTGCTCGATCACCTGGGACTCGAGCTGGAGCCGGCGTGCCTGAGCTTCCACGAGAATCCACGCTATGCGCCGACGCCGAGCTACGCGCAGGTGACCCAGCAGCTCAACGACCGCTCCATCGGCCGTCATCGGCACTATGCCGCGCAGCTCGCGCCCTATCAGTCGCAGCTGCGGCCGCTGATTGCAGCGCGGGGGTACTGAAGACCCCCGCGCCGCCATCCTCCCTTAAAACTTCAACCGCACGCCTGCGTAGTACACGCGACCGTTGTCGTAGATCGCGCGCGGACGCAGCTCGGTGCCTGAGAACTGCTTGGTCTTCTCGTCGGTGATATTCAGGGCATCGAACGTCACCGCAACATTGTCGAGCACGTTGACCACGAACGACGCATCCACCGACTCCAGCGCGTCCTGGTTGAGCGGTGTGTTGCGATCGAAGGTCACGAACCAGTCGGAGCGATACGTGTACGAGAGCCGCGCGCTCAAACGCTCGTTTTCAAAATAGCCCGACAGGTTGAGCGTGTCCTTCGAGTTGCCCGGCAGCGGATTACCGCTGTCCGTGTCGGCGTCCGAGTACGTGTAGTTGCCGGTGAAGCCGAAGCCCCATGCGATCGGCTGCGTGACCGTCAACTCGGCGCCTTTTACCGTACCGCCGCCGCCGTTCGAACGGCGGTTGATGACGAACGGGCAGTTGAACAGGTTCGTGCCTGCCGCCGTGCACTGCAGAGATGGCGAAGTCGCCGACTGAATCGTAAAGAACTCCGTCCCGGACTGGTCGGTGATGAACGACTTGATGTCCTTGTAGTAGATCGCGAGCGCGATGACTGCGTCCTCCCGGTTGTACCACTCGAGCGACACGTCAGCCTGGCTTGCGCGATATGGATCGACATGCGGGTTGCCACCCTGACCGGTCAGCGCGCCCGGGTTCAGACTCACGCGCGGTGCGACGTCAGTGTAGTCAGGACGTGCCATCACCTTCGCAGCAGCTACGCGCAACACGAACTGCTCGCTGAGATCGAAGGCGAAATTCGCCTGCGGCAGGATGTCGTCGTAAGTAACATCGACGCTGACGGGCGTATAGCAACCGAACGGATTCGGCGTGCAGCCTGCGGCGCCGATCTCGTTGCCCTTCGAGTTCTGATCGGTGCTCGCATAGCGGACGCCGACGTTGCCGCGCCAGCTGTCACCGCTCATGTTGCCCATGACGTAGCCGCCCGCTGTCTTCTCCGTCACCGAGAAGCTCTGCTGCGGGTAGTACACGCGAGGCGCGGTCAGATTGTTGAACAGGATGCTGTTGACCGCATCCTTGTTGATCTGCCAGTACGCATCCAGCGTGCCCGGGGCCGAGATCTCATCGAGAAAATCGCCGGGCGTCGGGCCGCCGGCAAAGGCCGAGGCCGGTGTCTGATTGATCGGCACGTGGAAGCCGCCGTAGGTGGTGCCGTTGAACCGCAGGTCGCGGTTGTGATCGGTGTACTTGGCGCCGAATTTGATCGAATTCAGCACGCCCCAGTCCATCTCGTGCGTGGCATCGACGTAGCCGTACGTCTCGTCGTCGTCGTTCAGGATCTGATGGAGCGACGAGAAGATGAACTGCATGTCGTTCGGATCGGTCGGATCGACGTTGTTGAAGTGCACCTGCGGCGCCTTGCCGCGCAAATCATAGGTGAACTGCGCCGGCGCGCCGAACTCGACGAACGGCTGATTGTCGGTATTGCCTTCGGCATCGGTGTAGCCGACCTTGAAGTGCACGTCCCACTTGTCGGCCGGACGCCAGCCGAAGTCGGCATCGATCGAGCGCGTCTCCGCCGAGGCGAAGCGATTGATCGCGTCGTACACGACACCGAAGTCGCCCGTGCCGTTGTTCAGCGACGAGATTGTCCCCGCCACAGCAGTGCCGTGGTCGATCGTTGCATTGGTGATCGTGCCGCCATTATTGATGGCGCGCGAGCCCCAGGCGAGGAAATTCTCGTTGGTGTTGTCGGCGTCGAACTTGGAATACAGACCTTCGAGTGTGACGTCAAAGTTGTCGGCGGCCTGGAACTGCACGGCAAGGTTGACGCCCTTGCGCACGCGCTCCTGCGTGAACAGCGCCGAGCCGATCAGACCGGGCACGAAGATGTTCTGCTGGCCGTTCACGGTGCGCGTGTCGTAGGTCAGCGTCTCGACGCCGTCGCGGCGGATGTTCCGTTTCTGGTAGATGGCTGCGATCATCGCGCCGAACGTGCCTTCGTTGTTCTTCCAGTTGAACAGGCCCGAGAACTGCGGATCGTAGCTGTCCGCGAGGTCGGTGTAGGCCATCTGACCCGATAGGTAGGTCTGCATCGACTCCATGTCGAGCGGTTTGCGCGTGACGACGTCGATCGTCCCGCCGATGCCACCCTCTTCGATGTCCGCCGACGGCGACTTGGTAACTTTCAACTGGCCGATGACGTCCGCCGGCAGCATCAGATAGTTGAAGCTGCGCGTGGTGTTCAACTGGTCGAGGATGAACCAGTCCGCGGTCGCCAGCGTGTGACCGTTCAGAGTCGTGCGCGTCAGCGTCGGGGCCAGGCCGCGCAGATTCACGCGCTCGCCCTCGCCGAAGTCACGGCTGATGACGATGCCGGGTACGCGTTGCAGCGCCTCGGCAAGATTCTTGTCCGGGAATTTGCCGACGTCCTCGGCCGTGAGTGCGTCGACCACGCTGACCGACTCACGTTTCGTTGCGAGAGATTCGCGCAAGCTGCCGCGGATGCCAGTGACCACGACCTCTTCGATCTGCTGGTTCGAGCTCGGGCTGGTCGATTGCGCAGCCAGCACCGTCGCTGTCTGCCCGGACAATGCCAGCGTTACCGCTGCAGCGACCAGAGTGGATCGCTGGGTCGATCTCTGTGTGCTCATAAGCCCCATACCCCTTTGTGCTTTGTGTGATCAGACCAATATGGGGCCAATATAGTACCAGTCAGTCGAAAAAGCCAAGCCTCTTGCATACCATTTATCTGAGATTGGTTTTTTTCCTGCTGAAATAATCGATTAAAGAAACTATTAGTGCCGCGATGGCCTGCATTGGTATTGCATTGGTAATATTCCAGTGGCATCTTGAGCGCCAAAGACGCGCGCGGCGACGCGACGACAACGCAGCGAGGAGAGCAGGTTGGCAACTTTGTCCCAGTATTTGCGGCCACTCGACGAAGCGCACACCTTGCCGCTCTACCAGCAGCTGCAGCGCCGGCTGCGCGATGCCATCGAGAATCGCATCCTCGGACCGGACGACGCGCTGCCGCCGGAGCGCGACCTCGCCGAAGAGCTCGCGGTGTCGCGCATCACCGTGCGCAAAGCGATCGACGGACTCGTCGAAGAAGGCTTGCTGGTGCGTCGTCAGGGCTCCGGCACTTTCGTCAGCAATCGCGTCGAGAAAAATTTCTCGAAGCTCACGTCGTTCTCCGAAGACATGCGCGCGCGGGGGCGCAAACCGCGCAGCGTGTGGCTGAATCGCGCGGCTGGCACCGTCACGCCCGAAGAATCGTTGCCGCTGCGATCCAGCCCCGGCACGCCGGTCTATCGCTTCAACCGTATTCGTTACGCGGACGAAGTGCCGATGGCGCTGGAATACGCGACAGTGCTCGCATCGTGCTTGCCGTCGATCGATGCAGTGGAAGCGTCGTTGTACGAAGCATTGGAGCGCACGGGCAATCGACCGGTGCGCGCGCTACAACGATTGCGCGCCGTGCTACTCACGGCGGAGCAGGCGAAGCTCCTCAAGGCGCAGGAGAACGATGCCGGGCTGCTGGTCGAGCGTCTCGGCTTTCTCAAGGACGGCCGCGCGGCGGAGTTCTCTCAGTCCTACTATCGCGGCGACATCTACGACTTCGTCGCCGAGCTCAGCGCCACGTCATGACCCTGTCCAGCCGCATGTATCGCGAGGCCGAGCAGGCGCCGCACGTCGTGCGCGAGCAGCTCGAGATGAACGCCGAGCGCGTGGCGCAGATCGGCGCGCTGTTGCGGAAAATGAAGCCGCGCGCTGTCGTCACCTGTGCGCGCGGCAGCTCCGACAATGCTGCAACGTTTGCGAAGTACCTGATCGAGTCGCGCGCGAAGATCCTCACCTCCTCCGCCGCACCTTCGTTGAGCTCGCTGTACGAGGCGCAAGCAGATCTGCACGGCGTGGTGTGCCTCGCGGTCTCGCAATCGGGCAAGAGTCCGGACCTGCTCGCGTCGGTCGAGGCAGCGAAGCGCGGCGGCGCGCTGGTCATCGCACTGTGCAACTGGACCGACTCGCCGCTGGCAGCGCTCGCAGATCATCTCGTGCCGCTGTGCGCGGGTGTCGAGATGAGTGTTGCCGCAACGAAGTCCTACATCACGTCGCTGAGCGCAGTTCTGCATCTGGTCGCGAGTTGGACGACCGATCGAGCGCTGCTCGACGCGCTCCTGCGATCGCCCGAGCAGCTGGAGCAGGCATGGGCGCTCGATTGGAGCGGTGCTGTGCCGGCTTTGCAGGATGCGACGAACCTGTACGTCGTGGGTCGCGGCTTCGGCCTCGGCATCGCGCAGGAAGTTGCGCTCAAGCTCAAGGAAACCTGCGGGCTGCACGCCGAGGCGTTCAGCGCTGCTGAAGTGAAGCACGGGCCGATGGCGCTCGTGCGACTCGGCTTCCCGGTGCTGATGCTGTCGCAGAACGACGAGAGTCGCGCCGGCATCGCGGCGCTGGCGGGAGATTTCGTATCGTGCGGCGCTGAAGTGCTCACGGCAGGAATCGCAGTCGATCGGGCGCTGGCACTGCCGACGATCGCAGCCCATCCCGCAATCGAGCCGATGCTGATGATCCAGAGCTTCTATCGCATGGCCGCCACGCTGGCGCAGGCGCGCGGCTTCAATCCCGACAAGCCGCCGCATCTCAACAAGGTAACCGAGACGCTGTGATGAGCCTGGCGCTGATCAATGGCCGCGTGCTGACCGATGCGGGCTTCGTAGAAGACCGCGTGGTCGTGCTCGCCGCTGGGCGCATCGAGGCCGTGCTCGGCCAGGACGAGTGGCAGGCGCAACACGGGCGGCGCGGCGCGGGCAACGGCAAGCAAAGCGTCCATGATCTGAAGGGACAGCGGCTCGTGCCCGGGTTTGTCGACACGCAGGTCAACGGCGGCGGCGGCGTGCTGTTCAACGACGATCCGAGCGTCGACTCGATCGTCGAGATCGGGCGCGCGCATCGCCGCTATGGCACGACTGGATTTCTGCCGACACTGATCAGCGACGATCTCGATGTGGTCCTGAAAGCCGTGCGCGCAGTGCAGACCGCAATGGAGATCGGCGTACCGGGCGTCCTCGGCATCCACATCGAAGGGCCGTTCCTCAACGCGGAACGCAAGGGCGTGCACGATGTCACGAAGTTGCGCTGGCTCGACGAGGATGCGCTCGGGCTGCTGACGGCACTGAACGGTGGGCGCACGCTCGTCACGCTCGCTCCGGAACGCACCAGTCCGCGGATCATCCGCAAGCTCGCGGACGCCGGCGTCATCATCTCGGCGGGTCACACCAACGGCACGTACGACGAGATCAAGGACGCCTTGTCGCAAGGCCTGACCGGCTTCACGCACCTGTTCAACGCGATGTCGCAGCTCACGGGCCGCGAGCCAGGAGCGGTCGGTGCTGCACTCGACGACGCGGATAGCTGGTGCGGCATCATCGTCGACGGCAATCACGTCGATCCGGTCGTGCTGCGCATCGCGTTACGCAGCAAGCGGCTGGATCGCTTCATGCTGGTGACGGACGCCATGCCGAGCGTCGGCGCGCCGAACAAGGCGTTCAAGCTGCAAGGCCGGCCGATCTCGGTCTCGGACAATATGTTGCTGGACGAGCACGGCCGGCTTGCGGGTTCGGACATCGACATGGCGACCGCCGTGCGCAACACCGTGTCGATGCTCGGCGTCGAGCTGGAACAGAGCCTGCGCATGGCGAGCCGCTACCCGGCGGAATTCCTGCGGCTCGGGAACGAGCTGGGGCGGATAGAGCCGGGGTATCGGGCGAACCTGGCGCTGCTGGATGAGCAGCTCAATGTCGTCGAGACCTGGATCGATGGAAGAGGAATGTCAGGCTAAAGCCTGACTCTTATCCCTTCAGCGGCACCCAGATCTCCACCTCGCCATTCCCGCTGCGCGCATCGAACCGCGCGTCATACCTTTCGAAATCCGGCGCATCCGCAAGCTGGTGCCCCGACTGCGGCAACCACTTGTTCCAGACCGTGGCCCACGTGCTGCGGATCGCGGAGATGTGGCCGCGATGCGTGAACACCGCGTAGCGGTTTGCGGGCACACGCACGCGGCTGAGCTCCGGCGGCAAGCTGGCGAACTCGCCGACTTCCACGCCGCACAGATAGTCCAGTCCGCTGTCATCGCTGTTGTAGCGCACGCCGTAGGCATCGCTGCCGACCTGTCCCGGCACGTTGCCGAGGTGCGGCGCGAAGCGCTGCCATTGCGCCGGAATCCCGCCGCCGCAGGTTTCGTAGTCGTACCGCGCGCTCAGGCCCGCGACCAGAAATGCTTTGCGGGTCTCGAAGCGCGGCTCTGCAAGATCTTTGAGCACTGAGTAATTCATGCTGACTGCCTCCACGAGCTCGAGGTTGTCGAGATGGCGTTGCGCGCGCACGCTCTCGGGCGTCTGCCCGAACTGCTCGCGGAACGCTCGCGTAAATGCCTCGTGAGAGCCGTAGCCCGATTCCAGCGCGACCGTCAGAATGTCGCTCGCGCCCGAAGCGAGCGCTTTGGCCGCCTCGGTCAGGCGCCGGCCGCGCACGTAGCGCGTGATCGGCCGGCCGATCGCTTCGCCGAATGCGCGCGAAACGTGGTACCGCGACACGCCGGCAACCTCCGCGATCTGATCGAGCGTGAGCTCGCCGGCGAAGTTGTTCTCGACGTACCAGAGCGCTTTCGCTACTGGATTGACGGGCGGATTCCCTGCCGAATTCGATGACGCATTCATACGGTTCTCATTTCAGCACGGCATCAGTGTGCCGCAAGCGCCGCGCGTGGACTTGATCGCGCTTGCGGTCTGAGCTAAAGGTCCCTCTCATGAGTAGTGGAATCAACTATGACCTGCTGGTCATCGGCGCCGGGTCCGGTGGCGTACGCGCCGCGCGCATCGCTTCGGGGCTCGGGGCGAAAGTGGCTATTGTCGAGGAGCATCGCATCGGCGGCACCTGCGTCGTGCGCGGCTGCGTGCCGAAGAAGCTGCTCGTGTACGGCGCGCATTTTGCGGAAGACCTGGAGGACGCGCGCCGCTTCGGCTGGCAGCTTTCCGGCGCATCGTTCGATTGGGCGATTCTGCGCGACAACGTGCTCGCCGAAGTCACTCGCCTCAGCGGCCTTTATCGTCAGACGCTCGAAACACACAAGGTCGACATCTTCGAAGGACACGCTGCCGTTACCGGCCCGAACAGCGTGCAGATCGACGGACGGAGCATCAACGCCAAGTTCATCCTCATTGCCACGGGCGCGCGGCCGCAGATCCCGCCGGTCCCCGGCATCGAGCACGCGATCACTTCGAACGACGCCTTCCATCTCGAGCGGCTGCCGGCGCGCATCCTGATTGCCGGCGGCGGCTACATCGCGAACGAGTTTGCCGGCATCTTCAACGAGCTCGGCTCGAAGGTCACCGTCGTCAATCGCGGCGATCAGATCCTGCGCAGTTACGACGCGCAGATCCGCGACCGCCTGCTGCAGATCTCGATGTCCAAGGGCATCCAGTTCCTGTTCAATTCGCCGCTCAAGAGCATCGAGCGCCGCGCGAACGGCGTGCTCGACGTGCGACTCGGCGACGTGAGCGTGGAGTGCGACGCCCTGCTGTGCGCCGTCGGCCGCGCGCCGAACACGGAACGCCTCGGTCTGGCGAGCGCGGGCGTCGAGCTCGACGCGAACGGTGCGGTCCGGGTCGACGAATACAGCCGTTCCACCTGCCCGTCGATCTACGCCGTCGGCGACGTGACCAACCGCGTGCAGCTCACCCCCGTCGCGATCCGCGAAGGCCAGGCATTCGCGGAAACCGTGTTCGGCAACCAGCCGACCAAGGTCGATTACAACTGCATTCCGTCTGCTGTCTTCAGCCATCCGCCGCTCGCCGGCGTCGGACTTACCGAAGCGCAGGCGCGCTCGCGGCTCGGGCCGGTGAAGGTCTACACCTCCGACTTCCGGCCGATGAAGAACGTGCTCGCCAACCGCAACGAGCGCGCGTTGTTCAAGCTGGTGGTCGATGACGCGGACGATCGCATCGTCGGCGCGCACATGATCGGCCCCGACGCGCCTGAGATCCTGCAGGTGCTGGCGGTCGCGGTGAAAGCGCGCCTGCGCAAGTCGCAGCTCGACGAATGCGTCGCGATCCACCCGACGATGGCGGAAGAGCTCGTGCTCATGAAGTAGCGCCACGACGGCCTCCTCGCAATCCCCGCCAGTTCGACAGCAAGGAACGGGGTGTTCAGGCGCGCCGAACAGTTCACTATCGCTGCCCTATGCTCAAGTATTCGCTCGCCGCCCTTGCGGTGCTGACTCTCTCCTCGCCGTTCTCGAGCCGCGCCGCGGAGCCGGACCGGCAATCGCTCGACGACGCCTGGTGGACCGGGCCGATCGTGGCGGCCGGCGCAGCGACGCTGCCGCAAGGTCATGCGTTGATCGAACCCTACGTCTACGACGTGATCACGCGCGGACGCTACGACAGCGATGGCAACTATCGCAGCACCGACACCGTGCACAGCTACGGCTCGCTCACGTACATGCTCTATGGAGTGACCGACAGCTTTACCGCGGGCGTGATCCCCACGTTCGGCTTCAATGATGTCGAGAACGGCTCGGACAGCTCCGGCATTGGCGTTGGCGACGTGACGCTGCAGGCACAGTGGCGGCTCTCGCAGTTTCGCGAAGGCGCGCATGTGCCCACGTCATCGTTCGTGCTGCAACAGACTCTGCCTACCGGCAAGTACGATCAGCTCGGTACGCGTCCGAGCGACGGACTGGGAGCTGGGGCATACACAACTTCACTGGCCATCCACTCGCAGTATTACCTGTGGATGCCGAATGGACGCATCCTGCGCACGCGCCTCAACGTCGCTTATGCCTGCTCCGACAGCGTCGACGTTACCGATTCGAGTGTTTACGGCACCCCGCAGGGGTTTCGCGGCCACGCCGATCCTGGCGACACGTTCAGCCTCTACTCCGCGTGGGAGTACAGCCTGACGCGCAATTGGGTGCTGGCGCTGGATGCCTTCTATCAACACGACTCCAGCACTCGCGTTCGCGGGCAGGTGCAGGGCGTTGCGTTCGATGCCGACTCAGGCTCGGCCTGGCGCTTCGGCCTCGCACCCGCGCTCGAATACAACTTCAACAGCAGAATCGGCGTGATCGTCGGCGCGCGCTGGTTCGCCGCCGGCAGCAACACCGGCGCGAGTGTCACGCCGGTCGCCGCGATCAACATGTTCTATTGAGGCGGTTGCAACGCCGCTGTCACCAATTCGGTATCGAAGTACTCGGTCAGCTCGCGCATCTTGCCCTCCGCGAAGCGAATGACGTAGCAGTACTGATTGTTGTACGCCTTGCCCGTCTTGGTCGTGACCCGCCCGCGACACTCGACCACCACGTAGTCGTCCTCTGCGATCATGCGTAGCGCCGTGTTCGTATAGCGGTCGCCAAACTGTGCGAACAACGGCCGCATCAGCTCGCTCATCACCGCCTGTTTGCCGCGAAAGGGCCGCGACCACGCCGTCGTGCCGATGGCCTGCCAGCAAAAATCTTCCGCCATCGCGTCGACGAACGGCTTGCCGTTGCCCTGCGCGAGCTCCGCGAACACACCCTGCAGCAGCTGCTTGTTCTCGCGTGCGCCCATGATTTCCACCTCTTGCCGTCGATGTGGCCATTACACGGGCTAGAGCGCGCTCGAAGTCAAGAGCGGTGGCACAATGACGCGGTGAATAAGGCGCGCGGCTTCATTCTGCAGGCGAGCTACCGGGTCGCGAACCGGCCCGACGGCGCGCGCGTCCCCGTCATCCACATCTACGGCCGGCTGGAAGACGGCGGCACGTTCCTGGTGCGCGACGATCGTCAGCTCCCTCATTTCTATGTGCGTGCCGTCGACGCGCAACGTGCGCAGGCCTTGCGGATGCCACCGGCGCGACCTATCGACTACCGCACGTTCGCTGGCGAGCCCGTCGCGCGCATCGAAGTCCAAGTGCCGTCAGACGTGCCGGCACTGCGCGACCGCTTGCATGCCGCGGGCATCGATACGTTCGAAGCCGACGTGCGTTTCGCCGTGCGCTACCTGATCGAGCGCGGCATCCAGGGCGGTTGCGAGATCGAAGGCGAGGCGACGGCCGGACGGGGCGTGACCTGGATCTTCGACAATCCGGTGCTGCGGCCAGCCGACGTGACGGTCACACCGCGCGTGCTGGCGTTCGATATCGAGACCGATGGCAAAGGCGAGCGCCTGCTCGCCATCTCGATGTACGCACCGGGGCTCGATGAAGTATTGATCGTCGACAGCGGCCAGCGACCGATGCCGGAAAAAGCAACCCGCTGCGCCAACGAATACGCGGCACTGGATGCATTCTGCGCGCGCGTGCGCGAGCTGGACGTCGACGTGCTCACGGGCTGGAACACGATCGATTTCGATCTCACGGTGCTGCAGCGAATCGCCTTCCGCCTGCGCCACGCACTGCAGCTCGGCCGCGATTCGACGCCGATGCGCCTGCGCAAGCCCGAAGGCTATTTCGGCAGCGGCCAGGCTTCGATTTCCGGGCGCCTGGTGCTCGACGGCATCGACCTGCTACGCGGCGCTTTCATCCGCATGGACGACTACTCGCTCGACGCGGTGGCCCGCGAAGTGTTGGGTGAAGGTAAAGCCGTTGCGGGCGACGTGCGCGACCGCATCGGCGAAATCGTGCACAACTATCGTCACGACCTGCCCGCCTTCGCGCTGTACGCACGCACCGATGCGCGGCTCGCGTATCAGATCGTCGAGAAGCTCAATGTCGTGCAGCTCGCATTCGCGCGCAGCAAGCTGACGGGCATGACGCCGGACCGCGTCGCTGCCAGCATCGCGTCGTTCGATTTTCTGTACCTGAGCGAGCTGGAGCGGCTCAAGATCGTCGCGCCAAGCGTGCGCTCCAGCGACTCCCGCGTGCATGCAGCTCAGCAAGGCGGTCATGTGCTCGAACCGCGCACTGGCATGCATCGCAATGTGTGGGTGTTCGATTTCAAGAGCCTGTACCCGAGCATCATCCGCACCTTCAACATCGATCCGCTGTCCTACGTTGCCGAGCCGCGGCCTGGCGACGCATTGATCGAAACGCCGGGCGGCGCGTTTCGGCGCTCAGCGGCCATCCTGCCGCGCATGCTCGATGAGTTGTTCCCTCGGCGCGAGGCCGCGAAGCGCGCGGGCGACAATGTCGCCGGGCACGCCATCAAGATCCTGATGAACTCCTTCTATGGCGTGCTCGGCACGCCCGCCTGTCGCTTCTACAACCCGGCGCTCGCCAACTCGATCACCGGCATGGGCAAGGAAATGTTGCTGTGGTCGAAGGCATGGTTCGAAGCCAGGGGTTTCCAGGTTCTGTATGGCGACACCGACAGCCTGTTCGTGCACTCCGGCATGGACGATCCGGAGCGTGCAGCGGCGCGCGGGCCGGAGCTGGCCGCAGCGCTGAGCAAAGAGATCGCGGCTTCCATCGAGCAACGCTGGAGCGTGCCGAGCAAGCTGGAGCTGAAGTTCGAAAAGCTGTATCTGAAGCTGTTCCTGCCGCGCGCGCGACACAGCACGCGCGGCGCGAGCAAGCGCTATGCAGGGTTACGCCACGGCGCTGCGCTCGAGACCGTCGAGTTCGTCGGCATGGAAGTCGTGCGTCGCGACTGGACGGCGCTTGCCAAGCAAGTGCAACGCGAGCTCTACCATCGCTTGTTCACGGATCAAGCCGTCGACGTCTATCTCGCCGAGATCGTGCGCCGTGTGCGCGGCGGTGAGCTGGACGATGAGCTCATCTATCGCAAGAACCTGCGCAAAGATGCCGACGACTACACGGCCACGACCCCGCCGCACGTCGCCGCGGCACGCAAGTCGACGCAATCGGACGGCCGACTCGTCAGCTACGTGATCACGACTGCGGGCCCGGAGCCGGTCGACAACGTCGAGCATCCGCTCGACCGCGAGCACTATGTGACAAAACAGGTGCGGCCGGTGGCGGAGCCGGTGCTGGAAACGCTCGGGTTGGATTTCGAGCAGGTGATCGGGGATAGCAGGCAGTTCGATATGTACTCGCTGTTCGACCAGCGGTGAGGCTATCGGATCAGGAACTCAGCACTTGCTCGAGCACGTCTGCCGCCGGACGTCCGAAGCGTCGGCTCAGTCGTCTCAGGAGGTCGATGTCGATCCGTTCCTGTGCCGCCTTGAATGCGTGGCGCGCATCGACGATATCCTGTGGACCGCCGGCGAAGCACTTCATCGCGATGAAATCCTCCCGACCGATCACACGCAGAGACTTGCCATGGAAAGGCACCGTGATTGCGCGCGAGAATGCCTGAGCGTCGAGGCCGCGCAGACCCGCCAGCAGATCCACTCGATTGCCGTGCTTGTCCATGACTGCGAGCAGGGCACCGATGGGATCTTCCGCGGCGCCTTGCCGCAGCTCCGTGCTGAACCCTGCTTTCTTGAGATTCTTCTGCAACTGTCTGAGCTTCGGTCCCGCAACCGAAACGAGCGCGTCGGCGTCGGCGGTTCCCCGAATGGGGCCATGGATGGAAGCCGCCATAGCCCCAACTACCGCATAGTCGATGGCGCGCTCCGCCAGCAGGGCGGCAACGTCCAATAGCAAAAGCGCCGATTGGCCCGGGCCGCGCGCCTTCATCGCGATCGCCTTCCGGCACGATGCAGGGACGTGAGGAGCTCACTGTGTTTGACGTGAGCCTGCAAACGCTGCTCGGCCGTCATGTCACGCGCAGTCGTCAGCAGCGCTTCCCGCGCATCGTCCGCAAGCTTCGACGGAGTGCCTTGCCGAGCATTCGATACGGCGCCGCTCAAAAAAGCTCCTGCTTCCTCAGGCACGGCCCCGGTCTGCAGCACCAACTGCAAGCCGGCACGAACGGCAATGCGGATCAACAACTCCAGCGAGAGCTCGGCGACCCGACCATTCACTATCTTGCTGATCGTGGGCTGCGGAATCCGTAGCTGCTTCGCCGCTGCCGCCTGGCTCAGCTGCTGTCTCGCCAGAAACCGCGAGATTTGCAGGGCGACATCGCCGCGCAAGGCCTGGATGGTGGATAGGTCGCTCGTGGCGCTCATAGCTAATTCACTATACTTATAGCAAATTAGCTATGCAAGTCGATCGCCCGATCTCTCAGCAGGACCACACCAGGCGGCTGTTGCCTGGCCCTGCCCGCTCCAATTCAAGCTTCAGGCTCGTATTCAACCGCTTGCCGAGCGCAGCCAGCGCCTGCTCCATGCCGTTGGCGTTGGCGGGAGATTGCAGCGCGAAGTCCTGTCCGTCGATGTCGAAGGCCACGAGCCAGCGGGCATCGCCGGACTCCGCGACCAGCTCGCGGATCGCGCGCAAGCGGCCGGCGGGGACGCTCCAGGTCGCGCCTTCCGGCCCGAACCACGCGAGCACGTGGCCGTCGAAGACGATGGACGATGCGTGGCAAGTCGACACAGTGTGGATGAACCTCTCAGCCCGAGGTTAGTTCCGCGTACCAGGATTGTCGGGCTGAAGCCCGACTACAGCGTCATTCCACAGCGATTGTGTGGGTGACCGTCGCCATGGTCGCGAGCGGAGCATTGAAGAAAGTCGCGCGCAGCCGGCCCTTGCCGTCGAGCAGGAAGATCTGCGAGTTGTGCTCCATCGAATACTCGCTCTTGTTCGCGCCGGGCACCTTGTAGAACGCGGCGGAAAATTGCGCGGCGATGTCGTGCACCGTGGCCGGCGCGCCGGTCAGGCCGATGAAGCTCGGGGAGATTGGCTGCAACCAGGCCTTCATGGCAGCGGGACTGTCGCGCTCGCCATCCACGCTGACGATCACGATGCGCGTCTTGCCGAGCTCGGCGCGGTGCGTGCGCTCGAGCTGACGCAGCTGCTGCAGCGCCGCCGGACAGACCTGCGCGCAGTGCGTGAAGCCGAAGAACATCAGCACCGGCGCGCCGCGCAAGTCGACGAGCTTCACCGTCTTGCCGGCCTGGTCCGTGAGCTGGAAGTCCGCGATCGCACGCGGCGGCTCCGCGAGCAGCGTGCGCTCCGGGGGAGGCGCCGCTACCGAAGCAGCGGCGCTTGCCAGGAGTGCGATCAGTACGATCGCCGATCTAGTCGTCATGATTACTGGCTGAGGATCTCGATGGCGTCGACGAACGGATCCTCGACCTGGTGCACGAACGTGATCGTGAGCGTGCCGTTGGTGACGGTTGCCGTCGCCGTCTTGATCAACGCCGTGTGCGCGCCGACCTCGGCGAACACGTCGATGTTGTCGAACGCGAGTGCGCCGTTGATGTTCACGTCGAACACGCGCTGGCCCACTGCGAACAGCGGATCGTAGTTCTCGGCGAAGTGCAGCTTCACCGTGTACGTGCCGTTCGGCACGTTGAAGCTGTAAGCCATCTCCGGCGCGGTATCCGCATCCCAACGCTCGTTGCGATACAGGGCTGGATCACTCGTGCCCGCGATCGCCATGTTCGCAGCCCAGACCAGCGAGTTGCCGGTGTTGAAGCCGGTGTCCGCACTCCAGACGTTCGAGCCGGAATCCGTGTAGGCCGGACCGCCGACGTTTACGCGAATCGCCGTAGCAGCCGCGTTCGCGGTAGTCGCACTTGCGACGGGCGAGTAGGCGCCGTTATTGGCCGCTGCATCCGTCGCTCGCACGCGATAGCTGTACGAAGTATTCGCCGTCAGCCCGGTGTTGCTGAAGGTCGTGCCGGTGCCGGTCGGCGCAGCGATCTGCACAAAGTTCGAGCAGCCCGCGCCCTGACAGCGCTCGATCAAGTAGCCGGTCACCGCGACGTTGTCGGTCGCTGCGCCCCAGCTCAGATTGATCTGCGACGAGCCCGCAGCCGTCGCAGTGAGCGTGGCCGGAGCAGCCGGCGGAGTCGTATCCGGCGCCTGCGTCGTCGCATTGGCAACATTCGAATTGGTGCCTTCGTTGCCGGCCGCGTCCCTCGCTCGCACGCGGTAGCTGTACGGCGTACCCACCGCCAGTCCGGTGTTATTGAAGGTCGTGCCAGTGCCGCTCGTCGTCGTGACCAGCGCAAAGGTCGAGCAGCCCGCGCCCTGACACCTCTCGATCACGTAGCCGGTCACCGCGACGTTATCCGTCGCCGCGCCCCAGCTCAGATTGATCTGCGTCTGGCTCGTTGCCGTCGCCGTCAGCGCGCCCGGTGCACTCGGCGGAGTGGTATCCGGCGCAGCCGACGTCGTTGCGTTGGCGACGTTCGAGTAGTTGCCCAGATTGCCGGCCGCGTCGTTCGCCCGCACCCGATGGCGGTACAACGTGTTCGCCGTCAGCCCGGTGCTGCTGAAGGTCGTCGTCGTGCCATTGACGGTGCCGACCACTGTGTAGTTCGAGCAACCCGACCCCTGACAGCGTTCGATCGAGTAGCCGGTTACACCGACGTTGTCCGTCGCCGCGCCCCAGCTCAGATTGATCTGCGACGGGCCAGCAGCTGTTGCAGTCAGCGTGCCCGGCGCACTCGGCTTCGTCGTATCCGGCGGAGGCGGCGTCGTCGCGCTGGCGACAGTCGAGTAGGCACCCTGGTTGCCCTGTGCATCTGTCGCGCGTACGCGATAGCTGTACGACGTGTTGGCCGTCACGGAGTCGTTGAACTGCCTGACCTGGTTGCCCGTCGTAGTGAGCGCCGCAAAGTTGGTGCAGCCCGCGCCCTGACAACGCTCGAGGAAGTAGTTGACCACGCCGACATTGTCCGTCGCAAAGCCCCAACTCACGTTGATCTGCGTCGAGCTCGTCGCCGTCGCAGTGATAGTGGCCGGCGCAGTCGGCGGCGTCGAATCCAACGCGAGCGTCGTCGCGCTGGAGACGTTCGAGTACGCACCCACGTTGCCCGCTGCATCTGTCGCGCGCATGCGATAGCTGTACGACGTGCCTGGCGTCAGGTTGACGTTGGTGGTCGACGACGTCTGGGTAGTCGTGAAGACCAGCGCAAAGTTCGAGCAGCCGGCGCCCTGACAACGCTCGACCTGGTAGCCAGTGACGGCGACGTTGTCCGTCGCCGGGCCCCAGCTCAGATTCATCGTTGTCGCGCTCGTGCTCGACGCCGTCGCAGTCAGCGTGCCCGGCGCACTCGGCGGTATCGTGTCCGTCGCGCCCTGCGTGATCGCGGTGGCGACGGTCGAGTAGCCACCCACGTTGCCCGCTACATCCTTCGCCCGCACGCGATAGCTGTACGAGGTGCCCGCGGTCAGCCCGGTGTTGTTGTAGGTGGTGGCGGTGCCCCCGTTCTCGACGACCTGCACGAAATTCGTGCAGCCCACACCCAGGCAACGCTCGATCAGGTAGCTGCCGATACCGACATTGTCGGTCGCCGCGCCCCAGCTCAGATTGATCTGCGTCTGGCTCGCCGCCGTCGCAGTCAGCGCGCCCGTAGCACTGGGCGGAGTGGTATCCGTCGTGACGTTCTCGCTGAAGATCTCGATCGCATTGACGAACGGATCCTCGACCTGATGAATGAATTGGATCACCAGCGTCCCGTTGGTGACGGTCGCCTGGGCAGTCTTGATCAGCGCCGTGCGCGCGCCGGCTTCGGCGAACACGTCGATGTTGTCGAGCGCGAGCGTGCCGTTGATGTTCACGTCGAACACGCGGCTGCCCACTGCCCACAGCGCGTCGTAGTTCTCCGCGAAGTGCAGCCGCACCATGTACGTGCCGTTCGGTACGTTGAAGGTGTAGCCGAGTTCCTGCCCGCCCGTCGCATCCCAGCGCTCGGTGCGATACAGGGCCGGATCGCTCGTACCGGTGATCGGTGTATTCGACGGCCAGGTAATCGTATTGCCCGTGTTATAGCTGCTGTCCCCGCCCCACACGTTCGACGCGGAGTCCAGGTAAGGCTGGGTAGCGCCGACGTCGACGCGGATCGCCACGGCAGGCTGCGGCACCGGAGCACTCGGCTCCTCGCTGCCGATCTGCGTGAGATACGCGGCAACCGAGGTCACTTCAGACGGGGTCAACGAGACGTTCGTGTGCGCACGCACGGCGTCTTCCAGCGTCCGCGCCGAGCCATCGTGCAGATACGGGGCAGTCGCCCACACATCGCGCAACGTCGGAGGATCGATGCCCGTGAGCGTCCCGCCGAGGCGCTTGCCGCTCGTCGGCTGCTTGATCGTGCCGACGTCATCCAGCGTCACAGCAGCGCTGTCCGTGAACTTCGCGCCGGCGTGACACAGGCCGCAGTTCTTGTCCTGGAACACGGTCTTGCCGACCGCCGCAGCCGCGGTGAGCGTGCCATCGGCGTTGCGATACGGACTCTGGCTGAAAGTCGAGAGCGACGCGAGATACGCCGCAAGCGCGTCCAGATCGGGACTGATGTTGGATTTCTGCGGGCCGAGCGGCTGCGAGTGCGTTCCGAAGTCGGCGTCGGACATCAGGCCGGTGCCGCCCGCGAGCGCGCGGATCTGACCTTCGAAGTCCTGCACTTCGTCGAAGTTCGCGCTCCAATGCAGGAACCCGTGGCCCATGCCGGCGCGGCCGTTCAGCGTGATCGTGTTGCGCAGGCCTTCACCCATGCCGGTGAGATCCCAGACGCGTCCGTCGCTGCCGCCGTCGTTGTGACAGGTCGCACAGCTCATGTAGCGATCGCGTGCGAGCCGCGTATCGCGTGCGTCGTAGAAGAACTGTTTGCCCTTCAGCACGGTCGCGGTGAGTTTCTCGGTCGTGACCGCGCTCACAGTCGCGAGCAGCGGCACGTTCACTGCACCGGTCTGCAGCAGCGGGCCCAGATCGAAGACGCTGACGCTGCGATCCATGAAGTTGTTGACGAACAGCTTCGAGCCGTCCGGCGCAACCGTCAGGCCCTGCGGCGCACGGCCGACGTCGAAGCGGAACACTTCCCAGCGGCCATGCGCGTCGACCACCGCGACTTCGCGGCTGCTTTCCAGTGCAACGAACATGTACACGCCGAGCGGATCGAACGCGACTGCGCTGGCGATGCCGGAGTTGTCGTGGTCGATGCGCGCGGCCAAGTCCTCGATCCCGGCTGCGATGTCGATTCGAGAACTGATCGCGCGCACCGTATTCTGGAAGTCGATGTTGCGCCCGTCGCGCAGCGAGCCGCGCGCGATGTTGTCCTGCTTCGAAGGCACCCAGGCCTGCGTGCCGTCCGGCGAGATCGTGGCGGTGCCGAGGTAGTTCGGAATGCCGCGGCCTTGCGTCTCGGTGTCCTGCAGATCGCTGTGTGCGAGCGTGATCGTGCGCACGACTGCGAATGGACTCGCGGAGAGCGCCACGACTTCTGCAGCGCCCGTTGCGGTCTGCACGACGCCGGTGTTCTCGCCCGCGACGGGCGGCGTGATGAAGCGCGTGACGTAGATCGACTGTCCGTCGCCGCTCATCGAAATCTGGCGCGCATTCAGGCCGATGTTCACGGAGCCGAGCGTTGCGCCCGTGACCGGATCGAGCTTCAGCAGCGCGCCGGTGGCCGCGCACGCGACAAATGCCGCGCTGCCCGTCGGATCGAAGACGATGCCGTACGGCTGCGAAGCGCGCGGCAGCGGCACCGTCTGCACGACGGCCAGCGAAGTCTGATCGATAATGCTGATCGACGCGCCGGTTCTGTTCGTGACCCAAATTCGACCATTCGGCGCAATCGCGACGCTGCGCGGCGCGACACCGACCGCAACCTCAGCGATCTTCGCGTTGGTCGCGGCGTTGAAGACGCTCGCGGTGTCGTTGTCCTGGTTGACGACCCACACGCGGTTGCCCGCTGCGCGCGTCTCGAAAGCGATAGTGCTCGAAGCCGCCGGACGATTTGCCGTGAGCGGCAGATGCACCGTCTGCACGAAGGTCTGCGAAACCGGCACGTTGCGAGAGTCGATCGCGGTGACCGTGACGTAGTAGACACCCGGAGCCGTGAAGGTGTGACTGATGGTCAGCTGCGGCGAATACGGCGTGACCGGCGTGCCATCGTCGAAGTCCCAACGCACCTGCGCGTTCTGGCCGTTCGTGACGCCGACCGTGTACGTGGCCTGCCCGCCGGGCAGCATCGTTGCGGGCGGCGGCGGCGGCGTAACTGTGAGCGGGGACGGATCCGAGATCGTCCACTGGAATGACTGAGTGGCCGTATTGATGCCGTCGCTGGCCGCGACGACGACGTTGAAATTGCCGACCGCGGTCGGCGTGCCGCTGATGAGGCCGGTCGTTGCGTTGATGGTCAGGCCGGTGGGCAGACCGCTCGCGCCGTAGCCGAGCTCGTCGCCGTTCGGATCAGTCGCGGCGAGCTGCAAGCTGGTCGCCACGGCCCACTGGCCGGTCTTGTTGCCGGGATTCGTCAGCACCGGCGTGATCGCCGGGTTCGGGTTCGACGCGATGTTGACCTTGATGATCTTGGCCGTCGAAGGCACGCCGGACTCGTTCAACGCGTACAGCATCCAGAATCCCGGCGGCGCGTCGGCAGCGTGCGTCGGAGCCTGAATGCGCAAGCGCGTGCCGTCCTTCACGAACGTCGCCTCCACGAAGCGCTGCTCCATGTTCCAGCTGTGCGTCACGGAAGCCGTCTTGACCATGGTGACGCGGCTGATATCGGCAGCGTCGGTGAAGTCGACGAAGAAGGTCTCGCCGATGTCGATCTGCGCCGGCGCAGTGGTCAGGCGCGGCTGCATCGCGAGCGCACCGGTCGAGTCGTACAGGTATGGCGGCCGGTAGACCTCCATGTTCATGTTGGCGACCGGGCCGGGCGCGCCGCCGCCGCCGACCAGCACGCGGCCGTCGGGCAGCAACAAGGACATCGAGTGATACAGGCGCGGACGCTGACCGCTCGGACCTTGCGTCCAGGTGCCGGTGGTCGGATCCCAGATCTCGGCCGAGTTGTTGACGCCGGTGAGCTCGTTGTTGACCTGACTGCCGCCGGTCGCGAGCACTTTGCCGTTCGGCAGGACAGCCGCGTTGACGAGCCGGCGCTGCGTCGACATCGACGCAGTCGGCGTCACGACCGGCGTGCCCGAGGTGATGTCGATCACGACCGCGCCGTTCGAGTTGCCGCCGAACTGCAGGATGCGGCCCGGGCGGAACATCGCCGCGCTCGCGTCGCTCGCCGTGTACTGGCTCGGGATCGCGGCGCCCATGGCGATCGTGCCGGTGCCGGACGGGTTGACGTAGTACATCTGCCCGTTGCTGTCGTAGCCGAACACGCGGCCGTCCGGCGCGATCCAGTTGCGCGGATATTGGAAGTCGAGACTGCTGGTGTTAGCGCCACTCAGCAGACGGAACGTGCCGTTCGCCTGACGCACCTCTGGACGATCTGTGCCGCTCGAACCGCCCTGGATGTAGACGTCGCCGTTCAACAGCACGGTCGAGCCCGAGTACCAGCGGACGCGGTTCATGTTGTTGCCGCGGGCCAATACGTTGCTCGACAGCGTGAGAACGTTGCTGTTGTTGTTGCCGGTGTTGGTCGTCGCCGTGCCGGTCCAGTTGTCGCCGCCGGCCAGGAACACCTGGCCGCCCTGCGGCAGCACCACCTGCGAGCCGCAGAAGATGTCGGTGTTGGTCGCGTTGTTGAGCGTGAGGTGGCCGCCGTTCAGGCCGGCGTTGATGTCCCACAGGTCATAAATGAAGAAGCCGGTCTGGCGCGCGATGCCATCGGTGCCGTAGGTCATGATCCGCATGTCGGGCGTAAGCACGGCATGGATCGGGATCAGCGGCCAGTTGTAGAGCGTGGGATCCCAGGCTCCGACTACGTTGTTCGCCCGTACGAGGGGACTGGCAAGCAAGGCGAGCGTGGCGCAAATGGCTGCGCCCGTCGCGCGAAGGGAGCGGAATGGCACTAGGTGGAACCCCAACTGTTGTTACGTTCGGGCCCCGGTGCCCGGGGCTGCACTTCCAGCCCGCTACAGAGGGAAAGCAACCCGTGTGCCAGTCCTGGAAATAGGTCAGGGGCTCAGCCACTTCGCCCCGGCTGGACCAGGTCCGACCGGGGCAAGTGGAAACATAAGCGACACGTACTTTAGGGGTATGCCTGGCGCGATCCGGCGGGGCGCAGACGCCCCCAGACCAGAAGCATCAGCAGCGCCATCGCGAACCAGCCCCCGATGGCGCCTCCGCCATGCTCACGGGAGGTCACGACGCCCCCGCCGCCATTCGCCGGCGGGGCGCTGACGAACGTATCGCGACCCTGGTCTTCGAGCGGGATGCGGGACAACTCGGGCCGCTCGCTGCCCGCGGAGGCGACCAACGCACCCGTGTCGGCGTCGCGCAGGTCGATCTGCACGTCATAGAAGCCGGTCGGATAGCCGCTGACCCAGTCGGCCGTGAGGCTGTAGACGTCCTCCTGGCCGCTCGCATCGACCAGGAAGTCGTCGGAGACGTGCTCCTGGATCCACTCGCCGCCCTGCGCGCGCACCCAAACTTCGGCGTAGACGAACGTGCCGTCGAAATCCGCGTCGGGATCGAACTCGACGCGGAACTTCGAGAAGTGGCCGTCGCGGTCGTCGTCGATGAGCAGCGTCGTCTTCACGTCGCGAATGGTGTAACCGGGCAGCTCGATCGGCAGATCGAGGCCGGCTTCCTCGAGCGGCAGCAGCCCGAGCGCATCGCTGTCGAACGGGCCGATGGTCGCGACGATGCCGCTGAACCCCGACTCGTACAGGTCGATGAGCACGTCGTAGTCGCCGGTCGGCCAGCCGTCGTCCAGCGTCGTGGTCACGAAGTAGTCGTCGTCGCCGTTGCTGCCCGAGATCTGAAAATCGTCGGTCTCGTGATACAGCACCCAGTCGCGATCGCCGACGCGGCGCAGATACAGCCGCGCGAACACGACTGCATCGCCCGACACGACGTCGGCGTCGAAGCGCACGCGGAACTCGCGGTGAAAGCCGTCGCCGTCGCGATCGGCGAGCAGCGTGCTGCCCGCATCGAAGAACGAGAAGTCGGAAATCTTCGCCGATTGCAGCGGTGCCGACGGCCGCACCGACTTCAGCGCGGCGGTCTTGTTCGCGGCGCGAGCGCTGTGCGGCTTCGCGGATTTCAGCGTCGGCGCAGTCGCGCCGCGCGCTTCCGTGTATTTCGACACGCGCTGCGGATCGAGCGGCTGTGCCTGCAGCTCGGAGACGCGGCCCTCGGCCGCGAAGGCCCCGGGCTGCGCCAGCAGGGAGGTCAGGACAACGACGCCGAAAGCCAGAATACGTCTCATGGATTTGCCTGCGAGCTGTAAGACTCACGGCCATCTCAACGCAGCGGCACTTAACGACCTCTGAATGTTTTCGTTCAGCGGCGAGTCAGCTTCTGTCGGTCGTTCTCGCACGCGAAACAGTACTGGGAACAAGGCGCGCGTCAGCGCGTCACGTACCGGTGAGAAAGTTCCTCGCCGCGGTTCTGTGCCTGACGTTTGCCGCACCGCTGCGTGCCGAGCGAGTCGCAGTCGTCGTCGAAGGAATCGAAGGCGAAATGCTGGAGTCCGTGCGGGCCAGCATCGAGCTGACGCAATACGAAGACCGCGACGTCTCGCCGATCGAAGTGCGGCGCCTGTTCGAGAACGCGGACGAGCAGATCCACAAGGCGCTGGAGCCGTTCGGCTACTACGACGCCGAGGCCACCGGCAAACTGGAGCGGCCGGAGCCGACGCAGTATCGCGCGACGTTCCGCGTCGTGCCGGGCGAACCCGTCATCGTGCGCAAGGAGCGCGTCGTGATCGGCGGCAATGCGCTGCAACTCGAGCCGGTCAAGGCAGCGCTCGAGCACTTTCAACCGCAACAGGGAGAGCGGCTCGATCATGCCGCGTACGAGCGCAGCAAGCAGGAAATTTCCACTGCGCTCGCCAACGAAGGTTACGTTCGCGCGCAGCTCGTGCAGCATCGCGTCGAAGTGGTGCGCGCCGCGAACAGCGCCGAGATCGACCTCGAATGGAATCCGGGCGAGCGGCATCGCTTCGGCCCGGTGCACTTCAGCGACGTGCAGTTCCCGGACAAGTTTTTGCAGCGCTACACCCCATGGAAGCCAGGCGAGTTCTATTCGATCGACAAGCTGCTCCAGTTGCAGCAGGTGCTGGTCGATGCGGATTACTTTGCGGCTGTTGCTGTCACGCCGGACCTGGAGCACGCGAAGGACGGGATCGTGCCCATCGACGTGGCGCTGGTGCGCGCCAAGCGCACGGTCTACACAGCGAGCGTCTATGTCAGCACCGACACCGGACCCGGCGGCAAGGTCGGCTTCGAGCGGCGCTGGCTCAACGACCGCGGGCACAAGCTGAGCGCGGACGCACAGTACTCGACGCGCCTGGAGGACTATCGCGTTCAGTATCGAATCCCGAAACCGGGCCAGCCGAATCGCAATTGGACTTTCGGTGTCGGTTATCGCGACGAGGAAACCGACAGCAGCACGTCACGCATGGCGCGCGCGGCTGCGACGGAAGTGACCGACCGCTGGAAAGGCTTCACGCGAACCCTCGGCCTGCAATACCTCAACGGCGATTTCGAAATCGCGAAAGAGGAGCACTCGACCAGCCTGCTCTACGCAGAGGGCACGTTGACGCGCAAGAAGGCAGACGATCTGTACTTCCCGCTCAGCGGCTACAACCTGCTCTATGGCCTGCGCGTCGCTGCCGAGCAAGTCGCCTCCGATACGAGCTTCGTGCAAGCGCGCGCCGAGGCGAAGTGGCTGAAGAAAGTCCGCGATCACGATCGCGTGATCCTGCGCGCCATGCTGGGCGGCATGATCGTCGACGACTTCAATGCGCTGCCGCCGGAGTTGCGCTTCTTCGCCGGCGGCGACCGCTCGATCCGCGGCTTCGACTACCAGCAGATCGGCGATCTCGACGCCAAGGGCGAGGTGATCGGCGGCGAGTACCAGGCGATCGCGAGCGCGGAGTACGAGCACTACTTTCTGGACAAGTGGGGCGTCGCGGCCTTCGTCGACGCCGGTGACGCGTTCACGAAGCAATACGACACCAATGTCGGCGCCGGTGTCGGCTTGCGTTGGAAATCGCCGGTAGGGATGGTGCGGCTCGACGTCGCGTTGCCGGTCGTCTCGAATTTCGATCACTCCTGGCGCATTCATCTCGTGATCGGGCCCGACCTGTGAAGCGCGCATTCAAATGGCTGGGTTTGGCACTCGCGGCGCTGCTCGTCGTCGTGCTCGGGATCGCTGCTTGGGGAGTGAGCACGCAGTCCGGTGCACGCGCGATCGCACGCATCGCCGTCGATGCGCTCGGCGGCAAGCTCGCGGTGGCGCGGGTCGAAGGCAAGATCGCGGGTCCGCTCACAGTGACTGGCCTTCGCTACCACGACCCGGAGGCAGGTATCGACGCCCGGCTGCAACGCGTCCACGTCGATATCGTGCTGACGGATATCTTCCGCGCCCTGGTCCATGTGCACGAAGTGCAACTCGGCGGCATCGACGTGACGCTGAGCGAGCCGACCAAGCCGCCCGAGAAGTCGACGAAGCCGTTCCGGCTCAAACCGCCGATCGACATTGCGGTCGATTCGCTCGCGCTCGATTCCGCGCGCATCCGCCGCGACCAGGCGCTGCTGGTGGAGCTCACGCATGCTGCGTTCAGCGGTCACTGGACCTCGCGCGACCTGGCAGTGAAGCAACTGGACGTGCGCTCGCCGCAGGGCGAGATCACGTTTGCGGGCAGCGTTCGTCAACGCGGCATCTACACCGGCGGCGGTCATGGAAGCTTTCGCTGGAAAGCCGGCGAGCGCTCGTACGCCGGCACACTGGACACGCGCAGCAAGGCTGCGGATGCCACGCTGACGCTGACGCTGACCGCACCGCTCGACTTGGAGCTGGAGGCGGAAGTTACGCAAAGGAAGACCTGGCCCTGGCGCTTCAAGCTCGAAGCGCCGCGCTTCGCTCCGCGTGAGGAGCTGCTGCCGAAGTCGTCGTTCACCAGCCTCGCCGCGTCGCTGAGCGGGCACGGCACGGCGGACCAGGGCGCGATCTCCGGCAAGCTGGTGCTCAACGACGAGCCGCTGCTGATCGAGCCGCTGCGCTTCACTCGCCAAGGCAACGTCGTGGCGATCGATTCGGTGCTGCGGATCAGTCATGGGAGCGGCGGCATTCACCTCGGCGGCGACATCGATCTCGGAGGCGATCCGCTCAGTGCGAAGATTGCGGCGACCTGGAACGACATCGTCGTACCGGCGACCTGGGTGGGTCAGGAGCTGTACACGCACGGCGAGCTCAACGCGCAAGGCAGCGCGCAGGCCTACTCGGCACGAGGCAAGCTCGCGATCGGTGCGCAGGATCGCGTCGCGGACATCGCGCTCGACCTGCACGGCACGCCGCAGCGGGTCGAGCTCGAACAGTTCGACATCTCGCAGCAGGCCGGACGTCTCGAGGCGCGCGGCCGGATCGATCTGCAGCCGCAGCTCGCATGGGATATGACGGCCGTGGCCAAGGATTTCGATCCCGGTGCGTTTGCCGCAGCCTGGCGTGGGCGGCTCGGCTTCGATCTTGCAAGCAAGGGCCGGATGTTGGAGCAAGGTCCCGAAGCTTCGCTGCGCCTCGCTCAGTTGCGCGGCGAGCTGCGCGGCCGGCCGCTCTCGGGGAATGCGGACGTGTCGCTGGCACCGCCCCTTATTGCGAGCGGCACGCTCGCGCTCAAGTCGGGAAAGAGCGAGTTGAGCTTCCGCGGGCGCAACGGCGACGCGCTCGATGCGAACATATCGCTGAACGTTGCTTCGCTGAACGACTGGGTGCCCGACTCGGGTGGCGACCTGCAGGCGCAGTTCGTGGTGCGCGGCAAGTGGCCCGATCTGTCGATCGAGGGCGATGCGCACGGACGCGATCTCCACGCAATGAACGTGCGCGTGGAATCCTTGAGCGCGCAGGCGAAGGTCGCCGATCCGCGCAATCCCGAGGGCTCGCTGCAACTCGATCTCACGAAACTCACCGCGGCGGGCTTCCAGTTCGACACCGTGCGCGCACAAGCGAACGGTGCGCCGAAGTCGCATCGGTTCGCGTTGCGGGTGAACGGCGAACCGCTGGCACTCGAGTTGGATTTGCAGGGTGCGCGCACGGAAGAAGGCTGGGCGGGCTCGATGAAGAACCTCGTGATCAACGTCAAGGACGCTGCGCGCCTGGCGCTGCGCGATCCAGCCAACATCACGTTGGCCAAGGGCTCAGCCGAGGTGTCGCAAGCGTGCCTGGTCGACGGCCGCATCGAGCTGTGCGCAGCCGGCGCTTTGCAGCCCGACGGCGCAATTCGCGTGAGCTACTCACTGGCGAACTTGCCGCTCGCTCTCGGCAACGCGCTCGCGACCGCGGATCTGCCGATCAAGCTCGAAGGCACGCTGCAAGGTCACGGCGAGCTCCGGCGCACGCCGCAGGGCGAGCTGTTCGGCGACGTGCTGATCGAGTCGGACGAGGGCAGCCTCTTTCGCCACATCGCAGCCGTGCCGGGCGACGAAACGCAGGAGCCGCCGCAGAAGCTGCTGGGCTATCGCGGCTTCAAAGTCGCCGCGACGCTGTCCGGTCCGGACGCACGCGCGACCTTCGACACGCAACTCGAGCCGAACGCGACCCTGCATGGCGAAGCCAGCGTGCACGACCTCGGCCGCGCCGAGACTCCGCTCACCGGCCGCGTGCGCGGACAGATTCCGGATCTCGCGCCGCTCGCCGTGTTCGCGCCGCAGCTCGCCAACGTTCACGGCCGCATCGACGCCGACATTGCGCTCGCCGGAACGGTGCAGAAGCCGGAGCTCTCCGGCCTGGTCAGCGGCGCCGAGCTGGCCGCGGACATTCCTGCGGTCGGCTTGAAACTGAAGAAGGGACAATTGCAGGTGCGCCCTGCGGCGTCGGGAGACATCACTGTCGACGGCGCGATCGTCTCGGGCGACGGCCGGCTGCAATTCACGGGCAAGGCGGATCGCTCGGGCCGTGTCGACATGCACGTCGGGGGCGATCGCGTGCTCGCTGCCGACATTCCCGGCGCGCGCGTCATCGTCACGCCCAATCTGAATCTCGTGCGGACCGCGGAGCGCGTCACGCTCAACGGCGACGTTACGATTCCCGAGGCGGCGATCAATCTGCAGAAGCTGCCGCGCGGCGGCGAGCACGCGCAAGCGGCATCGTCGGACGTAGTCGTCGTAGACGCGCAGACGCGCGAGCAGGAAGCCGAGAAGGCGCCGGTGTTTGCCGAAATCACGGTCAACATCGGCAAGAAGGTCGAGCTCACGGGCTTCGGCCTGCAAGCGAACGTGGAAGGCGCGTTGCAGGTGCGCGAGAGTCCGGGCCAGCCGACGCTCGGCTCGGGCGAAGTGCGCGTCGCCGGCAAGTACAAGGCGTACGGGCAGGATCTCACGATCCAGCGCGGCCAACTCCTCTACGCGTGGACACCGCTCGACAATCCGAACCTCAACATCGAGGCCACGCGCACCGTGGAAGATGTGACCGCGGGCCTGCGCATCCTCGGCAACGCGAAGAGCCCCGAGCTGACTGTGTATTCCGATCCGCCGATGAGCCAGGCCAACGCGCTGTCGTACCTCGTCGCGGGCAAGCCGATCGACGAGATCGGCGCGGGCGACAGCGACGCCGACGCGATGCAGACTGCCGCGCGCTCGATCGGCACCGCGGGCGGCGGACTGCTCGCCAAGAGCCTGGGCAAACGGCTCGGCGTGGACCTGTCCGTGAAAGAAGACGAAATGATCGGCGGCTCCGCCCTGACCGTCGGCCAATACCTCTCGCCGCGCCTGTATTTGAGCTACGGCGTCGGCTTGTTCGAGCCCGGCGACGTCGTCACGCTGCGCTACAAGTTATCCGACGAGCTGGCGCTGCAGACGCAGCGTGGCCCCGAAGACACCAGAGCTGGAATTGAGTACCGGATAGAGAAATAAGACGAAGAGAAACTCTCTGCGAGAATTATTCCGTTCTCACGCCGGAACCAGCCGTATACGCGTGATTTCGGACGGCGCTCCGAATCTCTTCGGCGGTCCCCAATATCCCGTCCCGCGGCTCGTGTACACCCACAGATTCTTCAGTCTGTTCAGCCCCGCGGTGAACGGCTGCTGGAAGCGCACGAAGTGATTCCACGGCCAGAACTGGCCGCCGTGCGTGTGTCCGGACAATTGCAGATCGAAGCCCGCCTCTGCCGCGGCTTCCGCCGAACGCGGCTGATGCGCGAGCAGAATCTTCACTGCCGCGCTCGCCGGCGCGCCTTGCAGCGCCACCGACGGATCGCTGCGATGACGCGGATCGAAATGGTGCGCGCTGTAATCGGTGACGCCGGCCATGACGATCTGATGATCGCGATGCGTGAGCACGACGTGCTCGTTGGTCAACACTCGCATGCCGAGGCGCTCGAACTCGCGCGTCCATGCCTGCGCGCCCGAGTAGTACTCATGATTGCCGGTGACGAAGTAAGTGCCGTGACGCGAGCGCAGCCGCGACAGCGGCGCAACGTGCGGCGCGAGCTGCGGCACGTTGCCATCGACGACATCGCCGGTGACCGCAATCACATCCGCATCGAGACCGTTCACCGCATCGACGATCGCCGCGACGTATTGCTGCTTGATCGTCGGTCCGACGTGCACGTCGCTGATCTGCGCGATCGAGAAGCCGTTCAGCTCTGCGGGCAGGTTCGCGACCGGCACTTCGACATCGACGATCGCCGCCCGGCGGCGCGCATTGAAGAGACCGATGAGCGTCGCCAGCACCGCCACCGCGATAGTCGCAATTGCGGTCAGCCGTTCGAAAGCAAGCAACTGAGCAGCGGCGAGGAACGCGCTCGCGATCAGCAACACGATGTCACGCAGCAACGTGAACACCACCAGCGACGAGAACAGGCCCATCGTCGTCAAGCCGACCCAGGCGAGCCGGTCCGACCACTCCTCGTCGCGCGCGCTGCGCGCAAAAGCTGCGAGCGGCATCATGAGACACGACGCGAGCAACGCCAGCCAGCCGACGACGAGACCGGTCGTGCCGAGCGACAAGGGAGGCAGCAGACGCAAGCCGATGTAGAGATGGAACAGCGCCAGCAATGCGATAGCAGTGAGAAATCGGCGGCTGAGGCGCATTGGCGCAGTATGGGGCCTTGCACGTGCAGTTCAATGCCAGCAAGCTGCATGCATGTCACAGAAATCGGCGAGCCGCACGGCGCTCATGACCGCGTACCTGCGCGCGACGCATCAGTTGCTGGACCCCCCTCCGCGAGTGCTCGACGATCCGACGGCTCTCGCCGTGCTCGGGCCGGGCGCCGAGCAAATGATCAGAGACTCCGCCGCGCTCGCGCAAACGCCGGAAAGCCGAGCCTTGCGCGCGCACATGGTGCTGCGATCGCGCTTTGCCGAAGACCGGCTCGCCGCCGCCGTCGGCCGCGGTGTGACGCAATATGTCATCCTCGGCGCCGGCTTCGACACGTTCGCCGTGCGTCAGCCCGCGTGGGCACGGCAACTGCGCATTCTCGAAGTCGATCATGCCGGGACGCAGGAACTGAAACGCTCGCACCTCGCGGCCGCCGGGCTCACCGTGCCGCCGAATGCAGGGTTTGCCACCATCGACTTCGAGCGCGAATCGTTGCGCGACGGGCTGGTACGTCACTCGATCTCGCCGACCGAGCGCACGTTCTTTTCCTGGCTCGGCGTCACGATGTATCTGCGCGAAGACGCGATCGATGCGGTGTTGCGCTCCGTCGCGGACTTTCCGGCGGGCAGCGAAATCGTGCTGACGTTCGCGTCCACCAGCAACATGCCACAGGGAGTCGCGGACCGTGCGGCGCAAGCCGGCGAGCCGTGGCTGAGCTACTTCGAGCCGGAGGAAATGCAGGACAAACTGCACGCCGCGGGCTTCACGACCGTGGAGTTGCTGTTACCGCTCGTCGCCAAGAGTCGCTATTTCAGCGCCCCCACCTCGCTGCCGACCCCGGTGCGAACGACGATCGTCGCGGCCGTGCGCTAAACTTCGCGGGTGATCGCCCGCGTCATCCATCACAGCAAGCCCGCTGCAGACATCGAGATCGACGAGCCGTTGGTCCGCTCGCTCCTGCAAGTGCAGCATCCGGACCTCGCGGCGCTGCGGCTGCAACCCATGGACTCGGGTTGGGACAACGCGATGTTCAAGCTCGGCGACGCTCTCGCGGTGCGCCTGCCGCGGCGGGTCGCCGTCGCGAAGCTGATCGAACACGAGCAGCAATGGCTGCCGCAACTCGCACCGCTGTTGCCGATCACGGTGCCGGCGCCGGTGCGGATAGGTTTGCCCGCACAGAACTATCCTTCGCGTTGGAGCGTGGTGCCGTGGATGCGCGGCCGCAACGCCGATTTGAACGAGCCCAGGGCCGACCAGGGCGAACGGCTCGCGGCGTTCCTGTGCGCGCTGCATCGGCCTGCACCGGCCGACGCGCCCGTGAATCCGTATCGAGGCGTGCCGCTGCGGGAGCGAGCCGAACAGATTGTCGAGCGAATCCATCGATTGAAACGCGAGACGAGCCTGCTCGACGACGAGGTGGTCCGCGTGTACGAGGATGCGATCGCAGCGCCGATCGATGTGGAACCGACCTGGCTGCATGGCGACTTGCACGGCGGCAACCTGCTCGTCGACGACGACGGCGTGATCACCGGCGTGATCGACTGGGGCGACATGACTCGCGGCGATCGCGCGACCGATCTCGCAACGCTGTGGATGAATCTCGGCGATCGCAAGGCGCGCGAACATGCGCTGCGGGCCTGCAACGTCAGCGACGCAACGAGGCGGCGCGCGAAAGGCTGGGCCGTGTTTTACGGCGTCACGCTCGGCACGTCCGGCCTCGCCGGCGACCGGCGTCACGCTGTCATGGCGCAGCGAACGCTCGAACGCGTCGTCGCCGGACCCTAGCCGACAAAAGTCACGCCTTTTGACGGCGTTGTCGAAAGGGCCTTGGCCGCTTTCGACCGAAAGACTAGAAATCCAGCACAGACATTCGCGTCCGAATCGGGCGAGTGTTCGCCGCACGCCCGCAGTACATCTGCGGCATGCAGATAAAGGCGTGGGTGAGCACCTTCGCAGCGGGGCTCACCGAAATCGCCGAGATGCCGTATGCAATGGTGTGCATGCACCTCGGCGCCTCGGTGGAAGTCCGCTGCACGCGTGGTGGCACCATCCGGCACGGCCGCGAAGTGGCGGGCGACCTCGACGTCATTCCGGCGCGCACGGCATCGTGCTGGGAGCTGAAGCAGGAAGGCCTGGCGCTCGTCATGTGCGTGCCCGACGAGTTGCTGCGGACCGTTGCCGTGCGGCTCGATCGCGATCCCAACGACATCGACATCGCCGATCGCTTTCAGATGCGCGATCCAGTGATCGAGCACATCGGCTGGACGCTCAAAGCCGACCTCGATTCGAATGTCGCCGGCGGCGGGCTGCTGCGCGACAGTCTCGGCGTGGCGCTCGCGGCGCGTCTCTTGCAGCGACACTATCGCGGCTCGCTGCCGATGCGCGAGATTCGCGGCGGACTCTCGCACACCAAGCTCGAGCGCGTGATCGCGCACATCGAGGACAATCTCGCGAGCAAGCTGTCGCTGCCGGGCATCGCCGAGATCGCCGGCATCAGCGTCTCGCATCTGAAGACGCTGTTTCGCAATTCGACCGGCGTCCCGGTATACGAGTACGTGCTGCGCCGGCGCGTCGAGCGCGCGCAGCTGCTCCTGCGCAACCAGAAGTTCTCGATCGCAGAAGTCGCAGTGGCCACCGGCTTCGCGCATCAGAGTCATCTCGCTCGCCACATGCATCGCATTCTGGGTTACACGCCTTCGTCGCTGCGCCGGCGATCGACCAGGCAACCCACGCTGCGCGCGATCAACTGATCCTTGCTGCCGGCACGGCAGGCCGATAGGCTTGCCGCCCATGAAAAAAATCACCGTCGCGCTCGCCTTCGCCACCCTCCTCTGCGCTGCCGGCGCACCGGCCAAAAGCACGTCAACGAATGCGCCACCCGAGGAAGTGCGCAAGGAAGCGCGCGAGATCTTCCAGAAGGTCATCTCGTTCCGCACCTCCGAAGGCCTCGGCCAGGTGCCGGCGATGGCGCAGTACCTCGCGGAGCGCTTCCGGGCCGCGGGCTTCAAGGACGAGGACATTCACATCCTGCCGATCGGCGAGACCGCCTCGCTGGTCGTGCGTTATCGCGGCAACGGTCGCGGCGGCAAGCCGATCCTGCTGCTCGCCCACATGGACGTCGTTACCGCGAAGCCCGAAGACTGGCAGCGCGATCCGTTCACGCTGATCGAAGAGAACGGCTATTTCTTCGGCCGCGGGACGCTCGACAACAAGCAGGGCGTCACCACGCTGACGAGCACGTTCCTGCGCCTGAAGCGCGAAGGGTTCGTGCCGACGCGCGATCTGATCATCGCGTTCAGCGGCGACGAAGAGACCGGCATGACCACGGCCGACGATCTGGCGCACAAGAATCGCGCGCTGGTCGACGCGGAGTACGCGTTGAACAGCGACGACGGCGGCGGCCAGCTCGATGAGAAGACCGGCAAGCCGCAGTACCTGAGCTTCGTCGGCGCCGAAAAGATCTCCGCGACGTACGAGCTGACCGTGCGCAATCCGGGCGGCCACAGCTCCGCGCCGCGCGCCGACAATGCGATTTACGACCTCGCTGACGGACTCAAGGCGCTGCAGGCCTATCGCTTTCCAGTGAAGACCAATGACTGGACGATCGGCAGCTTCAAGGCCACGGGTCCGGTGACGCCCGGTCCGCTCGGCGAAGCGATGACGCGCTTCGCTGCAAATCCTCAAGACGAGGCCGCAGC
>DATENH010000025.1:0-5861 GCA_035275145.1 Steroidobacteraceae bacterium | reverse complement strand
GGGCTTCAGCCCGACTCTTCTCTTACTCCCTCGACACCTGCTCCAGCGCCTTCTTCCTCGCGGCCTCGAACTCATCGCCCGGCACCCACGCCGGCGTCTGCTTCGCGTTCGCGACGTTGAGCCCGACGTAGAAGCCGAGCGCTGCGTCCTCGATCATGCCGTCGTAGGTCCAGCTGTCCTGGATCTCATCCGACGGCTGGTGGTAGTGCTCTTTCTCGTACGCCTCGTGCACTTCCTTGCCCCACTCCGGCGGCTTGCCCATGAATTCGGTGCCGGCGTCGAGGTACAGCGCGGGCACGCCGATCTTCGCGAAGCTGAACTGGTCGGAGCGATAGAAGAAGCCGCGATCCGGGAACTGATCCGGCATGACGTGACGGTCCTGGACCTTCGCGATCTGCTCGACGTATTCGTCGATCGTCGACTTGCCCTTGCCGATGAAGATGATGTCCTTGGTGCGACCCCAGATGTTGCCGCCGTCGTAGTTGATGTTCGCGACGATCTTGCCGGGCTGGATCGTCGGATGCTCCGCGTAGTACTTCGAGCCGAGCAGGCCCTGCTCTTCCGCAGCGACGAGCAGCAGCATGATCGAGCGCTTCGGCGGCGTCGGCAGCGCCCTGAACGCCTTGCCGATCGCCAGCAGTTGCGCCACGCCCGAAGCGTTGTCCATCGCGCCGTTGTAGATCTTGTCGCCCTTCGCATCCGGCTCGCCGACGCCGAGATGATCGTGATGCGCGCTGTAGATCACGTACTCGTCGGCGAGCTTCGGATCGCTGCCCTTGAGCACGCCGAACACGTTCGCGGTCTGCGACTTGTTGATCTTGTTCTTGAAGTCGAGCGAAGTCGTAACGCCGAGCGGCACCGGCTTGAAGTCCTTCGACTTCGCCGACTCGACCAGCTTGTCGAGATCCTGGCCGGCCAGCTTCACGAGCTCGCGCGAGGCGTCTTCGGTCATCCACGCTTTCACCTGGATGCGGGGCTCGCTCTCGGCAGGCGTTTCGACCTGCTCGCCGCTCCACGACGTCTGCACGACCTGGAACGGGTAACCGGCCGATGGCGTCGTGTGCACGATGATTGCGCCTGCGGCGCCTTGGCGCGCGGCGCTCTCATACTTATAGACCCAGCGGCCGTAGTAGAGCCGCGTGTTGCCGGCGAACAGATTCGGATCCCAGTCCGGATCGTTGTTCAGCATCAGAAGCACTTTGCCCTTCAGGTCCTGGCCCTTGAAATCGTCCCAGCCGTACTCGGGCGCCTGGATACCGTAGCCGACGAACACCACTTCGGCGTTCTTGATCGAGCCCGTTTCGGTCTGCACGCCGCTGCCCGCGATGTACTGATCCCACCACTTGAAGGACGCCTTCTTGCCGCCCTTGCTGAAGCTCCACTGCTTCGGCATGTCGGCAGTGATGCCGACGACGTTGAACGACTGCTGCCACGTGCTGTCCGGTCCGCCGGCCGCGAAGCCGATGTCCTGCAACTGCTCGACGATGTACTGGCGTGCCTTGGTATCGCCCGGGGTCGCGGGCGCGCGGCCCTCGAACTCGTCCGAGGAAATCTTCGCAATTTGTGCACGCAGGTAATCGGCGGTGATCTGGGCCGCCGCGGTCTTCGCTTCGGAGGAAACAGGCGACTGCGGCTCAGGCGCCGGAGCGGGCTCGTGCCGCTTGCACGCGCCGACGGCCAACGCAGCCACTATGAAAAAAGGAACTAGCGCGCGCACTGGCGCGCCGCGGGAAACTGTATTCATGGGCACTCCCGGGTGCATGAGAAATCGAGCGCGGAACTGTAGGTCGGGCCTCAGCGTGGCGCAACCAGCTTATGTCGCGAAGCCGGCCCTCTGCGTGTGATCCAGGTCCACGCGCCAGCCGTGCGCGTTGCGCGAAACTGGCCGTGGATCACATCGAGAAACGCCTCTCGCTGCCGATACAGCTAGGGTCGCCGCTCACGGACTCGTCGGTATGGATTCCACTCTCAGCCTGGCGCAACTGCCGCTCATCGTGTGCCTCGCCGTCGCTGTCACGGCCGGGCTGGTCGCGGCTATGGGCTATCTGCATCGGCAACGCGCCGCTACCGATCTCGCCCTGCGCGCAGCGGCACTCCCGGGCAAGATCATCTACAACGACGCGCCCACCGTTAAGGTGTCGGATTCGCAGCGCGTCGACCGCCGTCGCAAGATCGTGCGACTGGCCGCGGGCGAGCACGTCGATATCCTGGAAACGCCTGAAGGCCTGGAGCCGCGGTTTCGCATCACGCTGAAATCCGTGGTGCGCATGGCGGATTCCGCGCACATCGCGGTCGGGTTCGGCGGCACGCGCGTCAGCTGCGGTCCGCTGGTGCAAGAGAAAGGGATCAACGAGTTCATCGTGCCGCGGTCGCTGGGCGACGAGGCGCGCAGCTCGATTGTGTATTTCTATGAGAAGGGCAGCTCGCTGGACTTCATGCGGATCAAGGTGAAGTCGCTGGACGCGGAGGCCGGGACAGCGGAGCTGGATGTGATGCAGGTGTCGGCGCATTGGCCGAAGGCGGAGTGACTCATATATAAGAGCTGCCGCATGCCCGCGTCAGCCGCTCTCCTCCCCCTCTCCTTCTACTCCCGCGAGACCCTGCTCATCGCGCGCGAGCTGCTCGGCATGCATCTCGTGCACGCGGGCCCCGCCAGCCGCCAGGTCGGGCGCATCGTCGAGACGGAGGCCTACAAAGGACCGCGCGATCTTGCCGCCCATTCCTCGCGCGGCCGCACCAAGCGCACTGAAGTCATGTTCGGGCCGCCGGGCCATGCCTACGTCTACTTCATCTATGGGTTCTGGAACTGCCTCAACGTCGTGACTGCCGCGGAGGGCGTGCCGCACGCGGTGCTGATCCGGGCGCTGGAGCCGGTTGCCGGCATCGCGCGTCCGACCCACGGCCCGGGGCTGCTCTGCCGCGCCATGCATATAGATAGAGAGCTCAACGGCACCGACCTGCGGCGGGCCCCGCTATGGATCGAGCGCCCGGCGACCTACAGCCGGCCAAGGATCGGCCGCAGTGCACGCATCGGCGTCGACTACGCCGGGGACTGGGCGCTAAAGCCGTGGCGGTTCTTCGATCGGGATTCTCCGTACGTGAGCACGGTCAGTGCTGCCCAGCGCAAGAAGGCCTTGCAAACGGGCGGTTAGCGATAGGAGGCGGTCAGGTTTATCATCCGCGCCCCATGCTTCCGGCCCGCGAACTTTTCTCCTACCGCAAATACTGGGCGTCCCGGTTCGGAACCGCCCCGTTCCTGCCCATGTCGCGCGAGGAAATGGACGCGCTTGGCTGGGACAGCTGCGACGTCATCATCGTCACCGGCGACGCGTACGTCGATCACCCGAGCTTCGGCATGGCGATCGTCGGGCGCGTGCTGGAAGCGCAGGGCTTCCGCGTCGGCATCATCGCGCAGCCGGACTGGCGCTCGGCGGCGGACTTCGCGCGGCTCGGCAAGCCGAACCTGTTCTTCGGCATCACGGCCGGGAACATGGATTCGATGGTGAACCGCTACACCTCGGATCGCCGCATCCGCAGCGACGATGCGTACACGCCGGACGGCGCGGGCGGTCATCGGCCCGATCGTTCGGTGATCGTCTATGCGCAACGCGCACGCGAAGCGTTCCCGGAGACGCCGGTCGTAATCGGCGGCATCGAAGCGAGCCTGCGTCGCATTGCGCACTTCGACTACTGGTCGGAGAAGGTGCGCCGGTCGATCCTGCTCGACGCAAAGGCGGACTTGCTCGTGTACGGCAATGGCGAGCGACAGATCGTCGAGGTCGCGCATCGCCTTGCGAAGGGCGAGAGCATCGACACGATCACCGATCTGCGCGGCACGGCATTCGTGCGTCACGCAACGCCGCCGGAGTGGACCGAGATCGATTCGACGACGATCGACGAGCCCGGCAAGTTGAATCCGCCGATCGATCCGTATGCGATGGAGGGCGCCAAGCCCGCAGCGGCACAACCTTGCTCGACGCCCGATCCGCAGGGAGCAAAGGTCGTGAAGTTCTATCGGCACGTGCCGACTTCGCAGCGCGAGCACTCCGTGATTCGCATGCCGCACTTCGACGCGGTGCGCGAAGACGCGGTTCTGTACGCGCACGCCTCGCGGATCCTGCATCTCGAATCGAACCCGGGTAACGCACGTGCGCTGGTACAGCGTCATGGCGACGTCGACGTGTGGCTCAACCCGCCGCCGCTGCCGCTCTCGACCAAGGAGATGGATGCGATCTACGAGCTGCCGTACCGCCGCGTGCCGCATCCGTTCTATGGCAAGGCGAAGATCCCTGCGTACCAGATGATCCGCTTCTCGATCGCGATCCAGCGCGGCTGCTTCGGCGGCTGCACGTTCTGCTCGATCACCGAGCACGAGGGCCGCATCATCCAGAGCCGTTCGGAGGAGTCGGTGATCAAGGAGATCGAGACCGTGCGCGACACCGTGCCCGGCTTCACCGGCGTGATCTCGGATCTTGGCGGGCCGACCGCCAATATGTATCGCCTGGCGTGCAAGTCGCGCGAGATCGAGTCGGCGTGTCGGCGCCCGTCGTGCGTCTTTCCGGGCATCTGCCCGAATCTCAACACGGATCACATGCCGCTGATCAAGCTGTATCGGCGCGCGCGCACGCTACCCGGTATTCGCAAGGTGCTGATCGGCTCCGGCGTGCGCTACGACCTCGCGGTGGAGTCGCCGGAGTACGTGAAGGAGCTGGTCCAGCATCACGTCGGCGGCTATCTCAAGATCGCGCCCGAGGCGATCGGCGAGGGGCCGCTGTCGAAGATGATGAAGCCGGGCGTCGGCACGTACTACCGCTTCAAGGAGCTGTTCGAGAAGTTCTCGAAGGAAGCGGGCAAGGAGCAATACCTGATCCCGTACTTCATCGCCGCGCATCCCGGCACCACCGACGAGGACATGCTCGAGCTGGCGCTGTGGCTGAAGAAGAACGGTTATCGCGCCGACCAGGTGCAGGCGTTCCTGCCCTCACCGATGGCGACTGCGACAGCGATGTGGCACTCGGGCAAGAACCCGCTGCGCAAGGTCACGCACACCAGCGATGGTGTGCACATCCCGAAGGGTTTGAAAGTGCGCCGGCTGCACAAGGCATTCCTACGCTGGCACGACGCGAACAACTGGCCGATGTTGCGAGAAGCGTTGCGTCGCATGGGCCGCGCGGATCTGATCGGCGCCGGCAAACATCAACTGATCCCGGCCTGGCAACCCGCTGGTACCGGCAATGCGCCGGAAGGCAAGAGGCAAGCGCAGCCGATCCGCACGCAGCACACGGGACTGAAGGGCGTGAAGATTCCCCAGCAGATGAAGACCGCGAAAAAGAAAAAATAACCGACAAAAAAAGGCCCGCCGAAGCGGGCCAGTCAGGGGGTCAGGGGAAACAGCGGAGAAAATCAGAACGAGTGGGCGAGCTCCACACCGCCCCAGAACGCGTCGCGATCGGCTTTGCCTTCGCTCAACTCGGCGGTCTGGTAATGCAGCGCATAGCTCAGCTCGGTATTCGGGAACAGCTGGGTCATCACGCCAACCCAGGCTTCGACAACGATCGGCTCGATCTCGTCGTACGAGTAGCGCACGTCGCTGCTGCGGAATTGGCCCTGCAGGAACGCGTTGTACGCCACGGCTTTCACCCGAGCACCCGCGAAGAAGTACATCTCGCGCTGCTGACCGAGCGACTCGTTCGGCGTCGGCGCCGCAATGTAGTCGGTCAGCTCCGGCGCGAAGCTCCACCACGGGGTGTCGAAGCGACCGACGCGCACGGACACTGAGGCGCTCGCATGCGTCAGGTAGCCCACGCTGCCTTCGACCGTCGTCTTCACGTCGATGCGACCGGTCGGATCCGCGTACACCA
>DATENH010000024.1:0-15408 GCA_035275145.1 Steroidobacteraceae bacterium | reverse complement strand
GAAAAAACGGGCCATGGGAGGTCTCCGAAAAGAGTGAACGGCGGATCAGGCGTCGGCGCGCGGCGAGTCGTCGTCGCCGTCATCGACGAAGCGCTCGTCGCGCGTCTCGTCGTCGCCCTTGGCCATCGGCGAAGGCTCGGTGACCGCCGCGTCCATCTTGATCACGAGATGACGCAGCACCGCGTCGCTGAACCGGAACGCGCCGGTCAGCTCGCTCAGCGTCTTGCTGTCGCTCTCGATGTTCATCAGGACGTAGTGGGCCTTGTGGACCTTCGCGATCGGGAACGCCAGCTGACGCCGGCCCCAATCCTCGAGGCGATGCACGATGCCGTTGCCGGCCGCGATCATGCCCTTGTAGCGCTCCAGCATCGCTGGAACCTGTTCACTCTGGTCGGGATGGACCAGGAAAACGATCTCGTAATGTCGCATTGCTGCTCCTCGTGGATGTGCCTCCCGTCAGCGAGAATCTGCGGTGAGGCAAGGAGTTACCGCCGGGCACATGCCCGACGGGGCGCGCATAGTAGCGGAAGCAGGGAGGACTAGCTAGGGCGCCGCTGCCGGGCGGCCTCGAACAGCAGCACCCCCGCCGCCACCGACACATTCAGGCTTTCTACGGTCCCCGCCATCGGGATGCCGACCAGCAGATCGCAGTTCTCGCGCGTCAGCCGGCGCAGCCCCGCCCCTTCCGCGCCCAGCACGAGCGCCAGCGGACCGGTCAGCCGGGCCTCGAACACCGACTTCGGCGCCTGGTCGTCGGCGCCGACGACCCAGATCTCCCGCTCCTTCAGCCATCGCAGGGTGCGCGCCAGGTTCACGACCTGGATCAACGGCATCGTTTCGGCGGCGCCGGACGCGACCTTACGGACCGTCGGGGTCAGGCCAGCCGCGCGATCCCGCGGCACGATCACAGCGCTCGCCCCGGCGGCATCTGCAGTGCGCAGGCAGGCGCCGAGATTGTGCGGATCCTGCACACCGTCGAGGACGAGCAGCAGCGGCGGCACCGTTGCCTTGTCGAGCAACTCGTCCAAGGCACCTTCGCCCTGGGGACCAAGCGCGCGAATCTGCAAGCACGCGCCCTGGTGATGCTCGTTGCCCGCGAGCCGATCGAGCTCGTGAGCGTCACGCCATTCGATGCGCACGCCCGCGGCCTCCGCGAGTCGCAGCAACTCAGTCGAGCGCGCATCCTCCCTTCCCTTCTGCAGCACCAGGAGCGAAGCGCTCTTCGGACGCCGCTGCAACAGCATGCGCACAGCATGCAGCCCGAATACGACCGTCGTTTCGCTCATCGCCGGCCTTTGCCACGTCGCTGCCACGGTCCGCGGACCGCACGTGCGCCGCCGGTGTCGGCGAGCTCGAAGTCGATCTTGCGCTCGTCGATGATCACGTTGATCAGCCGCACGCGCAGATGATCGCCGAGCCGGAACACCCGGCCGCTGCGCGCGCCGACCATGCGGAAGCCGGAGGCGTCGCGCGAGAAATAATCGGTGCCGAGCGCGCTGACGTGCACCAGCCCGTCGACCTGCACGCCCTTCACCTGCACGAACAAGCCGAAATCGACAACCGACGTGACCAGCGCATCGAACTCTTCGCCGAGCTTGTCGCTCATGTACTCGCACTTCAGCCACGACAGCGCATCGCGCGTCGCTTCGTCGGCGCGGCGCTCCTTGAACGAGCACTGCTGCCCGAGCGCAGCCACGGCTGCCGGCGACCATGGGAAATCGTCGGGCGTGCCGCCGCGCAGGATGTGACGGATCCCTCGATGGACCATGAGATCCGGATAGCGGCGGATCGGCGACGTGAAGTGCGCGTACTCGGGGAGTGCCAGGCCGAAGTGGCCGATGTTCTCCGGCTGGTAGACCGCCTGCGGCATCGAGCGCACCACGACCGTCTGGATCAGATGCGCCTCTTCGCCGGTGATGACTTGCTGCAGGACCGCGCCGAGGTCGTGCGGCGTGAGATCGCGATCGGTCGGCAGTTGAATGCCGAAGCCTTGCAGGAACCGCCGCAACGTTTCCAGCCGGTCGTCCTCGGGCGCGCCGTGCACGCGATACAGCGTCGGCATGCGGTGCTTCTTCAAGAAGCGCGCTGCTTCGACGTTCGCCGCGATCATGCATTCTTCGATCAGTCGATGCGCGTCGTTGCGCGTCGACTCCACCAGCGCCGCGATTTTCCCTGCTGCATCGAACCGCACCTTCAGCTCCGGTGCGTCGAAATCCAGCGCGCCGCGCTGTGTGCGCGCACGCAGGAGCGCTTTGAAAACCGCATGGAGCTGCATCAACTGCGGGCCGACCGCGACCACTTCCGGCTCGTGCCGAGCAGTCGGGTTGGCGAGATACGCCGCGACCTTCGTGTACGTCAGCCGCGCAGCCGAGCACATCACACCTTCGAAGAACCGCGCGCGCGTGACTTTGCCCTGTGGGCTGACGCGCATCTCGCACACCATGCACAGGCGGTCGACTTTCGGATTCAGCGAGCACAGCCCGTTCGACAGCGCTTCCGGCAGCATCGGCAGCACGCGATTCGGGAAGTAGACCGACGTGCCGCGGTTCTGGGCTTCCTTGTCGAGCGCGGAGTCCTGACTGACGTACGACGCGACATCTGCGATCGCGACGACGAGTCGCCAGCCGCCGCGCACTTCCTCGCAGTACACCGCGTCGTCGAAGTCGCGAGCATCTTCGCCGTCGATCGTGACGAGCAGCAGCTCGCGCAAGTCCTCGCGCCCGCGCTTCGCGGCCGCCGCGACGTTGCGACCGAACGCTTCGGCTTCCGTCACCGCATCGCGAGGAAACTCGAACGGCAGACCGTGCGAGTGGATCGCGATCTCGGTCTCCATGCCCGGCGCGGCATGCTCGCCGAGCACTCGAGTCACATGACCCAGCGCCTGCGCCGTACGCGAGGGCTGCTCGATCAGCTTGACCAGCACGACCTGGCCGGCGTGCGCGCCGCCGAGATGGCCACGCGGCACCAGCACGCGATGGCCGATGCGCGGATTGTCGGGCACGACAAAACTGATGCCGGACTCGTCGTACAGGCGCCCGACGATCTCGCGCGTGTTGCGCTCGAGAACTTCGACCAGCGCGCCTTGCGGCCGGCCGCGATTGTCCTGACCGCTGACGCGCACCGCGACCCGGTCGCCGTGCATGGTCTCCTGCATCTGGCGAGGCGGCAGGAACACCGGCGCCGAGCGATCGTCGGGCAGCACGAATCCGTGACCGTCGCGATGGCCGCTGACCGTGCCGACGACGAGCTGTGGCACCCGCTCGCGCAGCATGTACTCGCTGCGCCGGTTCTGAATGATCTCGCCGGCGTGCAGCAGCTCGTCGAGCTGCGAGTGCAGGCGCCGCCGCGCGGCTTTGCCGTCGCGGCCGATGCGCTCGGCCAACTCGTCGAACGTGAGCGGTCGCCCGGCTTCCCGGAGCGTGGTCAGTACGCGAGCCGCCGCGGCGGGCGATTGTGAATGCGCTGTGCGCGTGCCGGTGGCAGCGCCACCGCTTCTGTTTGGTTTCTTGGTTTTCTTGGTTGACTTCATCTACTTGCCGTTTGTTGACACCCCGGAACACCACCGGTAGATTGCGCGCCTCGTCCGGGGACCCCCGGTCGAGATTCCCATCCTTGCCCAGGTGGCGGAATTGGTAGACGCGCTGGTTTCAGGTACCAGTGGAGCGATCCGTGGAGGTTCGAGTCCTCTCCTGGGCACCATCATCAGGCAACCCGGCAAAAGACCCGACTAGGGCGGGCGTCACAGAGGGTGACAGCCTAGCACACGGGCGTGTGCTGCTTTGGTTTTGACTATCGGACGAGCCGCCGGCGCATCGCGCCCAGCCCCACGAGCGCGAGCAAGAACAAGGCGAGCGGCGCGGGCTCCGGGACATTCATGTTGAGATCGTCGAAGCCGACCGGCGCACCGATGTCGGTAAGGGGCGTGAGCTCCAGCCAGGAAATGTTCGACCACAGGTTGCCCGCAAGCAGCACCTGCTGGCCGAAGTTCGCCGGATTGATCGACGGCGCAATGTAACCGCCGGCCGAAGACGTGAGCGCATAGCCGCCACGCACGTTCACGAAATCGAGCAGCGAAAACAGGTCGCCCGAGCGGTCGATGCGGATGCGCGGGATCAGACTGTGGTCGTTGCCCGCGCTCAGCAAGCTGCTGCCGGCGTCGAAGTAGCGCAGGCTGCCCGGGTCCGTGCCGAGCCACTGCGTTCCGTCGTAGTCGGGAGCGAACGGAGTCGTGTTGCCGCACTCCGAAGGCGCCGTGGTCGCGATCCCGCATTCGCGGTCGTAGTGACCTTGATAGAACGCCGTGCCTGCCGGTCCCGTCGCGGTGGGCAGGAGCATCGAGTAGACCCGGAAGCCGTCCTCGGAATACGCGCCGTACTGGAAACTGCCCGATCCCGGGCCGTTGAAATCGAGTGTGAGTGCGGTGGCGCGGCTCGGTTCGGCGGCGATCGCCAGCACGGCCAGTGCCAGCACCTGGAGCAACGCGGTCAGCGTCCGTGTGTTTCGCATAACCATGGATACTTACATATTCCGTGCCCGGAAGCGGAAAGCGATGTGCTTCCGCTGCCTTGCACTCCTCGTCGACACGCCATTGTAAGCCTCGTGTAACGCAGTTCGACTCGTCATTAAGGGCAACTCGCAAAGCGCAGTCCAGCCGTTGCCTACGCGGGCCGGTCCGGCTTTCGAGCGTCGGTAATCTAGGTAAGCTAGCCCCGCAAATTGGGTAAGCCTTCCGATTTGGCGCGTAACCCGCGCTGGCACGATGGTTCCCGCTCGGGTTGACCGGGCGATCCCTTGGAGTAACGGTAAATGCCTCGCTATCTCGTCGAACGAGAATTCCCCGACGGCCTCGAGATTCCCATGAACGAAGCCGGCGCGGACGTGTGCCGCAAGGTCATCGAGCGCAATGCCGAATATGGGGTCACCTGGGTTCATTCCTACGCAACACCCGATCGCAAGCGCACGTTTTGCATTTACGACGCGCCCACGCCCGAGGCGATCCGCCGCGCCGCAGCCTGCAACAAGCTGCCGGTCCAGCAGATCACCGAAGTGCGTGTGCTCGATCCGTATTTCTATTTCGTGTGAGCGAGCGGCGGAACCCATCGTCGAGTATCGGAGATGAAGATGAAGAAGCTGATCGCAGTACTGGGCTGCCTGCTGTTCGCCAGTGCCTTCGCGGGTGAAACCGCCAAGACCGCAGCGGACGCACCGTCGAGCCCCACCATGCATCGTTACCTGATCGAGCGCACTTTCCCCGCGCACGCGCTGGAAGGCCTGGACGCCGCGACCAAGGCGAAGGTCAACAGCAACAACGCGTCGGTTGGCGTGAAGTGGATCCAGTCGTACGCGAACGCGGACAAGACCAAGACGTTCTGCGTCTACGAAGGACCGAGCGAAGCCGCTGTGCGCAAGGCCGCCGAGCTGAACAAGCTGCCGGTCGACAGCGTCATGGAAGTGCCGAACACCTTGCTGCCGAAGTAAGGGTTTGAGGAGTCGGGCTTTAGCCCGACTCCGCCGGCTTCTTGCTCGCGAGCGCGATCGCCTCCGCTCGCGACGACACGCCCAGCTTCGTGAAGATCGCCGAGACGTGATGATCCACCGTCTTGGTCGTGACGAACAGCCGCTTGGCGATCGCCGAATTGCGCAGTCCCTGCGCCAGCAGCTCGAAAATTTCCGCCTCGCGCTTGGTGAGCCCGTGCGTGTTCGTGCGCGTCGACGTGCGCGAGCCGCGAGGGATGCGGCGCATGCCCTGCTCGCGCATCCGTCGGCGCAATGCGTTCGCGGCGGCCGTCGCGCCGAGCCTTTCCAGGATCGTCAGTGCTTCGAGCTGCTCCTGCTCGCCACCCGACGCCAGTGCGTTCGCCTGCTCATATGGACAACCGAGCGCCTGCCAGGCCTGGGCCGCGCCGCGCCAGTTCCCGGAAATTTCCAGCGCGTAAGGCTCGGCAATGTCGGTCGGCGGCTGCGCAAATGCGCCGGCCCGCCATAGCCACAACGCGAGCTCGCCCTTCATCCACAGATCGCGGCGCGTGGACGCCTGCTCATACACAGGCTGAACCTCACGCGCGATGCGTTCGCGATCGCCCGCAATCCAGGCTTCGTCTGAGGCCGCCACCGCGACACCGCTGAGCCGCTGCATTTCCATCGTCCGCGCGGCGAGCGTGCGCGCTTCCTCGAACGGCGTGGTCACGTCCGGGTCGCCGCGGCGGATGCGCAAGTGCGCGAGGATCGTGAGCGCCGGGATGCGCGCGATCGGTGCGGTGCCGGCCTCGGACACGATCGATTGCGCGTCCTCCGCTGCGCCGAGCCACTCGCCCTGCTCGAAGCGCGCGCGACCGCGCCACGCCATCATGTAGAAGCGCCACTGGTCGAGGTCGTGTCGCTCGCAATAGGTGAGCCCTTCGCTGAGATAGCGCGACCCGGCGCTGTATTGCTTGCGCTGTACCGCCATCGCTGCGAGGTTCGTGTACGCCCGCGCCGCGTGCTCCTGAAAGCCATGCGCGAGCGCCAGCGCCAGGCTGCGATTCAAGTCGTCCCAGCCCGCATCGTTGCCGGCGATCAGCCGCGCGGTGCCGAGATTGTTGAGTGCGTGGCAGGAAATCTCGTCGTAGCCGGCTTGCTCCGCGAGCTGCAGCGTGCGCTGCGCCCATTCCACGGCCGAGTCCGCGTCTGCCGCCAGCATGTCGAGCTGCGCGCGATTGCTGTACGCCATCGCGAGCTCCGGGCCCGGCGCCATCGATTCGAGTGCAGCCACTGCTGCAGCACCGTACTCATCGGCTTCGGCGCGACGACCTTCCAGCCAGCTGAGGCGCGACAGCCAGCGCAGCGCATCGCCTTCCTGCACGCGCGCACCCTGTGCGCGCCAGATCTCGAGCGCTTGGCGGCGCGCGTCGATCGCGCGATCCACTTGATCGATCAAGTAACACTCGTACGACAGTTGCTCGAGGAACTGCGCGCGGTCAGCCGGAGGAATGTCGTCTGCATAGCGCAGCGCCGCCTCATAGTGCGACACCGACTCACGATGCGCACCGACCGCCGCGGCATGCGCCGCGGCCGCAGGAGCGAGCCGCAACACTTCCGCTGCGTTCCTCGCGCCATCCGCGTGATGCGCGAGCCGCGCGGGCGCGATGCCAGGCCGCGTCTTCAGGATTGCCAGAACCTTGGCGTGCAGGCTCTGCTGCTGTGCTTGCGTAAGCGAGTCTTCGAGCGCGCGCCTTGCGATGTCGTGACGGAACGCGAGCGATCCCGATTCATCGCGCACCATGCCGATGCTCAGACAACTTTCGATGCCGACCTCGTCGTGCATGCCTGCGTGTTCGATCAGCCACGCCTCGGCTTTACCGGGGACGATGCTCACCAGCTCCGCGATCGCGCGCGCCGACGGTGGTAGTTTCGCGACGCGCGCGAGCACGACGTCGCGCGCATTGGAGGGAATCGACTCGGCGCCGGTCGCCAGCACTTCGGTGACGAAGAACGGATTGCCGCCGGTCGTGTGATACAGCTCGTGCGAGGTACGTCCCGCCTGCTTCGCCAGCTTCGCGACCGCGACTTCCGACAGCGGTTGCAGCGGCAAGCGGCGCACGATCGAGCACGGCAGATCGCCGATCACGAAACGGCAGGGATGACGCGAGCCGACTTCGTCGGTGCGATAGGTCATCACCAGCATCGAGCGCGTGCGCTGCATGCGGCGCCCGAGGAACTTGAGCAGGTCGAACGTCGCCTCATCGGCCCAATGGCAGTCCTCGAACACCACCAGCGCCGGCGGCCCGTGCTCGAACTCGTCCAGTGCAGCGATGAAGATCGCGTCGCGGCTGGTTTCGGCATTGACGGCAGCGAGAAGCTTGCCCTGCGTCTGGCGCGCGATGTCGTGCAGCGGCGCGAGCGGACGCGGCGTGAACAAGGCGTCGCAGGCGCCCCACAGCACACGCGGCGCGGCGCGTTGCTGGCGCGAGAACTCCTGCAGCAAGGCCGTCTTGCCGATGCCGGCTTCGCCGTGCACCAGCGTGACGCACCCGCCCTGCTCGACCGAGCTCGTCAGCCAATCGTTCAGATCGGCGAAACATTGTTCGCGTTCGAGCAGCTCCACGCAGGCACCCGGGGACAAAGCAGACCGGTGAGTTGTAGACGATTACGCGGCGCAGCGGAAGAGCCTGTTTGGCCAGTGGGCAAGGCAGCACCGGCATATCCGCAAACGCCGCCTGATGCCAGGCGCTCGGCGTGGCGAACCCTTGACATATCGGGGAACCGCCGGCGGTGCGCGTCGTTGAACAGACATGATCGTTCGACCTCCCGGCCTGCGCCTGAGCACGATCGGCGCGCTCGCCAGTCTCATGGCTGCCCTGGCGGCGAACGCTGCCGATCAGCCGCCGCCGCCCGTGGAATCCTCCTGTCAGAAGTTGACCGGCGCCGACCGCAGCGAGTGCGAGCGACGGATCCGCGAGCAGGAGCCGGAGCACGAGCGCGCGGCAGCGCCCCCACCGGAGCCGGACCGGAACGAGCCGCCCCCCGATACCAAAAGCGAAGGCAACGACGACAGCGACACGGCCGACCCGCCTCGCCAGCAGTCCGGTTGCTAGAATCCCGCAGCACCTGAGGAGAGCCGCATGCCGTACGTGGATGGCTTCGTGCTGCCGCTGCCCAAGCGGAACCTGAAAACCTACCGCCGCCTCGCGACCAAGGCCGGCAAGATCTGGCGCGAGCACGGCGCAGTCGACTACTGGGAATGCGTCGCCGACGACGTGAAGGCCGGCAATGTCGCCTCGTTCCCCCGCAGCGTGCGGCTGAAGTCCGGCGAGACGGTGCTGTTCGCATGGATCGTCTTCAAGTCGCGCGCGCATCGCGACCAGGTCAACGCCAAGGTCATTGCCGATCCGCGCCTCGCCGAGATGATGGATGCGAAGGTCATGCCGTTCGACACGAAGCGGATGATCTATGGCGGCTTCAAACCGCTCGTGCGCGTGCCCCACTCCTCGAGTCAACGAACATGACGGACCGTCGCCTCATCGTCACCGACGATATTCATCGCTACCTGGTCGAGCATTCGGTCCGCGAGCCGGAAGTCCTGGCGCGGCTGCGCGCCGCGACGGCATCTCTGCCGCTGGCATCGATGCAGATCGGACCCGAACAGGGGCAACTGATGGCGCTGCTCGCGAAGCTCATTGGCGCGAAGCGCTGCATCGAGGTCGGTGTGTTCACCGGCTATTCGAGCCTGGCGGTCGCGCTGGCGCTGCCCGAAGACGGTCGCATCGTGGCTTGCGATGTGAGCGAGGAATGGACGGCGATCGCGCGGCGTTTCTGGCGTGAAGGCGGAGTCGAGCACAAGATCGAGCTGAAGCTGCAACCGGCGACGCGCACGCTGGAGCAGCTTCTCGCCGCAGGCGAAGCGGGTCGTTACGACTTCGCATTCGTCGATGCGGACAAGCCGGCGTACGACACTTATTACGAGCTGCTGCTGGAGCTATTGCGACCGGGCGGTCTGATGGCGCTCGACAACACGCTGTGGTCCGGCGCGGTCGCGAATCCGAACGAACGCGAGCCGAATACCGTCGCGTTGCGCGCGCTCAACGACAAGCTGCATCGCGACGAGCGCATCGACCTGAGCCTGCTGCCCGTCGGCGACGGCCTGACGCTCGCTAGGAAACGCTGATCTTCTGGTCGAAAGCGGCCAAGGCCCTTTCGACAACGCCGTCAAAAGGCGCGACTTTTGCCGGCTAATCGAAGGGATGTCGCAGGATGATCGTCTCGAGGCGCTCCGGCCCGGTCGAGATGATCGCGATCGGCGCCCCGACCAGCACTTCGAGGCGTCGCAAGTAAGTCTGCGCGTTCTTCGGCAGATCCTCGAACGACTTCACGCCCTCGGTGCTTTCCTGCCAGCCCGGCAGCTCCTCGTAGATCGGTGCGCAGATCGACAGCGCATCCGCGCCGACCGGCAGGAGATCGCGCCGCTCGCCGCGCACCTTGTAGCCGACTGCGACGCGCACGGTGTCGAGACCGTCGAGCACATCGAGCTTGGTGATGCACAGTCCAGTGATGCCGTTGATCTCGACGACGCGCCGCAGGCCGGCTGCATCGAACCAGCCGCAGCGCCGCGGCCGGCCGGTCACCGAGCCGTACTCGTTGCCGCGCACGCGCAGTCGGTCGCCGACTTCATCTTCGAGCTCCGTCGGGAATGGGCCGCTGCCAACGCGAGTCGCGTACGCCTTCGCGACACCCAGCACGTAGTGCAGTTGCTGCGGTCCGACGCCGACGCCGGCTGACGCCTGCCCGGCTACGCAGTTGCTCGAGGTGACGAACGGATATGTGCCGTGATCGATGTCGAGCAACGCCGCCTGTGCGCCTTCGAATAACAGCCGCTTGCCCGCGCGAATCAGCGCGTTCACTTCGGCAGAAACATCGGCAGTCATCGGCTGCAGACGCTCGCCGAGCTCCAGCGCCTCATCGAGCGTTTCCTGGAAGTCGATCGTCGGCGCCTTGAAGTAGTGGCGCAGCACGAAGTTGTGGTAGTCGAGCACTTCGCCGAGCTTGGCGGCGAACCGCTCGCGTGCGAACAAATCCTGTACGCGGATCGCGCGGCGCGCGACCTTGTCCTCGTACGCGGGGCCGATGGCGCGACCGGTGGTGCCGATCTTCGCCTCGCCCATCGCAGCTTCACGCGCGCGGTCGAGTGCAATGTGATGCGGCAGGATCAGCGGGCACGCTTCCGAGATGCGCAGGCGGCGCGGCACCTCGATGCCGGCCCGCTCCAGCTCGGCCATCTCTTCGAACAACGCTTTCGGCGACAGCACCACGCCGTTGCCGATGAAGCAGGTTACGCCTTCGTGGAGGATGCCCGACGGGATCAGGCGCAGGACGGTCTTCTTGCCGTTGATGACCAGCGTGTGGCCGGCATTGTGACCGCCCTGAAAGCGCACCACGCCGGCGACGCGGTCGGTCAGCAGATCGACGATCTTGCCTTTGCCTTCGTCGCCCCACTGGGCGCCGATCACCACCACGTTGCGGTTCATCGTCTTGCTCACCTGTCAGCGTCGCACAAAATAGAGCAGCAGCACGCCGGCCGCCATGCTCGCCAGCCCCCACAGCCGCAGCTGCCGGTCGGAAAAATTCGCCATCGCCGTCAGCACGCGCTTCATCGCCTGTGGATTGAGAAACGGCAGGACGCCTTCCAGCACCAGGTACAGTGCCACGGCCGCCAGCAGATCCGCCCAGCTCATGGCCGAGCGCTCAACGGCGCTCGGCACGCTTCAGGTATTTGAAGAACTCGCTGTCGGGTCCGATCACCAGCACGTCGCTGTCGGTGCCGATCGATTTATCGTAAGCCTGCAGGCTCCGATAGAACGAATAGAACTCCGCGTTGCGCGAATAGGTGCGCGCGTAGATCTCGGCGGCGCGGGCATCGCCCTCGCCCTTGATCATCTCCGACTCGCGATAGGCGTTCGCCGAGATCTCGGTCTTCTGGCGGTCCGCTTCGGCGCGCAGCTTCTCCGCGTTCTCGTCGCCCTCGGCGCGCAGCTGCTTCGCCTGCCGGTCGAAGTCCTGCCGCATGCGGCTGAACACGGATTCGCTGACTTCCTCGGGCAGGTCGATCTTCTTGACGCGCACGTCGACGAGCTGCACGCCGAGCTCGGCGACCTTGGACTCCGCGGCCTTCAGGATCTCGCCCGTGAACTCGGTGCGTTCCGCGGCCACGACCTGCTGGATCGTGCGGCGCGCGATCACGCCCTTGATGCCGTCCTTCACGATGGAGCCCAGGCGCACGGCCGCGGTGTCCTCGCTGCCGCCGGTACCAATGTAGTACCTGGACACATCGGCGATGCGCCACTTGATGTAGAAGTCGATGCGCAGGATCTTGCCTTCGCTCGTCAGGAACTGCTCGGACGGATAGTTGCGCGTGGTGATGCGGCGCTCGAACTTGTGCACCTCGTGATAGAACGGCGCCTTGAAGTGCAGCCCGGCTTTGTAATCGGCGCGCACGATCTCGCCGAAGCGCAGCTTCATCGCGAGCTCGGTCTCGCGGACCGTGAAGGTCGACATGGCGATCAGCAGCGCGCCGATGATCAGCGCGACGATCGACAGAAAGCCTCGGTTGGCCATTAGCGCGTCCCCCGTGAGCGGCGGTCGCTGCTGGCGTCCGGAGCAGTCGTGGTCGTGCCTTCGATCGTCACGGTCGCCTCGGGCTCCGCGCGCACGCGCCGGCCTTGCTCGAGCAGCTTATCGATCGGCAGGTACACGAGATTGCTGCCGTCGCCCTTCGTATCCAGCAGCACCTTGCGACTGTTCTTCAGCACGCGCTCGATCGTCTCGATGTACAACCGCTCGCGCGTCACGCCGGGCGCACGCTCGTACTCGGCTAGCAACTTCGCGAAACGCTCGGCTTCGCCTTCGGCGTCCGCGATCTTCTTGGCACGGTAGGCCTGCGCGTCCTGCAACTGCCGCTGCGCGTTACCGCGCGCCCGCGGGATGAGGTCGTTCGCGTACGCCTGTGCGGCCAGCGACAATCGATCGCGATCTTCGCGCGCCTTGATCGCGTCCGCCTGCGCGGGCGCAACCTCGTTCGGCACGCGCACGTCCTGCAGGTTCACGGCGGTGACTTCCAGACCGGTCTTGTATGCATCGAGCGTGCGCTGAACCAGCTCCTTGGTGCGCATCACGATGTCCAGACGGCCGGACTCGAGCACGCTGTCGAGCTTGCTGCGGCCGATCACTTCGCGGATCGCGCTCTCGCTCACTTCCTTGAGCGTGTCCTCCGGCTTGAAGACGTTGAACGCGTAGTCGAGCGCATTGGCGGAGCGATATTGCACTTCCAGATTGATCTCGACGAGATTCTCGTCGGACGTCAGCATGCGGGTCTGCTCGGTGAAGCTCTGGATCGCCGCCGTGTTGACGATCTGCTTGGTTTCGATCGGCCACGGCATGTGCCAGTGCAGGCCCGGGAGCGTCGTGTCTACGTGGCGGCCGAAGCGCAGGATGATGCCGCGCTCCGCGGCGTCGACGCGATACAAGCCGGTGAAGGCCCAGATCGTCGCGAGCGCGAGCACGATGGTGCCGAGGCCGAAGCCGCGGCCCGGCGCGCTGCCGCCGCTGCTGCGTCCACCGGTGCCGCCGCCGAACAGCGCGCTTAAGCGACGCTGCAGGTTGCGAATCACCTCGTCGAGATCGGGCGGTCCCTGCTCCGGCTTGTTGCTGCCCCAGGGGTTGCGTTTACCGGGATTGCCGCCGGGTTCGTTCCAGGCCATGTCGGGTCGGTCGCTCTTGAGAGAAGGAGGAAATAGGAGTCGTTATCGGGCGAAGGTCAAAAAACGGGCTCGGCTCACGCGCTGCCGCGCGCCGCTGCGAATCAGGACGCCAGCGACGCAGGGCCGCGGGATTTTAGGAATGGCTCCGGGTGGGCACAAGTTTTCGCGGCGGACGGCACCGGATCGGGCGTCAGACCCTCGTGACGGCACAGGTCCTCGAACGCCTGCCGCGGCATCGAGACCTCCAGGTCCACGCTGCCGCCGGGCAGTGCCTGCTCTGCGAGCACCGCGCCCGCGGCGAAGAACCGCGCCCGCGCCCGGCCCTCCTCCGGCTTGAGCACGATGTGCCGGTGGACGATCTCCGGCCCCAGAAACTCGCCGATTGCATCGACCAGGGCCTGCGTGCCGTGGCCGGTCTGCGCGGACAACCACACGCGCCGCACGTTGCCGAGCTCGCCGGTCTCGACGCGGGGCGGCTCGCCCACGAGATCGGTCTTGTTGAACACTTCGATCTGCGGCAGCGAGCCGGCACCGACTTCGCTGAGCACGCTGTTGACCTGCGCGATGCGCTCGGCGCGATTGGGATCGGCCGCATCGATGACGTGCAGGAGCACGCTCGCCTCGCGCGCTTCCTGCAGCGTCGAGCGGAATGCCGCGACCAGCTCGTGCGGCAGATCGCGCACGAACCCGACGGTATCGGCGAGCAACGCGAAGCGCGCATCCGGCAACTCCAAGCGGCGCACGGTCGGATCGAGAGTCGCGAACAACTGATCGGCGGCGTAAGCGCCTGCGCCGGTCAACCTGTTAAACAGGGTGGACTTGCCGGCGTTGGTGTAGCCGACGAGCGCGACGGTCGGAATCTGCGCGCGCTTGCGCTCGCGGCGAGTGGTCTCGCGCTGGGTGACGACCTTGTCGAGGCGTCCGTTGAGCGTCTTGATGCGGCTGGCGAGCAGGCGGCGGTCGGTTTCGAGCTGCGTTTCGCCGGGACCGCGCAGGCCGATACCGCCCTTCTGCCGCTCGAGGTGCGTCCAGCCTCGCACCAGTCGTGTCGCGAGATGCTTGAGCTGCGCGAGCTCGACCTGCAGCTGGCCTTCGAAGCTGCGTGCGCGCTGCGCAAAGATGTCGAGAATGAGCCCGGTGCGATCGAGCACGCGGCACTTGAGCAGTGCCTCGAGGTTGCGTTCCTGGCTCGGCGACAGGGCGTGATCGAACACCACCAGATCTGCGCCGGTTTCAGCGACGAGCCCGCGGATTTCCTCCGCCTTGCCGCTGCCGATATACAGCCGCGGATCCGGCGCGCGCCGCGTGCCGGTGACCACGCGCAAAACATCGGCGCCGGCCGAGCGCGCCAGCGCCTCGAACTCGCTCAGCTCGTCTTTGCCGGGAGGACCTCCCAGCCCAATGCGCACCAGGAGAGCACGTTCGCCGCTGCGGGGACGCTCAAACAACGTCGTTCATTCTGTGGTGACGGCCGACTCCGCGCCTTCTTCCTCGCCCGCCGGCAAACGAATCGCTCGCGCCGGTACGACAGTGGAAATCGCGTGCTTGTAGACCATCTGGCTGACGCTGTTCTTCAGCAGGACCACGAACTGGTCGAACGAATCGATCTGGCCCTGCAGCTTGATGCCGTTCACCAGGTAAATGGAGACAGGTACACGCTCCTTGCGCAGGGTATTCAGGAACGGATCCTGTAATGATTGCCCTCTGGCCATCATTTATCTCCTTGTTATCACTTTGAATTCTTGGTTGATGCGCTGCCAGGCCGCTGCTTCCATGCGCACCGACAGCGGACGGCACCTCTCCGGCGCCTCGTTGCAGTGCCGCAGTCTAACACAGCGATGACACGGTCGAAGCCGCCTTTCGTCTAATACGGAGCCCACTTTGTTGTGAGTCGCTACTGCAGTTGCGTTATCGCGTGCTCCATTTGGGCAGCGGCAGTGGAATCAAGAGCGTCGAGCCACTGAATGTCAGGCTCGGCGCGCAGCCAGATCAGTTGCCGCCGCGCCAGATGTCGCGTCGCGAAAATTGCGCGCTGTATCGCTGAATCCAAAGTGTCTCGACCGCACAAATGTTCCCAGAGCTGGCGGTAGCCGACAGATCGTATCGCGGGCAAGTCCGCATGCAGATCGCCGCGCGTGTACAGCTTGCGAACTTCGGTGAGCAGACCGGCGTGCATCAT
>DATENH010000023.1:0-82818 GCA_035275145.1 Steroidobacteraceae bacterium | reverse complement strand
GATGCTCACCACATCACCGCGCCGCCGGAAGACGGCGAAGGCGCGCGACTGGCGATGGCGAACGCTCTCCAGGACGCGAAGCTGAATCCGAGCGACGTGCAGTATGTGAACGCTCACGCCACGTCGACTGAGCTCGGCGACCGTGCGGAGCCGGTCGCGATCAAGCGCTGCTTCGGCGAACACGCGTTCAAGTTTGCCGTGAGCTCGACGAAGTCGATGACGGGACATCTGCTCGGCGCCGCCGGTGCGGTCGAGGCCATCTTCTCGATCCTCGCGATCCGCGATCAGGTCGCGCCGCCGACGATCAACCTCGACAACCCGGGCGAGGGCTGCGACCTCGACTACGTGCCGAAGACCGCGCGGCGCATGCCGATCCGCATCGCGCTGTCGAACTCGTTCGGATTCGGCGGCACGAACGGCTCGGTGATCTTCCGCACCCTCGAATGACGTGAATTGAGCGGCTCGCTCCTCGAACTCATCGACGTCGATCCCGCGGCGCTGCTCGCCCTTCACGCCGCTTCACCCGATCTGTATCCGGCGCTGTTCGAGAGCGCCGCAGCCGGCGAGCCGCTCGGTCGCTTCGACATCCTGTTTGCGCATCCGGCAGGTAGCCTCGTGGCCTCGGCAACCTCGGAGCGCTTCCTGCCTGCGCTGGATCGCTGGTGGGAGCGCGAGCGAGTGGCCGTATCGGGTGCCACGACGCCCGCGGTGCCGTTCAGCGGCGGTTGGCTTCTCTACCTGGGCTATGAGCTGGCGGGTCAGATCGAGCCGCGTCTGCGCTTGCGGCAGGGCGAGGCTGGACCGATCGCACAGGCGATTCGCATTCCCGCGGCGGTCGTACACGAGCACGGTAGCGGTCGCTGTTGGATCGTCGCTGAGGCCGAGGCCGCCCATCTCATTCCGCGGATCGCCGTGGACCTGCGCCGCGTCACGCGGTTGCCCGACTCGCGAGCAGACCTGCTGGAGTCTGCGGTGGCTGAAGACGATCCGCGTCTGTACCTGCACGCGGTCGAGCGCGCCCTGGAATACATCGGCACGGGCGACGTCTATCAAGCGAATCTGTCGCGCGGCTGGCAAGCGACGTTGCGCCAGGGTGTGCAGCCGCATCAGCTCTATCGCCGCTTGCGCGAGACCAATCCTGGACCGTTCAGCGGGCTCGCAGTCCTGGAGGGTGTAACCATCATCAGTTCTTCGCCTGAAAGACTGGTGAGCGTGCGCGACGGCCTGGTCACAACGCGTCCCATCGCCGGCACTCGACCGCGCGGTGCCGATCCGGAGGCCGATCGCGCGCTTGCGCGCGAGCTGCACGCGCATCCCAAGGAACGGGCCGAGCACGTGATGCTGATCGACCTCGAGCGCAACGATCTCGGGCGGGTGTGCGAGCCGGGCAGCGTGCAGGTCGACGAGTTCATGACGATCGAGTCGTATGCGCATGTGCATCACATCGTCTCGAACGTGCGCGGGCGCTTGCGTGCCGACGTCACGCCCGGCAATGTGCTGGCGGCGGTGTTTCCGGGTGGCACGATCACCGGTTGCCCGAAGATCCGTTGCATGGAGATCATCGCGGAGCTGGAAGGCGCACCGCGCGGCGCCTACACCGGGTCGCTGGGGTATCTGAATCGCGATGGCAGCATGGACATGAATATCCTGATTCGCTCGCTGCAGCTCGACGGCCGTGCCCTGAGCTTGCGCGCCGGCGCCGGCATCGTCGCCGACTCGATCGGGGAGCGTGAGCTCGAGGAGACACGTGCAAAGGCGCGCGGTGTGCTGCGTGCGTTGGGTGTCGAGGCATGACAGCGGCTGTGCTCATCAACGGCATCAGCCCGACGGATCCGCTGCAGGCGATCGCTGTGGAGGATCGCGGTCTGCATTACGGCGACGGCTTGTTCGAGACGGCGTTGCTCGTGAATGGCCGCGTGCGATTTCTCGAGCAGCATCTGCGCCGCCTGGCGCTTGGCTGCGAACGTCTCGGCATCGTGCCGCCCGACCCGGCAGTGTTGCGCTCGGACGTGCAGCGGCTCAGCGGATCGGCGGAACGGGCAGTGCTCAAGATCGTGGTATCGCGTGGCATCGGTCCACGCAGCTACCGACCGTCGTCCCGGAGCAAGACCACACGCATCGTGGCTCTGTATCCGGCGCCGCCGCAGTCCGCGGGCCCCGGACTTGCGCTGCGGTGGTGCGAGACGCGGCTCGGGCGCAATGCGCGCCTGGCCGGCATCAAGCATCTCAATCGTCTCGAACAGGTGCTGGCCCAGGCAGAGTGGCACGACGAAAGTATCGTCGACGGCTTGATGCTCGACACGGAAGGCGAGCTGGTGAGCGGCACCGCGAACAACGTGTTTCTGGTGCGGTCCGGTACGCTGGTCACGCCGGATTTGCGGTTCTGTGGCGTACTCGGCGTCATGCGCGCCGAAGTGCTGCGACTGGCCAGAGAGTTGGAAATCGCAGTGAGTGAAGAGCCGCTGTGGCCGCACGATGTGGAGACGGCGAGCGAGGTCTTCATTACCAACTCGGTGCGCGGCATCCGCTCGATCGGCCAGCTCGGGGCACAGCGCTGGACCGACACAGCAGTCGCCGACCGGTTGCGACGGGCGCTGGATTTCTGATGCGACGGTTGTTGCAAGTCCTGGTGCTGCTACTGGTCCTGGGCATCGCGGGTGGCGCGGCGCTCGCGTGGTGGAGCAACAAATGGCTGCAGACACCGATCGCCGGACTGCAGCAGCCGACGACATTCGAAGTACCGCGGGGCGCCAGCACGCGCGGCGTTGCGTCTGCTTTGCACGCACGCGGGCTGCTGGATCAGCCGCAGGTGTGGGTCGTGTGGTCGCGTATTACTCGCAGCGACAGTGCACTGAAAGCAGGGGAGTACGAGCTGCAACCGGGCTTGACGCCGCGCGGCTTGCTCGCGCTGCTCAGCTCCGGGCAGGTTCTGCTCCACAGCATCACTTTCATCGAAGGCTCGACGTTCGCGGACGTGCGCAACGTGCTGGTCGCGAGCGACGCCGTGAACAACGAGAACGCCAATCGCACCGACGCGGACATCATGCGGGCGTTGGGCGAGCCGGAGCTGCATCCGGAAGGGCAGTTCTTCCCGGACACGTATCGATTCCCGCGCGGCACGACTGACATCGAGGTGCTCGCGATTGCGCATCGGCGCATGAAGGACGAATTGGCAAAGGCCTGGGCCCAGCGAGCATCGGACCTGCCGCTGGCCAGCTCTTATGAAGCGCTGATCCTTGCCTCGATCGTCGAAAAGGAGACGGCCCTGGAAAAGGAGCGCGCACAGATCGCGGGCGTGTTCGTGGAGCGGCTGCGGCGCGGAATGCGCTTGCAGACGGACCCGACTGTGATCTACGGGATGGGTCAGAGCTACGACGGCAATATCCGCCGAGTCGACCTGTCGCGCGACACGCCCTACAACACGTACACGCGGCCGGGGCTGCCGCCGACACCCATTGCGATGCCGAGCCTGGAATCGTTGCACGCCGCAGTTCAACCCGACGTGTCGGGCGCGCTATTCTTCGTGGCCACGGGCGCGGGGGATGGCAGCCACTACTTCTCCAAGACGCTCACCGAGCACAACCTGGCCGTGAGGCGATACCTGCGGGAGTTGCGTCGACGATGAATCGCGGAAAGTTCATCACCATCGAGGGCAGCGAAGGCGTCGGCAAGACGACGCAGATCGCCGCCTTGCGCGACTCGCTGGTCGAGCGCGGGCTGGAGGTCATCGTGACGCGCGAGCCGGGCGGTACGCCGCGCGCCGAACAGATTCGCGAGCTCCTGCTCACGCCGACGGACGAGCCGATGCCCATGACCTGCGAGCTGCTGCTGATGTTCGCGGCACGGGCGACCCATATCGAGAATCTCATCCGTCCGGCGCTGGAGCGCGGCGCATGGGTGGTATGCGATCGCTTCACGGATGCGACCTACGCGTACCAAGGCGACGGCCGCGGCGTGCGACGCGAGGAGATCGCCAATCTCGAACGCTTCGTGCAGGAAGAGCTGCGCCCGGACTTGACGCTGCTGCTCGATGCGCCGATCGAGATCGGTCGTGCACGCGCGGCAGCCCGCGATGCCGAGAGCGGCACGAGCGACCGCTTCGAGCAGGAGCGGCGGGAATTCTTCGAGCGCGTGCGCAACAGCTATCTGGAGCGGGCACGCAGCCAACCGGGACGCTTTGCGGTCATCGATGCCACTGCCGATCGCGAGAGCGTCCAGCACGCGATCAGGGCCGAAGTAGAGATTCGGTTGTTCATGCGGCCATGACGGAGACCAGCGAACGATCAGTCCCGCAGCTGCTGCCGTGGCACGAGGATGCCGCTGCACAGCTCCGCAAGGCATGGGCGGCGAACCGCCTCTCGCACGCATTGTTGTTGCAAGGCGCGGAGGGCGTGGGCAAGCAGTCGTTCGCTGCGTGGCTCGCCTGTGCGGTCCTGTGCGACAAGTCGGCTGGATCGACGTTGAGGTGTTGCGGCGAGTGCCCGAGCTGCGCGTTGTTCGCTGCCGGCTCGCATCCTGACCTCGTGCTGGTCATGCCGGAAGAGGACAAGCAGCAGATCTCGATCGACCAGGTGCGCGCGGCCACGGAACGTTTGACGAAGACCAGCTATCGCCAGGGATACAAGGTCGCGATCGTCGATCCGGCGCACCTGATGACCCCGAGCGCCGCGAACAGCGTGCTCAAGACGCTCGAAGAGCCGTCGGCACGCAGCCTGCTCATCTTGATCGCGTCGCAAGCTTCGATGTTGCTGCCGACGGTTCGCAGTCGCTGCCAGAAGGTGACGATCGCGCGGCCATCGCGAGAGGAGGCGATCGCCTGGTTGCGCGCGAAGAGCGGACGCGCTGTCGAATCTGCGTTGCTCGATTTCGCAGGCGGCGCGCCGTTGCGCGCGCTGGCCTACGCGGATGGCCGATTCGACACGCTCAACGAGCACATGCAGAAGTCGCTCGGCGCGCTCCTCGCCGGTCAAGCGGATCTGACCCAGATCGCCACCGAGTGGGAAAAAGATGCTCTGGGCGAGCGCCTGACCTGGCTCGACCTATGGCTCAGCTCGCTGGCCCGCGGGGCTCTTGCCGGAAGTGCCGACCTGATCACGTTCCCTGGGCGCTCTACGCACTTGCCAAGCGCGCCCAAGCCGTTGAACATAAGCGGCGTTTACAGCCTGGTGGATCGCGCGCGGGCCTTGAAATCGCAACTGGTCCGCACCGCGCTTCAGCGCGAGCTGGCTGTCGAGTCTTTGTTGATCGCGCTAGTCGAAGTGTTCGAACTGAATCGCAAGAGAGCCTGAGAACGAATGGTCATGCGCCAGCCCAGCAGCAAGCCCGGTTTGCTGACGCTCACGATCAAGGACAAGAGCGCCTTGTATCTGGCGTACATGCCGTTCGTGAAGAACGGCGGCTTGTTCATTCCCACGAACAGCAATTACCGGCTCGGCGACGAAGTGTTCATGCTCCTCAACCTGATGGGCGAGGACGAGAAGCTGCCGGTCGCAGGGCGTGTGATCTGGATGACGCCGAAGGGCGCACAGGGCAAGCGCACCGCCGGCATCGGCGTGCAGTTCAGCGAGCAGGATCGCGGCAACACGCAGAGAAAGATCGAGAGCTACCTGGCCGGTGCTCTCGGCGGCGACAAGCCGACGCACACGATGTAACGCACGTCTGCGCGTTCAAATCGCCCGGAGCGCCTGGACCACGGGCATCCGCGCAGCTCGCAACGCGGGCAGCAGGCCTCCCAGCAATCCCATCGCCAGTGCCCATTCGACGCCGAGAATGGCGAGCGACAGCGTGACCGAAAGCTCGAAGCTGTAGCCGAAGGGACTCGCCGCGAGTCCATTGAATAGCAACCACGCGAGTGCGCTGCCGAGTAACGCTCCGGGCAGAGCGAGTAACACAGACTCCAGCAGCACCGCCAGCACTACTGCTACCGGGCTGAATCCGATGGCCCGCAGCGTGCCGATCTCTCGTTGCCGCGAGTCGACGATCGCATACAAGGAATTGACCGCGCCGAGCGTCGCACCGATCGCCATGATCGTGCCCACGAAGAAGCTCACGAAGTTGAGGATCGAGTTCACCGGCTTGAATGCAGTCTCGATAGCATCCTTTTCGTGCTGCACGTCGAGCCGCAAGGCGGGATTGTTGGTGACGGCGGCGCGCAGCGTTGCGTAATCCGCAGGTGACTGCAGCAGCAGCGTGGCCGACGAATACGTGGTGCGGCTCAGTGCGCTCATCACCGTCTCCGCATCCGCATGCACGACGCAATTCTGCGCGTGTCCTTCGTCGAAGAGGCCGACGACAGTCCAGTCGCTGCCGCGAAGGAGGCGTCGATCGCCGACCTCGAACCCGGTGAATTGCCGGCGGCAGGCATTGCTCGCAGCGAGCTCGTGCAAGCCCGGCTGGAAAGACCGGCCGGCGGTGAAGCGCAGGTCCGGTGTCAGCTCGGCGAGCTTCGAAGTCGTGCCCACGAGCGGAAAGTAGATGCGCTTGCCGCTGGGCCGCCGGCGGCCCTCGATCGGGACCATCGCCTGGAAGACGACGATCGGCTCGCCCTTCGCGTCCTTGCGGATTCCGGGCAAGCCGAGAATCACAGCAGCTTCCTGCTTGGTGATGCTGCCCTGACCTTGCACGGTCCCGCGGGTCGTGAGAACGACGCGATCGGGGCGAACGTTGGCGAGCTGCTGCTCGCGAGCGCCGCTGCCCATCGCGAGCATCGAGACCAGTACGCCGACAGCGCAGGTCACGCCCACGACGATCGTGAGTGCCGAGCCGATCCGCTGCGCGATGCCGGAGAGATTGACGAAGAGGAGGGCGAACAGCTCGCGCAGAAATCTCATGGCCGGCTACCGGCTGCCCAATGCAGCAACGATGTTCAAGCGGGCGGCGCGGATCGCGGGCGCCGACGCGCTGACCAGCGCGACCAGTGCGGCACAGCCCAAGCCGATCGCCACTACCGGCGCGGGCATCGACAGTCCCGGCACGAATCTCCCCGCAAACGGGAACGCCAGCAACGCGAGGACCAGCCCGAACCCTGCGGCGAGGACGCACACGAACGCGGCCTCCGCGACGATGAAGAGGAACAGGGCGCTGTCGGCAAAGCCGAGCGTCTTGAGGACCGCAAGCTCCGGCGTGCGCTCGCGGACCGATTGCATCAGCATCGTGCTCGTCGCGAAGAACAGCGCGACCAGCACTGCGCTCACCACGGCGCGGATCAGGAAATTCAGGTCGCCGATGGATTGCAGTTGCATCTGCGCCAGCTCGCGCAACGATTCCGTGCGCGTGGAGTGAGTGGAGTTCGCGAACTGCCGGTCGATCGCATCGGCGATATTCGTCGCCTGGTGCGGGTCGACGATGGACGCGTTGAAGTGACTGACCGCTCCCTGGTTGAGCGCCCGCGCCTCGTCGAAGTAGTCGTATTGGATCAGGATCACGTCGCTCCCGCCGGCGACGTCGGTATCCGTGTAGGTGCCGACGATCTCGAACGTCCAGGTCGTCGAGCCATCCCGCTGCGCCGTATTGGTGATGAGAGGAATGCGATCGCCGATCTTCCAGCCGTACTTGTCCGCCAGGGATTGTCTGATGAGCGTGCCCGTGCGGTTCTGCTTGAATGCGGTCGCCTGAGCTGGCGCCACCGTGTAAGTAAAGGCGGAGAGCCATTCCTCGTCCGGCCGGATCGCAACGATACCGATCTGCTGATCCGGCTTCTGATAGATGCCGCCGAACAATTCCACCGGCACGACGGCCTTGACCCCGGGCACCGACCTGATGCGCTCGAGCAACCCCAAGGGCAGCGGATCGATGAGGCTGAGGCTGCCGTGGACCAGCAGCAGATCGGCGCGCGCCCGCTCGATGAGCTGATCGACGCCCGTCTTCATTCCCTGCAGCACTCCGAAGAGTGCAAAAGCTACGCTGACCTGGAGAAAAATCAGTACGCTGCGTCCGGGTTTACGCCAGATGCCGGACCAGATGAGGGGCAGGAATCTCACGCGGATTGGGACGCGCGCGCAGACCTATCGGTTGCAGCCTATTTGTCGCGGTAAGCCATGAGGCCGCCCTTCAACACGGACGCGCGGAAGCCGCGCTCCGAGAGGATGTAGCAGCCGGCGGAGCTGCGTCGGCCGGTGTCGCAGCACACGATGTAGTGCACGTCGCGTTCCAGCGTCTTCAGCTTGAGGCGGATGAAGTACAGCGGCAGGTTGAGTGCGCCCTCCATCTTGTAATTGTCGAACTCGCTCGGCAGGCGCACGTCGAGCCACTTGGCGCCTTCCGCGACCAGCGTGCGGGCCTCGTCCATGTCCACCCATTCGAGCATCGGCTCGTTCAGCAGCGTGCGGAAGTCCTGCTTCGCGAGCCGCATCAACGTGCCCTCGGCGATCATCGTCACGCTCGCGTTGCGCTTCGCGTCCGAGATCAGAGCTTCCTCGCCGAACGTGTCGCCGATGCCGAGCTCGGCGAGCTTGATGCCTTCGCGATTGAGCGGCGTCTCGCGCGTGACCGCGCAGCGGCCTTTGACGATGACGTAGAAGAAGTCGCCTTCGTCGCCCTGCTTGATGACGACTTCGCCCGGTTTGAAGTCGACGCGCTGCATGCGCATGAAGATCGCCTGGATGTTCGCCGGCGGAATCTTGTGGAAGGCCTTCGTCTGCAGCAGGTTGGTCATCCAGTCGTCGGTGCTCGGAGCTTCCTCGCCGACGCCCTTCAGCTCGTTCACTTCGTAGGAACCGGTCTGGTCCCAGGTGAGCATCATGTCGAGCGTGTCGCTGTCGATGGCGACGTACTCCATGCGCTCCGAAACGACGCGCGCGGTGTAGCGGCGCGGATTGCCCGGCGCGACCGGGTTGCGTGCCTCGGGAGAGCCGCCGCGAATGATGAGAACCGATCGGCCCTCGTGCAGGAGCTCGAGCACGCCGCTCACGACATAGTAGGTTCGCTTGTCGTTGTCGCCTTCTTTGAACAGGTGCCGGGCCTGCGCCAACGAATGCAACACCGTCTTGCGCGCGAGCGCGTGCAGGTTTTCAGATTTCAATCCATCGAGCGGTGAAAACGAACGAAGCAGTCCAAGTTCGAGCGGCTTGCTCTCCATGCGCGGGATGGTAGCACAGGCATTTCGGACGCCAGGGTCGGCCGGGCGCGCGATTTACCGCAGTAATTGCCAGCCTGCGTCCGGCGCGAAACGCTCGCCGTGAACAGTGCGCAGCTCTTCGAGCCGCGCGAGGATCTCGTCGACGCCGCGTGTGCGTGCGTATTGGATCGGACCGCCGCGGAACGGCGCGAAGCCCGCGCCGAAAATCACTCCGGCATCGATCAGATCCGCATCCTCGACGAGGTGCTCGCGAAGCACGGCGACTGCCTCGTTGATCAACGGCAGCAGCAAGCGGTCCTGCAGATCGGGCGGCGCCGGCGCGGCAGTAGGCGGCTTCTGCGGCTTGTCGTCGCGCCACACGTAGAAACCTTCGCCGCTCTTCTTGCCGAACTTCTTCTGCTCGTAGCGGATCGACAGCACGTGCGGCACCTGGGCGCCGGACTGGAAGAACACTTTGCCGACGCTCATGACGACGTCGAGGCCGACGACGTCGGCGAGCTCGATCGGGCCCATCGGCATGCCGAAGTCCTCGGCCGCGCGATCGATCAGCGCGAGCGGAATGCCTTCTTCCGCAGCCCGCACGGCCTCGCTCAGGTACGGCATGAGCACGCGATTGACAAGGAAACCGGGCGAGCTGCGGCAGGCGATCGCGAGCTTGTCGATCTGTCGTGCGAAGGCGAGGCCGGCATGCACGTTGCGCGGCTGCGTGCGCTCGGCGTGGATGACCTCGACCAACGGCATGCGTGCCACGGGATTGAAGAAGTGCAGCCCGATCAGCCGCTCGGGCGCGGCGAGATTCTGCGCGAGCTGCTCCAGCACGATGCTCGACGTGTTCGTGGCGAGCACTGCGAGCGGCTTCAGCTTGGGCTCGAGCTTGGCGAACAGCTCGCGCTTGGCATTCAAGTCCTCGAAGATCGCTTCGATGACGATGTCCGCCTTCGCTACGCCGTGACCTTCGACGTCGGGCTGCAATCGGGCCAGGGTCTCGTCGCGCTTCGCTTGGTCCGGGTAGCGCTTCTCGAGGAACTTGCGGGCACGCTCGATGGCGGGCGCGACGTATTGCTCGGCGCGATCCTGGAGCGTGACGGTGAGGCCACGCGTCGCGCACCAGGTTGCGATGTCGCCGCCCATCACGCCTGCGCCGATGACGTGCACGTGCCTGGCGGGCTCGCCGCCGGACTTCGCAGCCGACTTGAGCCGGTCCTGCAGAAAGAACACACGCACGAGATTGCGCGAAGTCGGCGTGCACAGGAGCTGCGCCATCGAGCGCGCTTCCGCTTCGTAGGCGCGCTCGCCCTTCGCGCCGTAACGCTGCCAGAGCTCGATCAGCGCGTATGGGGCAGGGTAGTGGTCGGGCCGCGCGCGGCGGGCCACCTGCGAGCGCATCTGGCCGGCGAGGATCGGTCGCACCAGCGCAGAGTTGAGCAGGCGGTGCATGAACTTGGGGCTGCGAGGCGCCGGCGGGCTCAGCGCGATCTGCTTCGCCATCTTGTCGAGTTGCTCGACCGGCGCGAGGCGATCGACCAGGCCCATCGCGAACGCCTGCTTCGGACGGATCGTGCGGCCGGTCAGCATCAGGTCCATCGCAGCGATCGGGCCGGCAAGGTGCACAGCGCGCACTGTGCCGCCGAAACCCGGATGTACGCCGAGCTGCACTTCGGGAAAGCCGAGCGTCACTGCCGGGTCGTCGACCAGCACGCGGTAGCGGCAGGCGAGAGCGACTTCGAGGCCGCCGCCGAGCGCGAAGCCGTTGATCGCGGCAATCGTGGGGCAGGGCAGAGCGGCGATCTTGTCGAGCACCTGCTGCCCCTGGCGAATCAGCTCGTACGCCTGGTCCGGGGTGCGAATGCCGACGAATTCCTTGATGTCCGCGCCGGCGATGAAGCCGCGCTTCGCCGAGGTGACGATCATCGCCTTGGGCTGCGCTTGCGCGAGCTCGGTGAGCATGGCGTCCAGCTCTTCCATGACCTCGTGCGACAGGCTGTTGGCCGAGGCGCCGGCCTTGTCCAGAGCGAGCCAGGCCACGCGATCCGCATCGATCTCGCCCCGCCAGTGGGTCACGTTTTTGTTCATGTCGGCGCGCGGCGCACCTGGAAATCGCAGATCAAGGGCCGGTGGTCCGAGAAACGCACATCGGGCACGTCGAATTGCGTGACCTCGATGCCGTTCGAGTAGAGCACGAAATCGAGCTCTTTGCGCGGGTTGCGGCTCGGATAGGACGGCAGCCCCAGCCGGTTGGCGCTCTTCAGCCCCGACGCTTCCATGAACAGGAAGATCTCGTGGTCGCCCCAGAAGGTGTTGAAGTCGCCCGCGACGATGACCGGCTTGCTGGCGCGCTTCACCAGCTCGTGCAGGTGGCGCAGCTGGTCGTGGCGGTGGCGGAACTTCAGCGACAGGTGCACGAGGAACACCGCGACGTCTTCCAGCTCCAGCTCGATGATCAGGCGCTTGATGCCGGTCTCGAAGTAGTGGAAGCGCTCGCCTTCGACGCGCGGCGCGGCGAGAAAAGCATTCGCCTGCTTGCGCACGATCGGCACCATCTGATTGATGGAGGTCGTGCCGTACTTGCACTCGTAAGTGGAGTAGTGACCGAGCGAGTCGGCGATCTGCTGCGCCTGATTCACCAGGCCCGAGCGAATCGAGCCGGTGTCGATCTCGATGAGCCCGACCAGGTCGGGATTCAGCGATTTGAGGTACTGCGTGATGCGATCGAGGACGCGCGAGTTGCTGCGCAGATAGCCCGCGCCCGGCACCGGCAGATGAAACGCGGGGCCCGTACCGGTGGCGTACCGGATGTTGTACAAGACGAAACGCATCGTGAAACTGGAGCAATCGCAAGCAGCAAAACGCAGCGCGGCATTCTATCGCACCCGGCACACGGCCGAGCGTGCAGGGTTCGCGACTAGGGGTTTACCGACCTGCCCGCGGGCATCTCGCGTACAATCCGGGCCTGTGGAGGAGCGAGTCAGGTGAGTATTTCTCAGCAGAATCCGGTGCGCGTGTTCGTCAGCCACGCTTTCGAGCCGTCCGACGACTATCACCGCGTGTTCGAGTACCTGGAAAGCTCGAAGAATTTCTTCTATCGCAATTGCAGCGATCCCGAGCAGCGCGGCACGGGCGAGCGCGAGAAGCTACGGGAAGAGCTGCGTCGGCAGATCGCGCTGGCCGAAGTGGTCATCGTGCCGTCGGGGCAGTACGGCGCGCACCGCGAGTGGCTCGATTTCACGCTCAACTGCGCCAAGGGAATGGACAAGCCGGTGGTCGTGCTCGAGGCGTTCGGCGTGAAGGAGAAGATGCCGGTGCAGCTGGAAGCGCTGGCCGACGAGATCGTCGAGTGGAACGAGCGGTCGATCGCGGACGCGATCCGTCGCCAGGCGCGTCACGAGGACACGACGCGCTGGGACACAATAGATTTCAAACTGGATTGATCAGTCTTCGCCGACAGCGCGCAGCTTCGGACGCGCCGCGCTCTGATTGCGCGCGATGATACCCAGCATGTCGACGATGCGCATGGCAACGCCGCTTGCTTCGTTGTCGGACATCTTGCGCACGGTTGCCTGCACCGCGCTCTCGCCGCGCAGCGGCGACACGCTCGACATGCAACTCGACAGGGAGCAGAACTCCTCGCGAATCTCTTTCGGCACTTCGTCTGCGTCGAGCGTGGCGAGATGCACTCGATACGCTTCGACGAGGCGATGCTTGATGGGTCCATTCGACGCCAGCATCGATGTGGCGGCGAAAAAATGCTCCCAGGCGCTGCTCATGCAACTTACCCCCGCGATTGGGTCAGTGAGCCGACTACGCTGCGCGGGGACCACCCGGTCAGCCGATGACGACTGCTAATGCTGAGAATTTACTTTAACTTCGCTTGGCTGCTTTTCTTACGGCCGCTCAAGCGCCTAGAGCCGGAATATACTCCTGCAACTTCGAAAGGCAAGCAGGCTTCCACGGCATTTTGCGTGCGTTGGGCCTGGATGCCGGGAGCTGTGCCATGACTGGTGTGAATGCTGTGGTGCTGATCAATGCCGAAACCAGCCTCATCAACGAGCTGGCCGAGCAGCTCGCAGAGCTGCCAGGTGTCGCCGAAGTGTTTTCGGTCGCCGGCCAGTACGACCTGGTGGCACTGGTACGCGTGCGCGAGAACGATGAGCTCGCCGATGTGATCAGCAATCGCATGAGGAAGCTCAAGGGAATCATCGGCACACAGACGCTGATCGCGTTCCGCGTGTACACGAAGGCCGAGCTGTCGGCGGGCTTCGATATGGATTGAGAGGTGCGGGCGGAGCGGCGGTTTCGGGCGGAAATACGCTGTAGAGGCTTGGCCTGGACTGCAGCTCTAAGTACGCATAATGTATATTATGACAAATCCAGATATCAGGATATCGAGGCTCTTTTTAATCCGCAGTTAGTGAGCCTCAACCCAGCGCGCGGCGGATCTTCTCGACGAGCGCCTCTTCTTCTTCATCTGCGCCGTCGGCATCGATCAGATCGCCGGCGGTCGCGACCAGCGTCCTGCGCAGATCGGGACTCAACGCCTTCTTGGCTTCTGCGAGCAGCGTGTCGACACCCGCAGCCGAGATCGCACCATCCTTCGTGGGCAGCTCGGAATAAACGCTATCCGTCACCTTGCCGAGCAGCTTCGAGAACTCCGCCATGCTCGGATTGCCGAACAGCGGAATCGCTTTCACTTTCTTGTAGAGCACATCGCGCTCTTCGAGGCTGCCGACATTGTCGGCGCCAAGCACGGCCGCCAGAACCGCGAGGAAGGCTTCCGTGTTCTTCTCGAATTTCAGGGCCATGGCAGATCCGGCTGGTTGACAGCGAAGGTGCTGCGAGCGCAGGAATCTACGTTAGTTTGGGGGCGTGTCGCAACGCACGGCGTTGATCTCGCACAGCAGGCCGTGACTTCAGAGCCACGAGGGATCGGCAGTGAAATCGACCGTGAGCCAGAAGTTGGGCCAGGCGGCATTCAAGCGCTTTGCAATGTCGCGTCGAATCGAATCAGCCGCCGCGGTATCGATGCGCGAATCCGGCGCCACCAGCACGTGGATCTCTACGAAGCGCGCACGCCCGACCTTCGCGATGTAGCTCGAATAGTCGACGAAGGCACGCTCGCTCACGATGCTGTCCATGACCGAATGCACCTGAGAATCGAGCTCGTTCGGCGCCACCTGCAGCACGTCGCTCAGCGAGCGCCACAACCCGATCAGCGGCACCGGCAACATTGCGAGCGCCATGACCAGCAACGCAATTGCATCCAGATAGGGAACCCACGCCTGGAAGCGAGTGCCCTGCAGGCCCAGTGCAATCGCAAAGCCGATGAGGAGCGCCAGGCTCAGGCTGGCACTCACCAGCCAGCTGCGTGAATCGATCTCGAGCATCGGCGACTGCAGCGCCCTCGCCCGCCGCGCCAGGAACAACGTCATCGCAATGCCGATGATGCTCAGCGCCCCGGCCCAGACCGCAGCCATTCCATACGACACGTCGCTACCGCCGCTGACGAGACCGTTCACTGCATCGACGGCAGCGTAAATGCAGGCGACGACCAGGATGCTGTCACGGAGCAGCGCCACCAGCGGCTCGAGGTGCCAGTATCCATACTGGAACCGGTGGCTCGATCCGTGGGCGATGAGCTTCACCACGATCAGCGAAGCGATGGTCGGTATGACATCGACGAAGCTGTACATGCCGTCGAAGATGATCGCCTGCGAGCTGGTGGCAAGTCCGCTCGCGACACCGACCACGCCCAGGACGACCGTCAAGGCGATCGAAAACTTGAGCGTGGCCTGCTCTACGCTGGACTGCTTCGGTTGCACGTCCGGAGCGTAGTCAGCCCCGGATGCATCGATCTATAGCTGCTGCGGGCAAACCGCTAGTCGTCCGCAAGATCCGCGGTCTGCTTCTCCATGAGCACCTTGTGCGGTTCTGCGCCCGTATCGTGCAGCGAAAGGATTTCCTGCTGCGTCTTCAGGTTCGCGGCGACGACCCGCAGCGTGACCTGCGCACCGTCGGGCATCGGAAACGTCGCCTTACCGTCTGTCTCCGTCACGCGCTGCTTAGCGTCCTCGCCGACGAAGAGCGTCACGCTGGCTTCATTCACCGGGGCCTCATCGCCATCCGTGTTCTTGGTCAGCACGAGCACGATGAGCTCGTTGTGATTGCCCGTGGCTGGTGTCGCTGGAGTTACGCCCGCCGGAGCCGGCGCTGCTGCAGGCACCGAGGAGCCGAGAAACCAGCACACCGCTGCAATCGTTCCGCATATCCAGATTCGCGCGTTCATGGTCACCTCGCCGGACAGTGCGTCACTGCATGTCCAGCGTCCTCATCACTTCGTCCTGGAATGGCTTGTCGCGCAGGCTCGTCCTCGTGTCCGGGAAGTACGAGAAGACGATCGTCGCGCCGCTGTCGTCGACTCTGGTCATCGCGAGCGCCGCGCGGCCCCGATCGCTCAGCCGCACGTTGTCGATCAGCGGAAAGTCGAACGGTCCAACGGTGAACTCGTAGGGCCGCTCCTGCTGCTGCGGCGCGCCGGACTGCATCGGCTCGAGTGCCTGCACCCGCATCACGATGTCGACGGCCGTCTCGCGCCGGATGTCGTTGACGACCGGATTGGTCATGAAGTCGATGCTGAATTCGCGCGCCGGCAGACCCGGTCGCGCCGGGCATCGCTTCTTGATGTACTCCGGCTTGACGCCCTGCTTCTTGAGCTCGTCGAACGTGATGTTCACCGAGATCGAGCAGTCGTTGTAGCTCAAGGCAACGAGCTGGCGATGCACGATCTCGCCTGCCAGAGTCCGCAGCCGCTTGCGCTGCTTGCTGTAGGTCTGCGGATTGTCGCCGGTCCACGTCTGTTCGTAGACCTGCTTGAGGAGCGGCGCGAAGTCGATCGACTCGTGGAAGTTGTACGCGAGCAGCTCGAGGTTGAGGATGCGAGCGTCCAGGTCCGTCTGGTTCTTGCCGATGAAGACTTCGATGACCTTGCTGAACATGTCCTTGCGGAGGTTGCCGTCGGACTCTTCGCGCCTGCTCAACAGCTCCACGTAAGCGCGTCGCTTCTGATCCGTCTGCAGCGCCCGGTTGCCGTAGATGCCTATCAGCACGACGATGACCGCCGCGAGGATCTTGCCGATCGGATCCAGCAGGATCGCCACCTTGTCCCAGGCGTCGCGCACTTTCGGCTTCGGCGGCGCTTCCTGAGCCGCGGCTGCGGTTGTCGATACGGGAACGGCCAGCGACACGGTCATCCCTTCACGAGCACGACGCTGCCGCCCTGGCGCACGACATTGAAGTCGTTGGAAGCGGGACTGTCGTACGAGTTGATCGGCGCGCTAGCCGACCAGCCGCCGCCATCGACCTGTAAGATGCATGCACCCGTCGTCGCGGCAAACAGGCGATAGATGCCGGCTCCGTCCGTGGTGCCTCGCACGACTTCACCGCCGCAGGTCAGCGTCAGATTTGCATTGGGGACGGGCTGGCCATCCGCGGACAGCCTGCCGTAGCAGTGGCCTGCCTGTGCAAGCGGGCTCGTTGCGAGAGCAACGAGGAACAACGGTGCCGCTCGACGCATGATGATCCATCCCGCGCAGCTGGCGCGACTTTGAATGGATCAGACGCCCGTTGCGACAGGCATTCAATCGCCCAAATGCCTTACGGCGCGAGGCGGGCGCTCATTTCTCGAGCCACTGCCAGCTCACCGGAACGCGTTTTCCCGTCGTGTCCTTCACGACGGTTCCTCTCGTGACGTAGCCGACGCTGAGGTCGGGGAACATCTGCTTCATCGCCAGCCGTGCCGTCTGCGGATCGGTGATCGTCGTGCGTCGGCCTGATTGCAGCACCTTCCCCTCAGCATCGATGAGGAACCACAGCTCCTGTCCCTTCGGCACGCCTTCGCTCAACGCCGCGGCATCGAAATGTTCGATCACGCGGCGCTGCGCCTCCACGGTGGCGAGCATGCGCGCCTCCATTGCCTGGGCTTGTCTGGGAGCGACCGTGAATGGCGGTGCCGCGGGATCCTGAGCCAACGCGCCGGGCTGCATCACCCAGGCAACCGCTGAGTAGTTCGGTCCGATCGGGATCTGCATGACGAGCTGCTGGCGCACTTCGGACTCGACCACGCCTGCGCGATCCATGAACGCCTGCCAGTTGCGGGCGAAGTCGTACTCTCGGTCCCATGTTGGGCGCACGGTCATATCGATCTGCGAGACCTCGCCGCGCTCGTTGACGACGGCCCACACGTACGGGTGACCGTCCAGACGAGTCGAGAGCAGTTGCGGATAGAAGTGACCGACGGCGCGCGCGAGCAGCGCTTGATCCGCTTTCCAATCCATCACGGGTGTTGGCAACAGTGGCAATCCGTTGTCGGACTCACCAGCCAACACTGACGGCGCGGGCGGCGCGCTCACGTTCGCCGCGACGGCGATGAGCGCAACGCTGCACGTTCCCAGCAACGTCGCCAGGGCGCGCCACCGCGTACGTATCGGCGCGTGCATGATGCGAATACGTTTCTCGAGCGACGACCCGGATTCGGCAAGGCCTGCCGCAGCCGCGCGCAACGGCACCAGGTGCGTGGCGACATTCAGGAGCACTGCCGAGTATGTCGATCGCGATCGTCCTCTGCGCAGAACGCGAGCATCGCAGTCGACTTCCATCGCAAAGCGCAGCTTCCGCAGCTGCCACCAGATCGGCAGGTTCCATGGAACCAGTACGGCGACCAGCAGCGCAGCGCCGAGGACGCGGATGTCGTGCGCTCGCAAATGCTCGCGCTCGTGCTCGAGGACGATCCTTTGTGTCGCCACATCTTGTTGCAGCAGCCATTGTGGAATGACGATCCGTGGACGAAGGATGCCCACGACAGCGGGCCCGATGTCATTCGAGACCGTGACGGTCACGCTATCCACTTCGCGATCGACGGCTGACCGCAGGCGTCCGCGAATCTGTATCCAGCCCATCGCCAGCATCGCAAAGGCAAGTGTGCTCATCGCCGACCAACCGATGAGCAGCCATGTATCCAGCGCAACGCGTCCTGCAGTCACCGGCGCATCGCCGCCGACCCAGACGATCGGCGACAGCGCATAGAGTGGAGGGTTGTCTCGAGCGGCCAGCGCGACGAATGCCACTGCCGGCCGCTCACTCGTCTGTGCGTGCTGCGAAGCGAACAGCATCGGCAGGAGCAGCGACATCAACAGCGCTGCAACCCAGATCCAGCGACCTGGCAGCCGCCGAAGGATTGCAATCCGTTCTGCGGCGAATGCAGCGACGCTCACGAGCAGAGCGATGACGAGCGCATAGGCCATCCACGCGGCAATCATGCTTTCTCCTTCGCCGGCTTCTCATCCAGGATCTCGCGGATGCGGCGCACCTGATCGTCGCTGAGCTTGCGATCTGCAACGAGCTGCGTCAGCAGCAAGTCCGCGGAGCCTTGGAACAGCTTGCCGGCCAGGTGTCGGATTGCACTCTTGCGTGCAGACTGCTGCCGGATCCGTGCGAAGTAGCGATGCGCGCGCCCATCCGGCTCGTGACCGACGTACTCCTTCGCTTCGAGATTGCGCAGAATCGTGAGCACCGTGGTGTAAGCCAGCGGATCTCCCAGCTTGTCCTTCACCTCGGCAACGGTGGAGGCGCCCTGCTCCCACAGGACGGCCATGATTTCGGCTTCGCGATTGCTGAGCGACACGCTCATGGCTGCTTCTCCTCCGGGATGCGCTGTGCCTTGTAGGTCTGTCCGTCCTGATTCAGCACCAGCGACTGCGTCGGCGTCGTGCCCGATTCAGCGAAGATGAATTGCGCCTCGATGTCTTCGGGAAAGAACTCGCGCGGCGCGGCGGCGAAAATCGGCGACGGCCCCTGGCCCGTCATCTGCACGACCAGGTGGTCTTCCTCTTTCGCTACCCTCATGACGACGCCATCGTCGAATTCATAGCGTCCGACGTAGCGCTCCAGCACATTGGCCGGCACGGAAATCCGCGGGTGCTGCCGAATGAGGGCTACGGTCGGATCCAGCACGTGCCGACCGATATCGTCGACGCCGACATTGGTTGCGGCATTGGTCAGCGCGACCACTGCAACCCGTGCACGAGGATCGAATGCCATGAACGCCCGATAGCCGTCGGCGCGACCGCTGCTCCACAAGGTCTCGACGCCGCGAGCAGTTGTCACCCGCCAGCCGAGGCCCATTCGAGTGTCCGGATCGTCGCCCGGACGCCGCGGTTCGAGCATCGTCGCGCCGGCAGCCACCAGCGGTGGCGGGCCACGACCCAGAAACAGTTCGACGAACTTCAGCAGGTCGTCGACGGTCGAAAGCAGCCCGCCGGCGGCGTCGAGCGCCCCTGTGGTCTCATTCGGCACGGGTTGCAGCTTGCTGTCGTAGGGCGCCGCGAGCCGAGATAGAAGCGCGCCGCTCGGAACGAACATCGTGTCGCGCATGCCAAGCGGTCCAGTGACGCGCTCGGCGAGCAACTCCGCGTAGCTCTTCCCCGCGCAATGACCGAGTGCATTCCCCAGGAGCCCGAAACCCCAGTTCGAATATTCGAACGCAGACCCTGGATCACGGGGCAGCTCGAAAGTCGCCAGGCTCTGATAGAGCTGCTCGACCGTGTAGCCAGCGTACTTGTTGAGTGCAGTCTGCGATGCCAGGTTGCTGGGTCGCAGCGGCAAACCGGATGTATGCGTGGCGAGGTCCAGAAATGTGATCTGCCTGTCTCCGTGTTTGGGAATGGTCACGTCGGATGGGAGGCACGTGCTGACCGGCGCGTCGAGCGTCACCTGCTTGCGTGCTGCCATGTCCGCGAGTACCAGCGCCGTGAAGACCTTGGTCAGCGACGCGATCTCGAAGACCGTCGTGCCGTCGACCTTGCGGCGATCCTGCACGCTCAGCGTGCCGTAGGACACGAGCTGTCGTCCCTGCGGCGAACTGATACCCACGGCGATGGCCGTACCCCACTTGCGCACATCGACGCGCTCCACGAGCACCGAATGCAGCGCCTGCTCGTCGACGGGTTTTGCAACAACACCAGTGGCGACCGCGACCAACAGCGCGACCCCGGACAGCAATCTCTGCGACGCGAGCATGCGCTCTCTCAACTACTAGCCTGATAGTAGATTGGCGGATGCGCGCCGCCCCTGTCAACTATAGCGATAGTAGCTGTGGCGCTGCCCGGCTGCCTCGACGCCCTTGCGCCGGGCAAGACTTGCCCGTCACCCTGATGGCACGTCCGGGACCGCCCCCTAGACTGAAATCTCACTGGGTTTTGCGGAGAAACTCCATGAAGAGCGGCGTCATGGCGATCATTGCGTTGGCAAGTACCTTCCCTGCATGGTCCGCGGACGCGCCAGCGGCTGCGTCGGCCAAAGAGCCCACGCCTGAGGAAGTCGTCCAGGACTTTCGCAAAGACCTCGAAGCCAAGTCGGCGGACGTGATGGCGAAAACACTGACGCTCAACGCCGATCAGGCCACGAAATTCTGGCCGCTGTACAAGGAATACCAGAAGGAGCTGGCTTCGATCGTGGACGGCCAGATCGAGGCGACGAAGAACTACGCGAAGAGCTACGGGCGCCTGTCGGACGCCGAAGCCCTGGCGTACGTCAATGCGTTGCTCGTGCGCGATCAGAAGGTCCACGACCTGCGACTGAAGTGGCTGACGAAGTTCCAGACCGCCGTGCCGGGCACGATCGCGGCGCGCGCAATCCAAGTCGAAAGACGTCTCGGCCTGGTCCAGCAGGTCGGGGTCTCGTCGCAGGTTCCGTTAGTCCGCTGACCGGCACGTCGATCGTCAGGGTCGGAACCACGCGTTGCCGACCTGGAAATAGATCGCGGTCGTCTCGGAGCTGAAGCCGATGTCCAGGCCGGCATGCAAACCGAATTTGCGCGCGAGCTCGTAGCGAACGCCGACTGCGCCGCTGACGATGTCCTGCGTGGCTGAAAAGTTCTCGCCGTCGCTGTGCGCGGTGCCCGCGCCGACGGCGACGACGGCGCTCCATCGATCGCGAAATCGCCAGCGCGCTTCGATCTCCGCCGAGGCCATCTCGTCGCCCTGGTAGCGCATCGCCTGCACGCCGCGCAACTCGATATACGGGCGCAGGAAGAACGGCGCATCGTCGGATGCCCGCTGATAGTCGGCGCGCATCCCGAGGGTCACAGCGTCCGTGATCGGGTACCAGCCCATCACGACCTGCTGGAAGCGCTCGAAGTCCACGTTCGCGCCAAGGTCCTCGCGCGACATCAGGTACACGGTCTCGGCAAAGATCCCGCGCGTCGGCGTGAAGACGTTGTCGCGACTGTCGAACTCGAGGACCGCCGCGGGTGCCGAGATCTCGACGTCGACATGGTCGGCGAGTCCGGGAATCACTGGCTCGTCGCGCAGCTTCGGCTCGACCTGCGCATAGATGTAGCGCAGCCCCAGCGACCAGGGCGATTTCGGCTTGAGCTGCCAGGTGCCCTGCAGAAACATCAGGCGCGTGTCGAGCGTGTAACGAATCGCCTCGTCGAGCGACGCGGAGTTGGCGCCGAGGCCGTAGAAGTCGAGATTGATGTGTGCAGCGCCAAGGGCTGCCAGAGTCTTGAGACGCCCGTCGAGCCAGCGGCTCGCATCGCCCGCGAACGCCGCGCGCGTGCCGTTCTCCGTGCCGATGGCGCCGAGGGCAGAGATATTCGGTCGCGCCCAGCCCTGCTCGCCCGCTTGCTTGCGCGGCCGCAGAAACATTCCCACGAGGCCGCCGCCGTAGCCGACCGCGGGCTCCGTGATGACGACCGGCACCGGCAGGAAGCCCCTGGGTTTCTCCAGGAAGGAACTGACGTCGAACTTCCCGTCCTCGGGATCGCGAAAGCGCGAAGGCTCGGGCGGCGGCTCCTGTGCGTGTCCGACCTGCAGCACAGTGCTGCCGATCGTCAGGAGCAGAAGGTGAAGAACTCTGGTCACGGTGTCATTTCCAGTCAGTTTCTTCTGCCCGTCACTCCGTACAAGGGGCGTTATGAGTTACGCTGCACGCCGCCGAATTCAAAGAACATGGGGAGTCCTGATGAAGCGCCCGTTCATGCTGTTGCTGGTGACCGCATTGCTGACACTCACACAAGCCCAGGCCGCACCCACGCCGTTGCCCGACATCACGATCTATCACCTCGAAGGGCGCAGATCCGAGCGCATCGTGTGGCTGATGGAAGAGCTCGGCATGCCCTACAAGCTGGAGTTCAAGCGCGGCGATCTCGCGGGCTCGATGGCGACCATCAAGTCGATCAACCCCGGCATGCCGGTCGCGCCGACCGTGAAATACGGCGACCAGGTGATCGTGGAATCCGGCGCGATCATCGAGATGATTCTCAACCGTCACGCGCCCGGCAAGCTGCAGCCGGCGCTCAACAGCCCCGACTATCCATATCACCTGATCTGGATGCACTACGCGGAAGGCTCGCTGGCCGCGCGCCTGTTCCAGGACTATCGCGTATGGCGCATTCAGCCGCCGAAGGAGCGCTGGCCGCTGGTGGATTCCGAGCAGGTCGTGCAGTTCGCCGAAGACTTTCTCGGCAAGCATCCCTGGTTCGGTGGCGCCGAGTTCTCGGCGGCCGACATCATGATGAAATTCCCGCTCGACGTTGCGACCAATCTGAACATCGTCGATGCCAAGCAGTTTCCGAACGTCGCTGCATGGAAGACCAAGATCGAAGCCCGGCCGGCCTATCAGCGGATGCGTGCGAAGGCACTGCCCGGCGGCATGGTCGGTGCACCGCCTGCCTTGCCGCAGCATGCGCCGTCCGGTCCGCGCACGCCGCCATCGCCGCCGTCGCAGTAACGGAGCTGACTACTCCAGCTTCATCTCCATTCGCACTCGGCCGTCCTTGGCCAGCGAGGCGCTGCGCTCGGTCGTGATGAACAAGCGTTCGGGCGCGACGGCTGTGTTCGCCAGGACCGCGGCCTGCACTGCCTGCGCGCGCTGACGGCCGAGTGCCTCGAGCGTCGGCTGCTCCGGCTGCATGCCTTCGAGCAGTCGCGCTTCGATCCAGCTGATGCGTGCATTCCAGTCGATGCTCTTGTCCGTCTGAGTCTCGGCCGGATATTCGGGTGCGATCTTGTTGGCAGTCTTGTAGAGCGCCTCCAGTTGCGTCAGTCGTTTTCTTAGCGCCGCCTCATCAGTGCCGTCCGGCAGCGGTGGGACGCGCGCGTACAAATTCGTCGTGGCGATCGCCTTGCTGTCGTGCTCGGCCACCAGGGTGACGGGCACGTCCAGCCGCAGCTGCGGCCGTTGGGCCAGCGCTCGCGCGAGTTTGTCCAGCTGCTCGAGCTGAGCCGCCGGCAGCTCGGCGGAACCCGGCTGGAAATCCACGTAAGCCAGCTCATCGCCGCCGCCAAACAACGCGCCGAGCGCGGCGAATGGTGCCGTCGCAATCTTCGTCAGCAGTCCGAGCAGCGCCTTCCAGATGATCGGCGCGAGCCGGAACTTCGGATCGTCGAGGCTGCCGCTGACCGGCAGCTCCAGATCGATCACGCCCTGCCCATCCTTGAGCAGCGCAACCGCCAGCTTGATCGGAATCGGCGCCGCGTCCTTCGAGTCGGTCTTGTCGCCGAACTCCAGGTTGTCGACCACGATGTGATGCTGGGCGTCGAGCTTGCGGTCCTGGATGCGATAGCGCAGCTCGGTCGAGAGCTTGCCCTTGCTGATGTTGTAGCCGGCAAATTTGCCGGAGTACGGATTGAAGGTGGTCAGCTCCATGTTGCGGAAGTTGAGCGCAACGTCCGAGTAGGCCGCCGCGGAGAGCAGGTTGACCTCGCCCGCGATATCGACCGGCGCGTACCGATCGACCTTGCCCTTGAGCTGCACCTTCGCGCGTGAGTCAGGCTGCGACGAGAGTCCTGTGATCGTGCCTTCGAGGTCGACTATGCCGGTGGCGAACGAAGGCGTGATCGAATAGTCCGCGAACAAGGCCGAGCCGCCCGTAACCGTGATGTTCTTGATGCGCATCGGCGTCGGTTTGGCCGGCGGCGAGGATTGCGGTCCACCCTCGGCCGGTTCACCTTCGGCCTTGTCGTTCGAGTTCCGCTTGAGAGCGGCCGCAACGTTCAACGTCTGATCCTGTCGGATGATCACGCGCGCGTACGGCTGCCGCGCAACGATACGGTCGATCGTGACTCGATCGGGGTTGTGCGAGAAATCGATGCCACTCAGTGCGAGGTTGCGCCACTTGACCAGGTCTTCGTTCGCCGGACCGGCGATCGTGTGCAGATTCGCGACTTGTACGTCACCGCGGAAGGTCAGCGCCGGTGGCGTGCCCTCCTCCGCTGCTGCTGAGACGTCGCCCTTCACGCTCAACTGTCCCGAGCGCAGCGTCAGGTTCGTCGCTTGAGAGACGTACGGCTGCAGCATCGACAGGTCGAACGCATTCAGATCGAGCGCGAGCGCCGCGGTCAACGGTGTGAGCTGCACCTGGCCGGAGCTCTTCAACAGCGGCTTGCCGCTCAGCCCGAGATCCGCCGTTACGTTGACCTTGGAACCTTGCTCGCTGTTCAAGCCGGCAAGCGTGACTGCGATCGGCGCCACATTGAACTGCACGGCCGGTGACACCGAGCGATCTTCGAGGTCGAACGCAGCGTCCGCGACCCGAATCTCGCCAACGGCCCAATTCCACTGTGGGCGCGAGGCAGGAGTCGTGGCATCACCAGGTGCCGCTTCAGGTGCCACTTCACTCTTCGAATCCTCTTTCGCGAGACGCGCGACGCTCAAGGACCCGTCGCTTTCCCGGCTCGCACGTACTCGCGCACCTTCGATATCCACCTTGTCGACGCGCACTGAGCGCGGACCGAAGGAGAACTGCGCTCCGGCGACGTGCAGCTTGGGCACGACTGCGATCGGCTGTGCATCGATCTGCTCCGCCGCCGCGAAATTCTCGAACGAAACTTCGGGCAAACCGACATCGAGCGCCAACGTCGGATGCAGCGAGAGCTGGTACGTGCCGGCAAACGAGAGCGTGCCGTCGACCAGCCGAACCGGCAGCTGTCCCTGCAGATAGCTTTCGATAGTTTGTGCGCGCAATTGCCCTACCGTGAACTGCCCGTGCGAGCCCAGCGGCTGCGCGGTGAAGCTGCCCGACCACGCGAGTGTCTCACCCGCGCTGGAGCGCGCGGCGAACTGATATGCGTTCTCGTGATTGAGATCCGTCTGAAAGTCGTCGAGCGCGAAGCGGATCGGTGAGAGCGTCGCGGTGAAGGGCTCGGGCCGGGTGCGGTCCTCGAAGTCCACTCGGCCATCGTTGACTGCCAGTCGGCCGATGCGGATCCGCGGTAAGGGCTCGTCTGCGGCGGCCGGAGCAGGCTCCGGCTGCGACTCGCTCTTGGCCGGAGCCAGGCGCGCAAGGTTGATCGATGCGTCCCGGTCGACGATGAGATTCACATCGGGCGCGTCGAGCTGCACTTCCTTGAGAACCACCGCGCGCTGCCAGATCGAGGCGAGCTCCGCGTTGACGACGAGCTGCTTGAAGCTGGCGATCGGATCGCCGGCTTTCTCGGACAAGACCGCATCGTGCACGGCCAAGCGAAAAGTAAACGGATTGAACGACACCTCGCCGAGAGCGAGGCTGCGTCCCAGATCATTCGCCACATACTCCTGCGCATTGGTGCGCAACAGGTGCGGCACGAGGAAGAATCCGACGAGCGCATAGACGACGATCGACGCCGTCGCGATGCCTAGCGCCCAGCGATGCAACGCCAGGATCGCGAGCCAGGCTCGAAGCATCGATGGCAGACGGCTCGGCAATTCTTTTCTCCGAGGGGTCGAGGGCGCGATCATACTCTCGGTGCCGTTACCTTCAGGAGCGTTCATGCCCAGCCGCCTGTTCGAGCCGATCGCGCTCGGCGAAGTCGAGTTGCCCAATCGCCTCGTCGTCGCACCGATGTGTCAGTACAGCGCGAGTGACGGCTCCGCGACCGATTGGCATCTGCAGCATCTCTCGCAACTCGCGTATTCCGGTGCGGGCCTGGTGGTTGTCGAAGCTACGGCTGTTGAACGCCGTGGGCGCATCACCCATGCATGCCTAGGCTTATACAGCGACGACAACGAAGCAGCGCTAGAAAGGGCAATGCACGCTGCCCGTCGTCTCGCCGGGCCGGCGCGCCTCGGAATTCAGCTGGCGCACGCGGGTCGCAAGGCTTCGACGCATCGGCCGTGGGAAGGCGGCGCCCCGCTCGCTGCGACCGAAGATCCCTGGCAGACCGTCTCGTCGAGCGCTGTCGCATTCGGTGAGGGCTGGCACGTCCCGCACGCGCTGACGGCCGGCGAGATCGAGCAGATCGTGCAGTCGTTCGCTCGGGCTGCACAACGCGCCGTGCGCATCGGCTTCGATGTGATCGAAGTTCACAGCGCCCACGGCTATCTGCTGCACGAATTCCTGTCGCCGCTCGTGAATGCGCGCACCGACGAGTACGGCGGACCTCTCGCCAATCGCTTGCGATTCCCGCTCAGCGTGATTCGTGCCGTGCGCGCGGCCGTACCGCGCAACGTTGCGGTCGGGCTGCGGATCTCGGGCACGGATTGGGTCGAGGGCGGCTGGGATGTTGCCCAGTCGATCGCGTACGTGCGTGCGGCGCAGGAGCTTGGCATCGCTTATGTGTGCGTCTCGAGCGGTGGCATTCGCGCGAAGGTTCACGTTCCAGCCGCGCCGGGCTACCAAGTGGCACTCGCGCACGAGATCCGACAGGCGACCGGTGCGCTGACCCGCGCAGTCGGTCTGATCACGGATCCGCGGCAGGCCGAGCAGATCCTCGCCGCCGGCTCAGCGGACATGATCGCGCTCGCGCGCGCGTTCCTCGACGATCCGCGTTGGGGATGGCGTGCGGCGGACGTGCTCGGCGCGAAGGCGCATTTCCCTGCGCCGTATCATCTGGCGCGCAGCGAAGGCTGGCGTCGCATCCGCGACCAGATCGCGGCTGCTAGCGCGTAAGCTAGCCGGCTTCTTCGGTCGCTGCTGCGACGGATTCGCGACGCGGTCGTGGGGCGCGTCGTTCGAGATACATGATCCAGCCGGTTACTGCGAACAGCGGCATCGCCAGGCTCGCCATGAGAAAGACGATCACACCGGCGAGGCCGAAGTAGCTGCCGGAGTGCAGCGGGAAGATGCTCGAAACGAGCTGCGCGGCGAACTCCTTGTCCTGGAAGCGTTCCGACTTCGCCACGCGGCCCTCCTTGTCGATCGCCAGCGTGTTGAACGCGCGCTCGTGGCTCGGTCGACTGTCGAGATAGCGGAACTCCAACGGCCGATCGGAAGGCGCCGCGAGGTTGACGTTGACCGAAGAGAATCTCGCTGCCTCGTGCGAGAACGTGTCCCACGCGCGAGCGAAGGTCGGAATGTCGATTGAATCGCGCGCCGCGCTCTGTCCGCCGCCGCGTCCCTCGCGCGGTCCGCCCTCGCCGCCTGCGGGCCGCTCGACTCCCGCGATGCTGTAGAGACCGTTGCGGTACCACTCGTACGACCACTGCAATCCAGTGAGTGCGATTACGAGGTAGATCGGCAGTACCCAGGTCCCGATCACCGAGTGCAGGTTCCAGAGGAACGCGCGGCCCTTGAGCCGGAAGTCCGGCACCAGCCAGGTCTTGAAGCGGCGTGCGGCGGGACCACGCGGCCAGCGCAGATACAGGCCGGTCAATGCCATGAAGACCAGCAACAGCGTACTGGCGCCGACGATCTGACGCCCGATATCGCGATCGCCCAGCTCGCCGAGCATCAGCCAGCGATGCAGCTGACGCACGTTGCGAAAGAATGTCTCTGCGCCGCCCGATGCGGCCGGCAGGAGCGCGCCGGTGTAGGGATCGACGTAGCGTTGCTCGCGCGGAGCGAAAGTTACGCGTGCCGTGTCGACCGGCTCGCGAGTGATGTTCAACCCTGTGATGCGCTTTTGCGGCTCGTTGGCTGCAACTCGCGCAAGCAGCTCCGCCGGCGCGAGGGCCGTTCGGCCCTTCGCCTCGACTTGTCGACTATCGCGTGCGAGCGATGCCACGATCTGCTGCTCGAACGACAGCAATGCGCCGGTCGCGCCGACGAGCGCGAGCACGACGCCGGCGGTGATGCCGAAAATCCAGTGAAGCTGGAACAGAGCTTTGCGCGGTGACATCAGACTTCGGCCCAGCTGCGCAGGAGATTGTGGTAGACGCCGGTCAACTGCACGACTGACGCATGCGACGGATGATCCGCGCCGAGACGCCGGATCGCGCTGTCCAGATCGAACAACAGCGCGCGTTGACCGCCGTTCCGCACCATGCTCTGGATCCAGAAAAACGAAGCGACGCGCCGGCCGCGAGTGATCGGTTTGACGTGGTGCAGGCTGCTGGCCGGATACAGCACGATGTTGCCGGCCGGCAACTTCACGCTGTGCGTTCCGTACGTGTCTTCGATGACGAGCTCGCCGCCGTCGTACTCTGTCGGCTCGGAGAAGAAGAGCGTCGCGGAGATGTCTGTACGCACACGTGCGCCGCTCGCGCCGACGATGCGGATTGCGTTGTCGACGTGCGTGCCGAAGCCATCGCCGACCTCGTAACAATTGAACAGCGGCGGGAAGATCCTGTTCGGCAGCGCCGCGGAAATGAACAGCGGATTGCGCGAGATGGCGGCGAGCACGATCTTGCCGAGCTCGCGCGCGGCGTCCGAGTCCTCCGCCAACTGCCGATTGTGTTTGACCTGCGCCGACTGATGGCCGGCCGTGACTCGGCCGTCGATCCATTCGGCGCTCGCGAGCAGCCGCTGGCAATGCGCCAGCTCCTGCGCAGCGAGCATCCCGGGAATTTGCAGCAGCAAGTCGCGGTCTCGTTGCGGCTAGAACGCGAAGTCCGCGCTCAACAGGAACGAGCGCTCCGCGCCGGGGTTGTAACGCCCGCCGTTGTTGTTGAGGCTCGCTGCATAAACTTCGTCGGTGACGTTATTCACGTTGAGCCGGAACGTCATGTTCTCGTTCGCTTGCCAGGCAGCGGTGGCGCTGAAGACCCAGTAGTCCGGCAACGTCGGCGCCGCGCCGTTCGGTACCGTCAGTGAGCTGCGCGCAACCGTGTCCATGTAGCGCACTCCGCCGCCGACCGAGAAACCGAACGGCAACAGGTACGTCGTCCACAAATTGCCGGAGTTTCGCGGCGTCCATTGCAGAGTCGCGTCGGTCTGGTTGGTCACGGCCGAGCGGCTGAATTCGCTATCGAGATACGCGTAGCCGGCGAACACTTGCCACTGCGGCGAGATCAGGCCGCTCACCGTCAGCTCGACGCCGTCGACTTGCTGCTCGCTGTCGAAGCTGGCGGCAATCACGGTGCCGCCGATCGTCTCGCTAGTGACGACATTGGTGTTGATGGTGTGGAACACGGCTGCGGTCGTCGACAGTCTTCCTTCCAGGAGGTCCCACTTCGTGCCGATCTCGTAGTTCGTGGACTTCTGCGGCTCGAGAGCCGGGTTGTTCGCGTTGGTCGTCGTCGGCGACAGCGTGAAGTTCAGACCGCCGGGCGGCGTCTGCGTGGTCGCCGCGGATACATAGACGCTGCCGTTATCTGCTGGCTTGAACACCACGCCGGTGTTCCAACTGGTCAGCGTGTCGGAGGTGTTCAGCTCGATATCGGCTGTGCCCGATCCGGGGATCGCAACGCTGAGGAAATCGGTGTCGTAGCGTTCCACGCGCACACCTGCCGATAGCTGCCACAGACGGCTCAACTCGATCGTGTCGAAGCCGTAGCCTGCAACGGTGGTTGTCTCGCCGTCGGTGAACGCGCCCGTGCGCGCCGGCGCGAAGCCTGTGACCGGATCGTGCGGATTCGGATGGTAGATATCGGTCGGCGGTGCGGTGCCAGCACCCGTTCGACCGGGACTGATCTGCCGCTCGTTCGCGTACTCGACGCCTGCGCTCATGGTGTGGGACAGCGAACCGGTCATGAACTCGAAGTTCAAGCTCGTCTGGTTCGTGAAATTACGGTTGATGCGCTCGTTGATCTGGCGCGCGCGCGTCACCAGCCCGGTCACCGGATCGAAGGCTGCGGGGTTCTGAATCGTCGTGACGACTGCGAAACGATGGTTGTCGCTGTAGCGCGTGAGATTGCGCAAAGTCACGCCGGGCGCGAAATCGTGCTCGATGCGCGCGGTGTAGCTGTCGGAGTCGATATCGTCGAAGTCGACGCCGGCGATGCCGTAGAAGTTGTTCTGGTCGACGTGTCCGACCGGCGGCGTCGTGGGTGCGAGACCGGGCAAGGCCGCGGAAGGCAGGCCATAGTCCGGCGTGTTCTCCTGGCGCAGGATCTGCGCGGAGACCGCGAGTCGCGTCGCCGCTCCCAGTCCCAATGCGAACGACGGCGCGATGCCCCAAGCATCACGCTGCACTTCGTCGCGACCGGCCACGCCGCCGTCCTGCCACATCGCATTCAGCCGCACGGCGCTGCCGCCGAGGAAGTCCTCCGGCAGCGGCTGATTGAAGTCGAGCGTCGAACGCACGTGATCGTTGGTGCCGTAGGTGAGGCCGACGGCGCGCAGCGGCTGCTCGAACGGCGTCTTCGTGACGAGATTCACCGAGCCCGAGGCATTGCCGCGCCCGGTGTACGAGCCGGACGGACCTTTCGACACTTCCACCTGATCGAGATTGAACACGTCGCGGCTGTAGGCGCCTTGATCGCGCACACCGTCAATGAAGATGCTATTGGTCGCGTCGAAGCCGCGCATGAAGAAGCTGTCGCCGGCAGTGTTCGAAGCACCGCCGCCCTCGCCGGCCAGCAGCGTGATGCCTGGGGTATTGCGAAGGACGTCGGAGAGCGTGACTGCGGCTTGCTCGCGAAACACCGTTTTGGGAATGACGACGACGGTCTGCGGCACGTTCACCAACTCGGCGGTGTACTTCGGCGACGAGACCTCGTTGCGGTACTTCTGTCCTTCGACGGTGATCTCTTCGAGAGTCTGACCGCGGCGGCGATTCTGCCGCGAAGCGCCTGCCTGCGAATCTTCGGCTGCCGCTGCCAGCACCGTCGCTGCGTCATCGCTACCCGCTTCCTGTGCATGCAGGACGGCGGGACTTGCAGCTCCCAGCACGAGGCTGATGGCGGCGGCGAGCGGGCTTTGTGACTGTGTCGGTCGCGAAAGAGCAGTGGGCAGCGTCATCGCGGATCTCCCTTCTCCTTGTTAGCTCGTGTTGGACTGTAATGCGAATTATTCTTATTTGCAAACGCATCCACATTGGAGTAGTCAGCCAGCACTGCAGTGCGCCAATACTCATGTTTACGGGCAGTTAGGCTACAAAAAGAGAAAGGGCCGCCAGTACGGCGGCCCCTTAAGTGAGGCACTCCGAAACCCTTCGGAGGCTAGTTCTGCTGATCCTGGGCGACGCGCGTGCCGCCCTGATCCACGAACTTGTACGTCACGGCGCCGAAGAACATCTCGTCCCAGCTCTGCTGGCCCCACGGCACTTTGCGCGCCGGATCCGGGTTCGCTTTGTTCTGCGTCGAGTTGTCGAACGCTGCGACCGCCGTGATCTTCGTGCCGGCCGGCATGAACTTCGGCTCCGCCAGCTCATAGTCGAGCTGCCAGTTGTAGTTGTACTTCGCGATGTTCAGCAGCTCTTCCTTGCGGCCGTCCGGATACTCCGCGTAGAAGCGCATGCGCTTACCGCGGAAGTGCATGTGCGGCAGCATGCTGTACAGGTGCGCGTCCTTCTTGATCGTGATCGTCTGCCGCATCTCGTGATCGGGATCGTACGGCGGGATCGGATCCCAGCCTTGCGTGAAGATGCAGGCGCAGTCCGGAATCATGCGCTCGGCCGGGACTTCGTTGTCTTTGTAGAACCACAGGCCGATCTCACCTGCGTCGACGGTCGCCTTGCCGTTCGTCGTGTAGTGCAGTTGCAGGGCCAGTGTCGAACCCTTCTGCAGCAGTCCTCCAGTATTCGGCGGCTCGAGCTGCGGCTGTGCCCCGGGGATGTACGCAGTGATGCGCGCCGCATTCGGATCGACGCGCCCGAAGTCGACGCGCAGATCTTTCGGCGGGTTCGGCGGAATCAGCTGATTCAGCGTGTGATGCAGCACCGTGCGGTCGCCCGCAATGTACTGGCTCGCGCGCACCCAGCGATCGCGATCCATGCCTTCGATCGGAACCTTGATGTAGCGGTAGTCCAGCACGCCCGTCGCCGGTACTTCCTGCGCCGGAATCTTGATGATCAGGTCCGGCTCGCCATACGCCCACTTGGTGGCGGGCCACGTGAGCTGCGTCAACGGATCGACCGCGTCGTCCTTCACGGCGCCCGCCTCGATCCAGTGAATCAGCGTCTGCTGCTCGCGCGGCGTAAGGGTGAACGTCTCCTTGAAGTGGCCGATCTTCGGATCGATCTGGCCCGGCGGCATGCGCTTGGTCAGCACGACCTCGCGAATCATCGGCGAGAATCCTTTGATGACTGCGTGGCTGTTCATCGCGAACGGGGCGATACCGCCCTCGCGATGACAGCGCGCGCAATTCTCGGCAAAGATCGGCGCGACGTCCTTCGAATACGTGATCGTCGACTTACGATGATTGCGCTCGGCAGCAGCGACGTACTTGATGCCGGTGCCGCCCCAGGCTCTCGCTTTCGACTTCTTGACCTCACGACCGGCCAGCACGTCGTCGATCGCGCTCACGAGATACTTGTTGGCGGGTCCGCGATAGAGCACGTCGGTCGTGCCGCCCTGGATCAGGAACACTTCGCCGACCTTGCTGACGCCGAGCCCTTCTGCGACGAGCTGCGTGTCGTCCATCAGCACGGGAATGTCGAGCCCATGCTTATCGAGCTCCTTCTGCACCGACTCGCGCGTTTCGTCCGCGACCGGATCGAGCATGAAGAACTTGATCTTGTCCTGATACTTCGTGCGGGCCTCGTTGAAGGCAGCAAGATCTTTGTCGCTGACCGGGTGCGCGCTGCTCTGGACCAGCAGTGCGAGCGCCTTGTGGTCGTCGTAGTAGCTCATCTGGTGGAAGTAGCCCCGCTGGTCCAGCAGGGAGAAATCGCCGACGCGTTTCGCATCGGTGGCCGCACTCGCGACCGTGCCGGCGCTGAGCAGCGCCAACGCAAGAATGGCTCTCTTCACGCGGATCCCCCCAAATTGCATTCGGCAGAACGGTAGTCTACGCCGCAGAAGAGTGCTGCGGATGCGCGCGGAGGGTAAAGATTCGGTCGGCGAGCAGCGGGCCGGCACCGGTGAACGCGATCTGCAGATCAGTGTTCTGCTCCGGCTGCCTGTCGTTTCTCTTGTTCGCGCGCGCCGGCCAGGATGCCGGGCAACGCGTAGTTGCCTTCGTGGCAGGCGTATTCGAAGACGCGATCGCGCGTGGCATTGAACGTCATTTCCGCGCGCCACGGACGTGCGTAGACGCCAGGATCCTCTACCGTAAATTCGTAAAGAATTTCGCTGGGTGAAACTCGCGTGAGCCGTTCGGTCACCTTGCCGTGCTCAGTGAGCGGCACGACGCCGCTGGCGTGGAGCGGATGGAAGCGAGTGGTCTCGATCACGAGCGTATCGCCGTCCCAATGACCGATCGAGTCACCGTGGAGCGTGCGGACCGCGGCTGGCGGATGGTGTCCGCCGATGCGCACGATCCGAGCGTAGTTGTTCATCTCGGCGCGGATCACCAGCGCGTCGGCCGTCTGCACGACCTCATAATTATTGTTGTAAAGATAGTTCAGCATCGGCGGACCGGCGCTGTTGCTGTTCACGATGCAGCGCTCGCCGAGCGGCCGCGCTTCGGGACCATCGAAGTTGGCGCGACCCTCGTCCATCCGCTCGCGCACGCCCGGCAGATACGGGATCTGTCCGTCGGCAGGATCGACGATCCAGGACGTGCGGTACTCGCCCTTCACACGCGCGAACTTGGTACCCGGATCGATCCAGAAGGAGTTGTAGCCGCGGCCGGCTCGCAGATCGGAGCCGTTCAACGGTTTGCTCTCGTCCTGCTCATCGTCGGTACGCTGGCGCACCACCTGCGGGTGCGCGGCCGTCTGTGCCTCGACCTCGCCTGGTGGAATGACGAGAGCCGTGTAGCGAGCCGGTCTTTGCAAAGATGTGATAGTGGCGTTGGTCCAGTTGCCCTCGAAGCTCGGATGACCGTCCAACGTGCGAGGCGGACGATAGCTCGCTGCGGTCTGGTCGCCGCGCGCGAGAGCTGAAGCGGAGACCGCGACCAGGATCGCAATGAAGCTACTTCCGCGCAGCATGTGCCTTCCGAGCTGAAAGTGTCATGGGCCGCTTGCTGGTGGCGCTGCGCCGGGTCGCCTTGCGGCGGCAACTGGCAAGCCACGCGATGCGTGCACTCGCGGCCTTCTCCGCGGCATCTTCGATTTCCCGATATGCTTTGACGATCTCGCGGCCCAGGTCGGTGAGACGCGCGCCCCCACCGCCACTGCCGCCGACGCTCGCGGTCGTCGCCGGGTCGTTGAACATCCCGTTGATGTCATCCAGCAGCAGCCAGGCGCGCCGGTAACTCATGCCGAGCTCGCGAGCCGCTTTCGACAGCGAGCCGCTGGATTCGATGTGCTCGAGCAGGGAGATCTTGCCGGGACCGAGCGCGCTGTCCGGGCTCAAGTCGATCCGCACCCGGATCGTCGGTGTTTCCCGCTTGGCCATGGCGCGATAGTACTGCAATTTCCCGCGAGCGCTTGCAGCCCCGCTGGCCGCCCCGTATCGTTATGTCCGCATAGATATAACGGACGATGAAGGGGAACTCATGCTCGGTATCGCACTTCGCAAGCGGCTCGGCGCACTCGTTCTTGCCTGCGCACTGGTCATTCCGGCGCACGCCGCCGACGAGTCGAAACCGGAGCTGCTGGTCTTCGCGGCCGCATCTCTCACCAACGTGCTGGACGAAGTCGGCAGCGCCTTCACGCAACAGACAAAGCAGCCGGTGAAATTCTCCTACGCGGCCAGCTCGGCGCTCGCTCGACAACTCGAGGCGGGCGCCAACGCCGATGTGTTCTTGTCGGCCGACCTCGAATGGATGGACTACGTGCAGGCGCGCAACCTCATCGACCGCGCCACACGACGCGATGTGCTAGGCAATCGACTGGCGCTGGTCGCACCGGCTGACAGCAAGATCGAGCTGAAGATCGAGCCTGGCTTCAAGTTGGCCGAGGCGCTCGGCAATGGACGGCTGGCGACCGGCGATCCGGAGGCTGTACCGGTCGGCAAGTACGCGCGGTCAGCTCTCACGTCCCTGGGTGTGTGGAACGAAGTTGCCGACAAGCTCGTGCGTGCCGACAACGTGCGCTCGGCGCTGGCCTTCATCGCGCGCGGCGAGACACCGCTCGGCATCGTGTACGAAACGGACGCGAAGGTTGAAAGGCGCGTGCGAGTCGTTGCCCTCTTCCCGGCCGATTCGCATCCGCCGATCGTCTACCCAGTCGCCGTGACCACCAAGGCCCATCCGGCCGCCCGCCAGTTCGTCGAGTTCCTGCAAAGCAAAGCGGCCCAAGAATCGTTCAAGAAATACGGGTTCACGGAACCCGCGAAACGCTGAGGAACGACCCATGATCGATTCGACCTTCCGCATGTCGCATGCGGCGCTCATCGCTGCGCTTTTTTCCTCGCCGGTCTTCGCAGCCAGCGATCCCGCTGCGATCGAGCAGCAACTCAATGCCCTGCAGCAGGCGCTCGCCAAGCAGCAGGAGCAAATCGCGCAGCAACAGCAGGAGATCGAGCGTCTGCGCGAGCAACTCGCCGCGTCGCCTTCCAGTGAAGCGAGCGTCGAAAACATCGCGGACGAAGTGCAACAGGCGAAGCTTGCTGCTCAGGATGCGCCGCGCGTGAGCATGACCAATGCCCGGCCGACGATCACCAGTGCGGACGGTCGTTCGTCGATCTCGGTGCGCAGCGTCGTGCAGCTCGATGCTGCTCACCACGAGCAAGATCCCGACCTCGGAGCCGCCGACTTCCGACGCGGCTCGGTCGGGGCCGCTCCGAATCGCGAAACAGCGGCGGCCCGCGATCTTTCGGACGGCGCGTACTTTCGCCGGGCGCGTGTCGGCGTCGAGGGCAATCTGACCCGGGACTTCATTTACCGCGTGCTGGCAGAGTTCGGCGGTTCCGGCACCGAAGGCCCCGCACGCATCAACGATTTCTATCTCGGCTACACGGGCTTCGCGCCCTTCACGATTCAAGTCGGTGCATTTTCGCCGCCCGCGAACATGGACGACAGCATCAATGTCGAGAGCTCGCTGTTCATCGAGCGCGCATCGCCCTCCGAGTTGTCACGGACGTTCGGCGGTGCCGACGGACGCATCGGTCTAGGTGTGCGTGGCAGTGGTGCTCGCTGGATGAGCGCACTCACGCTGACCACGCGAACCGTCAACGACGCGGAAGTCTTCGATTCACAGCTCGCAGCGGTAGGACGCTTCGGCACGCTGCTCGTCACGTCGCCCGACTACAACGCGCACGTCGGGCTCAACGGTACGTACGTGTTCCAGCCGCCCGACCAGGGATCGGCCGCAGCGGCCAATCAACGCCATGTCATGCGCTTGCGCGACCGGCCGGAAATCCGGGTCGACAGCACGCGACTCGTCGACACGGGTTCGATCGACACCGACTCGGCCTATGTCTACGGACTGGAAGCCGGCGCGAACTGGAAGAATTTCTACCTCCAGGGCGAAGCTTTCCAATGGGGTTTCGAGCGCACGGCCGCCACCGCAGCGCTGCCCGATCCGTCCTTCGACGGTTACTACGTGCAGGGCAGCTGGATTTTGACTGGCGAAACTCGACGCTACGACATGGCGACCGCCGCATTCCAGGCGCCCCGCCCCTTCGTGCCGTTCTCCTCTGCAGGCGGGTTCGGTGCGTGGGAATTGGCGCTGCGTTACTCGCACCTCAACCTCGACTTTCACCCCGGTCTGGCCGGAACGGCAGCGACCGCCGACGCCATTCGCGGCGGCCAACAGAACATCCTGACGTTCGGCGTCAACTGGTACGTCAACTCCAACGTGAAGTTGATGCTCAACTGGCTGCACGTCGATGTCGACCGCTTGAATCCGGCGGGCATCGGCAATCTCACGCCGTTCGGCCCTGCGCCGGCGACGCCGCCGATCGGTGTGCAGATCGGTCAGGACCTCGACATCTATGGGTTGCGGACGCAGTATAGTTTCTGAGCGCTGAAGCGCTTGGGGGAACTGCGCATGACGTACGCACGAGGTCGCACCTTCTACGACGCCGACAGCCACATCATGGAGCTGCCGGACTTCCTCGCCGAGTATGCGGATGCTGAGACGCGTGAGAGCCTCCCACGCATCAAGGTGCCGCGCGTCGGTCGTCTCGCCACGCTCGTCGAAGCAGCGGAGCGCACTCGCAGGCACAGCGAGAGTGAAGTCGCGGAACTGCTCGCGCTCGGCGACAAGCTGATCGGCGGACCGAAGGGCTACATGGCGCTGGGCGCTTTCAACGCCGCCGAGCGTGCGCAAGCGCTCGACATGCTCGGTTTCGCTCGGCAGCTCGTCTTCGCGACATTTTCCGAAAGCCTGGCCTTCTCGCTCGAACGCTCAATCGATGAGCGCTATGCGGCTGCTCGCGCACACAACCGCGCGATGGCGGAGTTCTGCGGCAAGGATCAGCGATTGATGGGCGTCGCATTGCTGCCGCTCGATGATCCGCAAACGTCGCTCGCGGAGCTCGAAGGCATTTTGCGGCTCGGTCTGAAAGCAGTTTGGATCCCGCACCGTCCGTGCGGCGGCCGCTCGCCCGGTCACAACGATCTCGATCCGATCTGGGCACGGCTTGCCGAGGCTGGCGTGCCGTTCGTATTGCATGTCGCGGGCGTGCCGTTGCAGATCGACGCCGCGTGGATGAATACCGGCCGGGCGGTGCCGACCGATTGGCTCGGCACGGGCGAAAACGTCCGCGGCAAGGACATGACTTCCTTGCATCAGCCCGCCGAAACGTTTGTCGGTGCGATGGTGCTCGACGGCGTGTTCGAAAGACACCGCGCGCTGCGCGGCGGCGTGATCGAGCTGGGCGCGGGCTGGGTGCCGCAGATGCTCAAGCGTCTCGACTGGATCGCGGAGATCTGGAGCAAGTCCGATCCGCAGCTCAAGGCGCTGACGCGCAAACCGTCGCAGCAGCTCATCGAGCACATGGCGTTCACTCCGTACGTGTACGAAGACGTCGGCGACCTGATTCGTCAATCGGACAGCCGCCTCTACTTGTTCTCGAGCGACTACCCGCACGCCGAAGGCGGCCGTGCGCCGCTCGAGCGCTTCAGCGCCTCGCTCGCCGGTTGCGACGAGGCTGCGCAGTCGCGCTTCTACTCGGAAAACTTTGCGCGACTGTTCGGAATCGCATAGTCGACAGCAGTCCATTCCTGCTCGCTACGAGCACAGCGCGGCTGCCCGATCGGATCAATCCCGGCCGATGCGGCTGACCCGATCTGTTGCGTCCGAAAGTGGCGAGTAGCTCCCGATTCATAGCAGTAGATCTCTCCGCGAACCACTTCGGGGAGAACTGCAATGAACATTTCGATTGGACGGTGGGCGGCTGCGGCTGCGACGCTGATTGTGGGCACAGCTTCCGGCGATGGCAGCGACAGCTTCCGTCACAAGCATCCTGAGTTCCGCGTCGTCAATCTTGCGTCGCTCGGCGGCAGCGAGAACGCGGGCAACAGCATCAACGACCAGAGTCTCGTGGCTGGATTCGGCAACTTGCCGGACAACAACAGCCGGCACGCGCAGCTGTGGCTGTACGGTTTCCGTTTCGACCTCGGCACGCTCGGCGGACCGAACAGCAACGTTGCCTGGCCGGTGAAGAACACTAGCGGCCTGATCGCAGGCATCGCTCAGACGACGACGCCGCAGCCGCGCGGCGAGACCTGGAGCTGCCGCAGCTTCTTCGCGACCCCGACGCGCGCAGCAGCTACGTGCCTCGGCGTTGTGTGGGAGGAAGGTAAGATCCGCGCATTGCCGACGCTCGGCGGGGACAACGGTTTCGCGACCGGCGCGAACAATCATCGTCAGGTCGTCGGCTGGGCCGAGAACAAGGTCGAGGACCCATCGTGCGTGCGGCCGCAAGTCCTGCAGTTCCGCGCAACGATGTGGGGCCCGGATCTCGACCAGGTTCGCGAGCTGCCGCCGCTGCCTGACGACAGCACCAGCGCGGCCACCGGCATCAACGACAAGGGCCAGGTCATCGGCATCTCCGGTGCGTGCGCCAATGCCGTCGGCAGCGTCGCCGCGAGACACGCAGTGCTCTGGGACAAAGGCAAGCCAATTCATCTCGGCAACCTCGGCGGCATCGCCTGGAACACGCCGATGGCGCTCAACGAGCGCGGCGACGTCGTCGGTTTCTCCAATATCTCGAAGGACGACGGCACTGCCTTCAACGCGCACGCTTTCCTCTGGACACGCGGTCGCGGCATCCAGGATCTCGGCACGCTGCCCGGCGACTCGATCAGTCAGGCGCTCGGCATCAACGAGCAGCGACAGGTCGTCGGCATCTCGTGCACGGCGGGCTTCGCGAGTTGTCGTGCGTTCTTGTGGGAGCGCGGCGTGATGATGGACCTCAACGAGTTCGTGCCCGACGATTACGCCGATCACCTCTTCACCGCGAACGACATCAACAATCGCGGCGAGATCACCGGCCTCGCGCTCAAGGCCGGTACCGGGGAGCAGGTCGCTATCTGGGCGCTGCCACTCGACAGGCACGGGCAGCACGAAGCAGACAGCGATGCGCGCCAGGCGCGGAGCGATGCCAAGCGCGTGCCGCTGCCGGAGCAAGCACGCCAGCAAATTCTGGCGCGCGCGTTTGCAACCGAGGCGCAGCTGGGCCGGTAAGCTCGATGTGACGAGGATCGGTAATTTTCGGACGCGCCGGCGCGGTTGGAACCCGCGGCGGCGCTTGTTGCTTGTAATCGTAAGAGGTTTTACCGAGAAGCGAACGAGTGATGGTCGTATTGGTCGTCGAAGATGAGGCAATCATCGCCTACTGTGCCGCTGCGATCCTCGAGGAGGCTGGTGTTACCGTCCTCGGGCCCGCGCACTCCTCGCGCGACGCGCTCGATCTGTCACGCGTCAGGCGACCCGACGTTGCGCTCGTAGACATCGATCTCGAAGTCCCCGGCGCAGGCATCGGTGTTGCGCAACAACTCAACGCTCGTTACGGAACGGCAATTGTTTTCACGACGGGTCGTCTCGATCAGGCAACCAATCATCGCGACGTCGCTGTCGCAGTGCTGTCCAAGCCGTACGATCCCGCTGAGCTCCCTCGAATCGTCAAGTACGCTGCTTCACGTCCGCTACGCGCGGATCGACGCACCATTCGCTCCGCACACGCGCAGCCGGCGTGACTTCGCCGTCATCGAAGTTGAGCGACCAGCCGACGCGCAGCGGCTGGATGCCGCGGTGAAACGACGACGGAGCGCGACGAGGCGCAGCTCGCGTTACTTCGTCCAGGTGACGATGCCGTCGAGAGAAGCTGGCGTTGCGGTTCCCGCAAGCGCCGTCGTTCCAAGATAGAGGAACGCGACGATGTGATCGTGTGTATCCAGGCCGAGCTCCGTCTTGGCTTGCGCGTCGTAAGCTGCTGCGCCGGTCTTCCACATCGCGCCGTATCCGAGCGCCTGCGCGACCAGCACCATGTTCTCTACGCCCGCGGCAACCGCGGCGATCTGCTCGACTTCCGGAATCTTCCCCTGCGTGATGCGCGCGGCAACGACGATGATGGTCGGCGCACGCAGCACCTTGCGGCGTTCGCTGTCGAGCTGCTCCGGCGTCGACTGCGGAAACTTCACGAGCGACAGTCGCGCCATCGCGGCCCCGAGCTTGTCGCGGGCTGCGCCTTCGAGCACGACGAAGCGCCAGGGGCGCAGCCGACCATGATCCGGCGCACGCACGGCGGCGCGCATGATCTGTTCGAGATGCGGCCGCGTCGGTCCCGGCTCCATCAACTTGAGCGCGCTCGCGCGCGAGTCGATGGCATTCAGCAAGTCCACGAGGGTTGCGCTCACAGCGGCTTCACCTGCATCGCCAGGTGCAAACGATCGCCGCGCATCGTGCACATCGCGATCTCCACCGTTTCGCTGGAATTCCAGGTCCGCGACAGCGCCTGCGAAGGAATATAGACCGGCAGCTTGAACTGCGTATCGACCTGCATCCTGCCCTTCGGCAAGTGCGGCGCTGCGGCCGCGAGGCAGCGGCCGAGGGACCACATGCCGTGCGCCACGGCTTGTTTGAAGCCGAACATCTGCGCCGTGCGCGCGGTGAGGTGAATCGGGTTGAAGTCTCCGGACACGCGCGCGTAACGCCAGCCGGTGTTGTCCTTCACGTCGAGCGTCTCGGTCGAAACGCCGCTGGCCGGCGCGTTGGCGCGCTCGATGGCCGGTCGCTTGCTGCCCTCTTTGGGCGCAGTGTTGCCGCGCGCGAACATCGTGCTCACTTCTTCCCAGACCACCGCGCCGCTCTGTTCGTAACGCGTGGTGAAGTCGTACTCCTGACCGAAATCCGTCAGACGCATCGTGTCGAAGTGCACCGTCAGCCGCAGCGGCGCGCGCTGCTCCACGGGATGCAGCACCCGAATCGTATTGCGCAGATGAATCAGGCCGAGCACTTTGACCGGAAAGTTTTTGATCACGAACAGCTGCATGTGCATCGGCATCGCGACGAGATGCAGATACGCCGGCGGCAACTCTGTTCCGGCAGGTACCGCGCAGACATCGCGATAGCGCTGCAGGTGCGCAGCCGAAAGCACGATGCGACGCGCCTCGAGCTCGACGGGTTCGATGACGGTTCCGGGCGGCGCGACGTAGGGCTTCTTGCCCAACAGCACCCGCGCATAGGCGGGCACCATGGAGGGCAGGCCACCAAAGGAAATCCTGGTCGGAGGAGTCTGGGTCGGAGCTGGCATCAGGTCTGGCGGGGCAACGGTCAGGGTACGGCGCGGTCGATGATGATATTCAAAGTGGTGCCGCCTGCGCCTGCGTTCTTCGAAAAATCGTACTCAGCCTCGCCATAGTAGTCGCCGCTTTGCGCCTGCGGTGTGCCCGATCGCGACAGACGGGCGACGACCTGCACGCGCGGCACAGTCGCGATGGAGCGCGCTGCAATCATCGCATCGCGTTCGCTCAACTCGATGGTGAGCGGCAGATCCGTAGAACTGTGGCGCTGCACCGCCAGCGGCGGCCCCCCCGCGGACGGATCGCGTGCGAGGATGAATAGCGGCACCGGTCCGCCTTTGAACTGATCACGCACGCTCGGTGCGATCGTCACGGCGACGCGGATCGAGCGATGCGCCGGCGCCGGCGCGCCCTCGGCCCCGGCAGGAGCCGCGGCCGGAGCACCCGGCCCCGCTTCGCCGAGCTGCTGATCGAGGTCCTGAATCTGTCGCTCCAGCATGCCGCGGATCTCAGCCGGAGGATTTTGCGCAAGCAGCAGCTGCAGTCGATCCCGACCTTTGCGCGTATCGCCGGCCTGGAGTGCGGACAGGCTCCCATACCAGAGCGCCTTCGGATGATTCGGTGCCTTCGCCAGCGCATCCTCGAACAGCCGGCCCGCTCTCCCGCCGAGCGATGCTTCATCGGTCATTGCGAGGGCTTCGCCGAGACCGATCATCGCCTCGACGTTCTCGCCACCCGACTTGTCGTAGGCATTCTGAAAAGCATCGAGTGCCAGCGCGTACTTGCCCAGCGAGCCATACGATCGGCCCAGCAGCAGCCAGCCGTTCACGTCGTCGGGATTGGCGACCAGCTTCGCCTTGAGCTTGTCGAGCAGATCGTCCATCTCCTGCCCGCGCGCGACTGCGGCATCCGACTCTTTCCAGTTCCACTTGCTCAGCGTCGTGTAGAGCGTCGCGGCCAGCAGAGGCAGGAACACGGCGATTGCGAGGGCGGAGATGCGGCGCTCCTTGCGCGAGTCGACGGCGTCCGGCGATTTCGCGCGCAACAGCGGCAGCAGGATCCACAGCAGAGCCGCCGCGAGCATGGCGGCGCAGGCGATGATGAAACCGGTCACGACGCACCCAGGCCGGGATCGGCAGGATCGGTGTCCGGCAGGTGCGACTTGCGCGCAATCACGAACACCGCGATCGCTGCGCCGCCGACGAGCAGCAGGATCGGCGCGCCCCAAAGGAGCCACGTGCGCGCGACCAGGGGCGGCTTATAGAGCACGTAGTCGCCGTAGCGATCCACCATGTGCTGGAAGATCTCGTCGTCGCTCTTGCCGGCGGCCATCATCTCGCGCACCTGGCGACGCAAGTCCGCCGCGAGCGTGACGCTGGAGTCGGCAATCGACTCGCTGCGACATTGCAGGCAGCGCAGCCGGTGAATGATCTGCTCGTAACGTGCCTGTTGCGCCGGATCGTCGAACGCCGGCGCGGTATCGATGGCGAACGCGAGCTGCGTGCAGAGCAGAGCCGTGATGATGACGAGCAGCGCTCTCATTCGCCTTTCGCTCCGCCTCGCTTGATACGCGGCAGGAATTCGCGCTCCCACACTTCGATCGTGACCGGCGAGACATACTTGTAGACGATGATCCCCTGGGCATCGACGAGATACGTCTCCGGCGCGCCGTACGCACCCCAGTCGATACCGACGTCACCCTGAGGGTCGAACGCCGTTGCAACATACGGGTTGCCGAACTGCTTGAGCCATTCCTGCGCGGCCGCCAGCTCGTCTTTCCAGTTGAGGCCGACGAGCGGCACTTCGGCGCGGCGCGCAAGCTCCATCAGCACCGGATGCTCGTCGCGGCAGGCAAAGCACCAGCTCCCCCAGATGTTCACGACGTAAGGCTTGCCGGCGAACTCGCGGCTGGAAATCTTCTGCGACGGATCCTCGACGCGCGGTAGCTCGAACTGCGGCGCCGGCTTGCCGATCAGCGGCGACGGCAGCGTTTCCTTGTCGCGGCTGAGCCCCACGAACAGGAACACCGCGAGCGCCGCGAACAAACCGATGGGAATGATGAAACGCAACATGTCTATCTAGGCCGCGCTGGTATCGGCCTGCGCAGGACTCGGTGCGTCGGCCGCGACGCGCTGGCGATAACGCCGGTCGCAGACGGCAATGAATCCGCCAATCGCAATCACCAGCGCACCCAGCCAGATGAACCGCACCATCGGCTTGTACTGGAGCCGCAGGCTCCACGCGCCATCGCCGAGCGGCTCGCCCATCGCGACGAACAGGTCGCGGTTCCACCCACCGTCGATCCCCGCCTCCGTCATCGCATTCTTCTGCACGCGATAGACCCGCTTCTGCGGATACAGCTTGGTCAGCTCACGGCCGTTGCGAGTAATGGTCACCTCGCTCTCGACGGCCTGGTAGTTCGGCCCGGCGACGTTGCGCAGGCTGTTCATCGTGAATGTGAAGCCGGCGACCTCGGTGCTCTGCCCGGGCCGCAAGCTCAAATCCTTCTCCTGTTTATAGGACTCGACCGTGGTGGCGCCGAGAATGAACATCGCCAGGCCGAAGTGCGCGACGCTCATGCCAAGCACGCCGGCGGACAGCGTGTGTCCTTTGCGGAGTCGCTCGACCGGTTCGATCAGCGAGGACAACGCGATCCACAGCGCCACGACGACGCCGACCGCGCTCAAGACCGAGCGCCAACCGTACGCGAATGCGGGGATGCCAATGCCGAGCGCAATCGCTACGATCAGCAGCACGGCCAGCAGCAGCTTCGTGCGCTCGAACTTCGCATGTTTCCACGCCGCGTGCATGCCCGGCGCCAGCAAGAACGCGAGCGGCAGCATCGGCACGAGGAACATCGCGCTGAAGTACGGCGGCCCCACGGAGACGCCGCGCAGGTCGAACGCGTCGAGGAAGATCGGATACAGCGTGCCGAGCAGAATGACGCCCATAGCGGCGACCAGCAGCACGTTGTTCATCAGCAGGAACGACTCGCGCGAGACCGGTTTGAAGCCCGCTTTCGAAGTGAACAGCGAGGCGCGCCACGCGTACAGCGTGAGCGCTCCGCCGATGGTGATCACCAGGAACGCCAGGATGAACAATCCGCGCGCCGGATCGCTCGCGAACGCGTGAACGGACTCGACGACGCCGGAGCGCACCAGGAACGTCCCTAGCAGCGACAGCGAGAACGCGAAGATCGCCAGTAACAACGTCCAGCTCTTGAACAGCCCGCGCTTTTCCGTCACTGCGAGCGAATGAATGAGCGCCGTGCCGACGAGCCAAGGCATGAACGACGCGTTCTCGACCGGATCCCAGAACCACCAGCCACCCCAGCCGAGCTCGTAGTAGGCCCACCAGCTGCCGAGCGCGATGCCGACGGTCAGGAACATCCACGCGACCGTCGTCCACGGCCGCACCCAGCGCGCCCACAACGAATCGAGCTTCCCTTCCAGCATCGCGGCGACTGCAAAGGCGAACGGCACCGACATGCCGACATAGCCGGTGTAGAGCATCGGCGGATGAATCGCGAGCGCCGGATCCTGCAGCAGCGGGTTCAGATCGCGGCCATCCGGCGCGGCCGGCCACAGCCGTGCGAACGGATTCGACGTCGTGAGAATGAACAGTGCGAACCCAGCGCTGATCAGGCCGAGCACGCCCAGCACGCGGCTTGTCATCGTCGCCGGCATGTTGCGACTGAACGCGGCGACTGCGACAGTCCAGATCGACTGCACGAGCAGCCACAGCAACAGCGAGCCCTCGTGCGCGCCCCACACGGCGGCGAAGCGATAGAACGTCGGCAGCTCGGAGTTCGAGTTCTGCGCGACGTACAGTACGGAGAAGTCGTTCCAATAAAACGAATACGCGAGACAGGCGAACGCGAAAGCGGTGAACACGAACTGGCCCGCGACGGCGCGGGTCGTCAGCGTCATCCAGTGCGGACGCCGATATGCCGCGCCCACCAGCCCGAAGAACGCCTGGGGCAGCGCGAGGCAGAACGCCAGGATCAGCGCGAAATGTCCGAGCTCTGCGGCCATGGCGGGTTACTTCCTGACGTTGCGGCTCACGTCGACGGTGTCGGCGCAGGCGCCTTCTGTTGATGCTGCTTGCGCAGGCTCTCCGCCACTTCGGGCGGCATGTAGTTCTCGTCGTGCTTCGCGAGCACTTCCTGTGCGACGAACACGCCGTCGGCGCCGAGCTTGCCGCGCGCGATCACGCCTTGACCTTCGCGGAACAAATCCGGCAGCACGCCGCTATAGCTCACGGTAACGTCCTTCTGAAAATCGGTCACGATGAAGCGCGCTTCCATGCTGCCGCTCGCGCGCTTGAGGCTGCCCTCTTCGACCATGCCGCCGAGCCGGAACACTCGATCGACCGGCGCCTTGCCCGCGGCCACGTCCGCCGGCGGGTAGTAATAGAGAAGGTTGTCCTGAAACGCGGTCAATCCAAAGGCAGTCGCTGCGCCCACGCCGAGCACGATGAGTGCCACCAGAACCATGCGCCGCCGCCGCGGTGTCATCGTCATGTCCGCTCCTCCTTCTGCATTTCGACCCGGCGCCGCGCGGCACCGATCTGCTCATGCAGCGAGCGTCGCGCCGACCACGCGCTGAAGATCAGCATCGCGATCGTCACGGCGTAGCAGGCCCAGATGTAAGGGCCGTAAGAACCCATAGCAAGGAATTCACGTAAGCTCATGATGTCTTTACGGTTTCGAGCAGCCAGGTCGCGTTGCGCTCGCGCCGGAGAATCTCGCTGCGCACCCGATCGCACAGCACGGCTGCGAAGTAGAGCATAAAGCCGAGCACCATCGTGTAGAGCGGCCAGGCCATGGATAGTGCGATCGCGGGCTTGCCGAGCTTCGAGATGGTCGGCGCCTGGTGCAGGCTGTTCCACCAGACGACCGAGTATTTGACTATCGGCACATTCACGACACCGACGATCGCGAGAATCGCGCTCGCACGATCGGCACGCTGCGTGTCGTCGAACGACGCGCGCAGCGCCATGTAGCCGAGATACAGGAACAGCTGAATCAATTCGGACGTGATGCGCGGATCCCATTCCCACCACGTGCCCCACATCGGCTTGCCGTAGATCGAGCCCGTCGCGAGCGCGACGACAGTGAATGCAGCGCCGACTGGCGCGCACGCCGCCGCCACCGCATGCCCGAGCTTGATGCGCCAGATAATGCCGACGGCCGCGGAGATCGCCATCACCACGTACACCTGCAGCGACATGATCGCGGCCGGTGCATGCACGTAGATAATCCGGAATGCATCCTTCTGTTGATAGTCCGGCGGCGCCAGCACGAGCCCGCCGTAGGCCGCGAACAGCATCAGCGCCATGGCGACCCAGAAAAACCACGGGCGCAGCAGCGTCGCCAGGCGGTAGGCATAGGGAGGCGAGCTGAGCTTGTGAAACCAGAGCCACATATAAAGTGAGTTCTGTCTCCTGACCTTCAGGACTCGACGCTGACGCGCATTGCTGCAGCCATCGCAAACGGCCCAAGGCTGACGAAGAACAGCAGCAGCGCGGCGAGCAAGTTTAGCGGACCTGCGACTGCTTCGCCGTGCATAGCCAAATCCACGGCCCGCGCACCGAAAATCAGTACGGGCATCTCCAGCGGCAGCACCAGCAGCGCCAGCAGCACGCTGCCCCGGCGCACGCTGACCGTCAGCGCCGCCCCTACTCCGCCCAGCATGCTGAGCGACCCGGTGCCCAGAGCCAGCGTCGCCATCAACACAGGCCAGGCGGACTCCGGCATGCCCAGCGCAGTGCCCACGAGCGGCGACATCAGCACCAGCGGCAGGCCGGTGAGAAGCCAGTGCGTCACAACTTTCGCGAGCAGCAACAGCGACAACGGCTGGCCGGACAGCACCCACTGCTCCATCGTGCCGTCCTCGACGTCCGGACGAAACAGCGACTCGAGCGCGAGCAGCGAAGCCAGCATCGCTGCGACCCACACGACGCCGGGTGCGATACGCCGCAGCTCATCGAGCGCAGGACTGATCGCGAGCGGAAACAGCGTCGTGATGATCGCGAAAAAGATCAGCGGCTGCATCACCTGATCCCAATGGCGGACCGCGAGCCGCAGATCGCGCGCAACGACCAATCGAACCAGCGCACCGAGCCCGGAGGATTGCATCAGCGCAACTCCAGGGTGCGTACGCCAGGTCGACCTTGCAGCAAGAGCTGGTGCGCAGCCGTCAGGATCAGCCCGCCCGTTCGGAGATGCTCCGCCATGCATTCCTCGAACAGCGCGATGCCGGCCGAGTCGAGGTTCGTGATCGGCTCATCGAGAATCCAGAGCGACGCGCGTGTGAGCAGGATGCGGCCAATGGCGACGCGGCGCTTCTGCCCGGCCGAGAGCGCGCGAGCGGGCAAGTCGGCGCATTGATCGATGCGCAGACGCGAGAACGTGGCGCGCAGCTCCTGCTGCATCACCGGACGACGCAGCGCGACGCTGTACTGCAGATTTTCGAGCGCGGTCAGGTCGGGTTTGAGCCCGTTGATATGAGCGAGGTACGCGAGCTCCTGGTGGTACTCGTCGCGACACTCGTGTAGCTGCCGACCGCGCCAGATGACCTCACCCGACTCCGTCGGCAACAGCCCCGCCACGCAACGCAGGAGGCTGGTCTTGCCGACGCCGTTCGGACCGACGACCTGCAGCAGCTCGCCACGTTGCAAGACGAATGAGGTGCCGCGCAGAAGGTGCCGCTCGCCGCGCCATAAGTGAACGGCGCGAACGTCGAGTTGCGGCTCGGCTGCGGCCGTCTCGGCCTGTGCATGCATGCTTGTTATAGGAAACCGGCCAAAAAACCCGGCGGCAGTTTATCAGACGGCTGAAACCGGGCCGGCGTCGCAGCCGGCAGGCGTCGCCACACGACTACAGGCCTGGCCCACACTGCTGCCCGCGTGGCTTACAATCGCCCCGCACCCGCTGCCCGGGTGGCGAAATTGGTAGACGCAAGGGACTTGAAAAAATTGAGCACCCGGCGCGGAAACGCCCGGCGTGAATGGGGTCAAATTCGGGGAACCAGCACCACGCGCGGCGTGACTGCAATCCCGAGCTAAGCCGCACGCTCGAGCGCGCGGAAAGTGTAGAGACTTGACGGCCCCTGCCTAAACGCCGCCGGTCGCGCACCGGCCGACGCACGGCAAAGAGAAAGTCCAGACTCCAAATGAGCTGCGCGATCGCACAGCTCAGCAGCGAAAGCTGTAGCGGGTAAGAAAATCCCTCGGAGGAAACTCCATGCCGGTTCGAGTCCGGCCCCGGGCACCAGAACAAGGATTTACTTTTCATGGCGCACCTTTATCGATCCGCCGCGACTCTGCGGATTTCCGGCGAGGATCTGGATCCGGCCCAGATCAGTGCTCTACTCGGTTGCGCGCCGAGCGGGCTTCTTCATGCACGAAGCCAACGAAGGAGTTGAAATCTCTCCTGCATCGTTAGACGCACTGGGTGCGCGCGGAATCACTTTGGGGCTGGACATCTATTCGCAGACTCGAAGGGACCTCGAGCGCGGTGCTGACACGCCATAGAGAAGCGATACACGGTCGCGGCGCGACAAGCGCACCCCTCATTCTCCAGATTCGGAACCCCCGCAGTCGGCAAGCGTTTGATATGCGGTGAGCAACCGACCTACAAGAGTAGTTCTTGCCGCATTGTTCGCACTCGTCGCGCTGACGCTGGCAGCGGGTTGCGGCGGTGGTGGGAACGGGTCGCGCGAAGCCAATTCGCCGCCGAGTGCACCCGCCGATCCGCCAGCGCCAGTTCCGCCACCAGCTCCACCTCCAGCACCTCCGCCCGCTCCGCCACCGGCGCCTCCACCAACGCCTCCACCGGCACCTCCACCGGCTCCGCCACCAGCACCTCCACCGGCTCCGCCACCAGCACCTCCTCCGCCACCGCCTGCACCACCACCGCCGACATCACCGGTCATCACAGGCGTGACGTTCGACGTAAGCACGCATCGTCGGATGGCAACCGAAAGCGACAATTGGCCACTCACCTGGTCGGATGACGACAACCAGTACGCGGTCTACGGTGACGGTGGAGGTTTCGGCAGCGACGGTATCGAGGGCCGCGTCGAGTTCGGAGTCGCACGCATCACGGGCGATCACGACGACTATCAGGGCTTCAACCGCTTTGGCGGCCTGAACGCCGAGTGCCCGGGCGGCATTCGCGGCAAAGGACACGGCGCGCCGCTGAGCATCGACGGAGTGCTGTACGTGTGGTTCACACCCAGCGCAGAAACGCAGGGATTCGACACCTTCATCCTCTACCGAAGTCGCGACAAGGGTTGCACCTGGACGCCGCTCGACGTGGCGTTCACACGCGAGCAGGAGGGCATCTCCTTCGGGAGCTTCGTGCAGTTCGGCAAGGACCACGGCCTCGCGCCCGATGCCTACGTCTACACGATCGCAGTTCTCTTCACGGGTGACTTCCGACTCTACAACGTGGAGCGTCCCGGCAAGATCATCCTGGTACGCGCGCCCAAGCTCACCATGGAAGATCGCGGCACGTACGAGTTCTTTGCGGGTCTGGACAGCACCGGGCAGCCGAAGTGGTCGACCAATGCGGCAGACAAACAGCCGACCTACGAGGATCCGCTGGGCGTGGGTCCGTGGCCGCAGATGAGTTTCGTGCCCGGCTTGGAGCGTCTGGTGTACACCAACCAACACGGCGATGGCGTGGCACGCACGGGGCCCACCGGTTGGCGCTCGCTCCTCACGATGGCCGAAGCGCCGCATCCCTGGGGACCCTGGACTGTCTTCTACAGAGACCTGTTCGCTCCGGAGATCGACCAGAGCGTTTTCCAGTGGAACTTCGCGCCGAAGTGGTTCCGCAACGGCGGGCGCGAGTTCACGCTCACCTTCTCCGGCAATCGCGTCAACGACTCCTGGAACACGATCGACGGAAAGTTCACGGTCGCGCAGTGAGCAGCGCCGAGCTGCGCTAGTGGACCCTACGCCTCCAGCAGCGCGGCATTCCTCGTGAAGTGGATGAGCTGATCGATGGCTTCTCGCGTCGAGCTCATTTCCGTCGCGAGCTGATCGCGCGTGCGGGTTCCGTCCAGGAGCTGGATGAATCGCCGCTGCGTCTCATCGACGGGAATGCTTCCGTGCCGCTGATTGATCGGCGCCTGATTTTGTGCGGCGAGGTAGCGCGCGACGCGGCTCGCGCGCGGCCTGTCGCTCGGCTCCTGCGCCAGCACCGACGGTGGGTCGACGTATAGCTCCAGCGTCCCGTTCATCCAGCAATTGAGCAGCTCGCGCAGCAGCGCCGCGCGCTGTTGGCCAGCAGCGTCGATCACCTCTTTGATGGCGATCGCCTGCGGAAAACGCCGGCTGATCGTCACCAGCGCGTCGTGTAGCGGACCGGCGCCGATCACCACCTGTCCTCGCTGATGCTCGAAACGCGACAAGCCGTTTCCCGCGTCCGATTGCCGGAAGTATGCGGCGGCGTGCATCGTCTCGGCTCGCGCGAGCATCTGCATCCGATCGATCGTCTGACTCCCGTGACAGATCAGCGCCCGGCGAAACTCCCGATTGCGCACGAAGTCGATATACTGTTCCTGGCGAATCAGATCGTCGCGATTCGCCTCCATCCAACTGCGGAACGGCGCCCAGTTCTCTGCGCCCACCATGCCGTTCTGCAATGCGTCCCCCACATACTGCAGACCCTGCTTGGCGATGCGGGCGGCGAAGTCGCGGAAATAGAACGGGTGGTTCGTGCCCTCGAAGTACTCGTGCACGATGTAGCTCTCGGGTCTGCCCTGGAGATAGCGCGCCTCGCCCTGGAGCAACGTCGAGGTGAACGGCGCTTGTGCCAGCGCCAGGATGAAGTCGCGGCCCGCGGCAGCCTGCTGGAGCGGCCGTCCGGATTTCTCGGCATGGAACTGCATCGCCTCGCGCGCCCACAGGCGGACGTGCCAACCCGGATAAGTGTTGAAGCTGATGTAAGCCAAACCGCTGGGCGTGAGCTGCTCGGCGCAAATCTGCAGCACCTTGTCCGCCACGTCGTGCGGAACCCACGAGAACACGCCGTGCGCGATGATGTAATCGAACTTGCCCCAATCGGGCGTGATGTCGGTGATACTGGCCGCTCGCAGCTCCAGATTCTCCACGCTGCACGCTTGCGCAAACTGCTTCGCGGTCTCGATCTGCGACGTCACCAGATCGATGCCGATGAGCTGCGCCCTGGGCAGCGAGTAAGCCATCGGCACGATGTTCCCGCCGACGGCGCAGCCAAGCTCCAGAATCCGACACTCCGCCGGCGCGGGCGTTTCGAGCCCGAGCAGACGCGCTACGGTCTGCAGGCGCCGCGGGTGACTCTCGGGGAAGGAGTAGAACGCGTAGGGAACCTGGTCGTAACTGGCGGCGGTGTCGGTCATGAGGCTGAAGAGTACTGTGAGTCCCGCCCCGGAGCACTATCGGCCGGGAACCTGCCGGAGCGGATGTCGGTTTGCGCATCGCTGGTTCGTCATAGTGACGACGGTTCCATTCAACTGACGAACGTATGGAGAGACACGATGGCCAAGAACGTGATTTGCCTGTGGTATGACGGCAATGCCGAAGAAGCCGCCCGGTTTTACGCCAAGACCTTTCCGAACAGCGCCGTGACTGCGGTCCACAAGGCCCCGGGTGATTATCCGGACGGCAAGCAGAGCCAGCCGCTCACGGTCGAGTTTACGGTCGTGGGGGTGCCCTGCCTCGGCCTGAATGGTGGCCCGATGTTCAAACACAGCGAGGCGTTCTCGTTTCAGATCCTCACCGAAGACCAGGCCGAGACCGACCGCTATTGGAACGCCATCGTCGGCAACGGCGGCGCCGAAAGCATGTGCGGCTGGTGCAAGGACAAGTGGGGCTTGTCCTGGCAGATCACGCCGCGTGCCTTGATCGAAGCGACGACCGATTCCAATCGCGCGGCCGCGAAGCGCGCCTTCGACGCGATGATGAAGATGAAGAAGATCGACATCGCCACGATCGAAAAAGCGCGCCGCGGATAACGCCTACTGCACGCTCTCGTACACGGCGTCGCGCAGGTCGGTGGTGAACTTTCCCCACATGCCTTCAAGCGCCGTGTTCGTGAGCGCGACGACTGTCAGCTTGCGCTCGGGGTCGACGAACCACGAGTGGCCATAGACGCCGCCCCACTGCCACGTCTTTGCGCCCCGCGTATGTGCCGCCGCCGGATCGACGACGACAGCACCGCCAAAGCCGAAGCCGGTTCCCGGCCCGGGCCCCGCCAGCGAGCCGATTTGATTGCGCATCATGCTGGCGGCAGTCGCGGCGCTCATGATCGGCTTGCCGCCGCTGCGAATCGCTTCGAGCAGTCGCATGATATCGGGCGCGGTGCCGACCATTCCGGCACCGCCTGATGGGAACGCCTTCTGATCGAGCGCGCGTGAAGGCGAATACGTCATCTGCCCGCCTTCGCCGAACGCCATCACGTACGGATCCTCCATCTTCGCCGGCGCGGGCTTCGCATCGTGGTAAGGCACCGCGAGACGCGCCGGCTCCTTGGCCCAGAAGCCTGTGTCGCGCATGCCGAGCGGCTGCGTGACCGTCTCGGCGACGACCTGTGGCAGCGCCTTGCCGGACGCCTTTTCCAGCACGGCGCCGAGCACGTCGATGGAAACCGAGTAGCGAAAGGCCTCGCCCGGAGCATTGAAGAGCGGCACGCTCGCGAGGCGCCGCACGTTCTCGTCCAGGCTGATGCGCAGCTCATCGAATCCATCCGACACGCCGGCCCGGTAATACGCTGTACCGGGTTTCTCTGCGAACTTGTAGCCGAGCCCGGCGGTATGAGTCAGGAGCTGCCGCACCGTAATCGTCGGCGCTGCGCCGCTCGCGAGTTTCGGGCGAAACTCGGGCAGCCACTTCGTCACGGGATCGTCGAGCGAGAGCTTCCCTTGATCCACCAAAGCGAGCGCGGCAGCCGACACGACCGGCTTCGAGACCGACGACAGCCGGAACACGATATCTGTCTTCATTGGCCGCTTGGCTTCGCGATCCGCCAACCCCGCCGCACGCTCATAGACGAGCTTGCCGTCGCGGCTGACGAGGACAACGGCTCCCACGATGCGTTGCTCGGCGATCGCTCGATCGATGACCGCGTCGATGTGCGAACGAACGTCGCTGGTCGCTGCGGCCGGTGCACTGGCCGCGTGCGCCAGCATGGGTGTGAGAAACGCGAGCGCAAGGGCGGAGAGAGCGAGTCTTCGCATGGACATCCTCCAACGTGACGTGTCCTAAATCATTCCGCCGTTCGCGCGCAGCGTCTGGCCGTTGATCCACGCGCCATCGGGACCGGCGAGGAAGGCGACGGCTGCAGCGATGTCCGCCGGCTGACCCAATCGTTCGAGCGGCGAGAGCTTCGCGATGCGCTCGACCAGCTCGGGAGCCTTGCCGTGCAGGAACAGGTCTGTCGCCGTCGGGCCCGGTGCAATCGCGTTCACGGTGACCTCGCGGCCACGCAGTTCTTTTGCCAGCACGCTCGTCATCGCTTCCACAGCTGCTTTCGTTCCAGCGTAAATACCATACGTCGGCTGCAACAGCCCCACGACGCTCGATGAGAAATTGATGATCCGACCGCCGCGGCGCAGGCGTGTCGCAGCTTCGCGCATCATGTTGAACGTCCCCTTCAGGTTCACTGCGATGAGCCGATCGAACATCGCATCGTCGCTGGCCGCGATCGTCGCGAGCGTCATGATGCCCGCGTTGTTGACGACGACATCGACTCCACCGAAAGCATTCTCGGCAGCGTCGAACAAGCGGCGTGCTGCGACAGGATCGCTGACGTCCGCCTTGACTGCTTCAGCCTGACCGCCCGCGCTTCTGATGCCGGAGACAACGCTCTCCGCCGCCTGCACGTCCCCGGCGAAATTCACGATGACTGCAATGCCGTCGCGAGCGAGACGCTGCGCGATGGCAGCGCCGATGCCGCGCGAGGCGCCAGTGACGATGGCCGTCCTGCGAGGTTGGGTGTCCGTCATGGAGGGCATTATCACTTGTCCGGACGCTCACTGTCCGAATGAGCTAGGGGATCTACCTAAGCCCCCGGTCCCATTTCGCGAGCCGCGTTGCGGTAGGCATTCTGGCGACGGACCGCGCCCCGTGTCGCAATGTCGCGGGCACCCCTCCCGGTAGTGACGTGCGCTCGTGGCTCGGGGTGCGGTTCATTCCGCACCCCTTGTGTGCTCTACACGAGCCCGCCGCTAGAAGCCGGCCGTCAGCCGCAGCGCCGCCGCCGCATCCACGAAGCCGAAGCCTGAGTCGAAGTCGAAGCCTTTGGAGTTCGGAATCGGAATCGGTCCGGTCACCCGACCTGCCCGCTGCCGAATGTCCTGCCTCACGGACGACAAGCGCAACGCCAGGTACATCGCATCCGGTCGCAGATGCTTGTTGCCGCCGAAGTGTTTGCCGGCCGCGATGTCACGCGCACGCTGATCGAGCATCAATGCCCCGATCGCCGCCACGTGCGGCGCCGACGCGGAGGTGCCGAAGAAGTTCGGGAATCCATCCGGCTCGGTCGATCCGGGGATCGGCGCCGCGATGTCCGCGACGAAGAACGTCGTGTTGCCGCCATCCGGTCCCGTGAAACCAGGCTTGATCCGCAGCAGCGGGAACGGGAAGCGCCGGCCGTTCTTGTCGAACAGAATCGGCACGCCGCCCGCCGACGAGAACAACTCGAGGCACGCGGGCGCGCACTCCGGCTTGTTCTGCGGCCCGAATGCCGCGGTGTTGTACCAAGGCGCTGCGCCGATGGCCTCTGCGCCCGCTGCATTGGCGTGACCGTACAACGTGCCGCTGTCCGTCTTGTGCTCCTCGACAGTCAGCAAGCCGGCGCCGAGATCGAACCACACGTATTTCATACGGCGGGGCGCTGGTCCGGAGAACAACTCGATCACGATGTTCGCGTGCACGTCCGCGTCGCTGTCGTTGATCAGCGCCGGGATTTCGACGGCGTCGCCGCCTTCGTTCTCGTCGACACCGGGGAACTGACACACCAGCGCGTTGGGATCGTCGTCGCACAAGGTGATGGGATTGCCGTCGTCGTCGACGAAGTAGATGTCCAGGTCGCTGGCAGAACCCTTGCCGGTCACCGAGAACCAGGGCTCATCCCACTGGAACGACAGCAGCGAGGTGCTGCCGGCGCCGGCGACGATTCCTTGCAGAACGTCCACACCGTTGCCGCTCTGGAAGTCGTGGAGCACGCCACCGCCGGCACCTTCAGCATCGGAGCGGCGGAACCGCGACTCATACGACTGGCGGGCCTGGTTGCCCGCCGACGAGAAGTACGCGACACCGTGCTTCTTCACGCGATCGGCCGCCTGCGCGATTGGACCGTCGAGATACATCGGCTCGGCGAAATAGATGACATCGTCGACGATGATCTTCGAGCCTGCGTCGGCGAGTGCGCCGATGCCCGCCGCGAAATCTTCGGCGCTTTCGAAGGCGGTGTAGAACGCCAGCGACGAACCCGGGGCGACGTCGTGGATCAGTTGCATCATGGCCCGCCCTTCATCGGCACAATCCGATGACGGCGTCGGCGACAGATCCTTCAGCACTAATACGTCCTGCGGCAGATCGTTGCTCGCCTTGTCCTGCGGCGCCGTCGTGAACGGTTCGCCGGGGACCAGCGCGCCTTCCGAGCAGTTGTAGCTGTCGGACATCACGCCGACCCGTACTCCCCTGCCGTCGACGTGGAACCGTTGGCGTGCAACGTCGCTACGCTGCGCATGATCGCCCTGGCTGGTCGTCAGACCGACCTGCGTTTTTGCCATCGACGGTCGCATGAAGCGCAGCGAGGGAATCGTGCTCATGTCAGACAGTGCTGCGATCGGCACGCGTCCAGTCACGGCACTGCCATGGACTGCCGCCGAAGTCATGCCCTTCGCGACCAACTCCGTCCGCAACGCATTGACGTCGCCATCGGCGTAAGCGCTGACCGCGACGTAACGATCGCGCACCGTCAATCCGGGCAACCTGCTCGTCGCGTTCGAGCGAGCGCGTGCACTGAATTGCGCCTGCGAATCGCCAGCACGCGCGAGCGATTGCAGATGTCCGCCGAGCTTGGCCGACGTACCAGCCTTCACCGATCTTGCGTAGTCCGCGAATGCAGCGCGCGCCTGCGACTGCTGCTGCGGCGGCGCCGCTGCAAGCACCGCGACGCTCGCCGATGCGAGCGCAAGACCCCCGAGCCAACGGTGAATTCCACGAGTCATCGAAATTCCCTCCAGTTAAGCGTTATTTCCACACTCCCGCCGCGCTGTTGCTGTTGTTCGCGGCTGCGCGACTCTACTCCGTAGGTTGGTGCGGCGCTGTCGTCCGACGACTGTCGAAATTTCGTGCACGCAAGATCGCTGTAGGAGTTATCCGCGACTCCTACAAGCATTAATACCGGTTGAGGCACCCATGTAATTCCGTTACAAGCTGCGATCTTCCGGGGGCGGTGAACGGAGCTGCGCGAGGAGATGCGGTTCTCTCTTACTTCAAGAATTGCCGCTGCTTTCTTTGTTTCCCTCATCTCGCTCGTGGTGCTCGCCACGGTCTCGTATCGCAACGTCACGGCGTTGAACCGCGATGCCGAGTGGGTGACCCACACCTTCGAAGTTCTCTCGACCAAGGAAGCGTTGAAGCGCATTCGCGCGGAGATGGAGGCGGGCGCGCGCGGCTATGTCATCACGGGCGCGAAGGACTTTCACGATCAGGCGCTCGAAAGCAGCGCCGAGCTCGCCGTAGTTCAGAGCAAGCTCTCGCAGCTTACTGCGGACAATCCGGCTCAACAGGCGCGCATCGATCGCTTCGGTGCGCTGCTGCTGCAACGACGCGCAATCATCGACCGCCTCGTTCGACTGCGCGCCGACGGCGGGAGTCCTTCCGACCCGACCGTACAGGAACTGGTTCGAGAAGGTTTCGACCTGGGACGCTCGCTGACCGGCCTGGGCGCAGAAATTGAACAGCATGAGCAGCAACTGCTGGCGGAACGAACTGTCGCCGCCGAGCGCGCCGCCCGGCGCACCAGTGCAACTTTGCTTTATGGTTCCGGCCTGTCGACGCTGATCATGCTGGTGATTGTCGCCTGGCTGCTCTCCAGCATTCGTGCTCCCCTGCGCTCGCTGGTCTCCGGCGCCGGCCAACTTGCGCGCGGCGAGTACGGGCACCGCGTCGCGCACTTCTCTCGCGATGAAATCGGCGAGCTTGCGATCGCATTCAACGAAATGGCTGCTCAAGTCGAGCAGCGTCAATTGGCGCTGGCCGCGGAAGCCTGGGTAAAGAACAGCCAGGCGCGGCTGTCGCGTGTGCTCGAAGCGCAGCGCGAGCTGCCAGTGCTGTGCAATTCCGTGCTGAGCGAGCTTGCACAACTGCTCGACGTTCAACACGGCGCGATCTACCTGCCAGCGTCGGAAGGCGACCAAAACCGGTTGCTTCTTCACGGAACGTTCGCCGCGAACAATGCGCCGGCCTCGATCGCCTCCGGGTCCGGCCTCGTGGGCCAGGCCTACCGCGAGCGTCGTCGCATCCAGATCGATCAACTTCCCGATTACTACCTGCGCATCGGCTCGGCGCTCGGCGAGGCGCCGCCGCGTCATCTGCTCGTGTTCCCAGTCGTGCTGCACGGTGAAGTGGGCGCAGTGCTCGAGCTCGCAAGCTTTCAGCCGTTCACCGAGCTGCGGGTGCAGTTCCTGGAGCAGTTCTCGGACAGCCTCGCGCTCGTGCTGCGGACGGTGATCGCCAACAAGCTCACCGAACAGCGCAACGATGAGCTGGAAGCGCAAGGCCAGCGCCTGCGCGCTTCGGAAGAGGAGCTGCAACAGCAGCAGGAAGAGCTGAAGCAGGCAAACGAAGAGCTGGAGCAGACCAACGAGGAACTGCGCCAGAGCAACGACGAAATGGACCAGCGGTCCCGGCTGCTCGCCGAGCAGAAGCGCCTGCTGGAGCAGAGCAACCTCGAGATCGAGACGGCGCGCGTGGCGCTGGAGGAGAAGTCGCAGCAGCTCGCGCTCACTTCGAAGTACAAGTCCGAGTTCCTCGCCAACATGTCGCATGAGCTGCGCACGCCGCTCAACAGCCTGCTCATCCTGTCGAAGCTGCTCGCCGACAACAGCGAAGGCACGCTCACCGACCGACAGGTGCAGCACGCGCGCACGATCTGGAACTCCGGCAACGACCTGCTGCGACTCATCGACGACATCCTCGACCTGTCCAAGGTCGAAGCGGGTGCGATCGAGCTGGAGCTGACCGAATTCCCGCTGCGCACGTTGCTGGAATCGATCGAGGCGTTGTTCCGACCCATCGCGCAGAGTCGCGGGCTGCAGTTCATCGTCACGCTCGGCCCGGATCTGCCGGCGACACTCTCCACCGATATACATCGCTTGCAGCAGATCCTGAAGAACCTGCTCGCCAACGCATTCAAGTTCACGCAGCGCGGCTCGGTCGAGCTGTCGATCTATCCCGTCACCGGCGGCTGGGGCGCTGGCGCGAGTGCACTCTCGCAGGCGAAGCAGGTCATCGCCTTCGCCGTCAAGGACTCGGGCATCGGCATCCCGGAGGATCGGCAGAAGCTGATCTTTGAAGCCTTCCAGCAGGCCGACGCCGGCACTGCGCGCAAGTACGGCGGCACCGGACTTGGCTTGTCGATCAGCCGCGAGCTTACGGGTTTGTTGAAGGGCGCGATCACCCTGCAGAGCACGCCGGGCAACGGCAGCACGTTCACACTCTTCATCCCGCTCAGCATCGACGCCCCTGATCCTGCGAAGCATCCCGTCGTAGCGCCCGAGCCGGTGGCAGCCGCGCCGGTCGACATCGCGCCCGATCTCATCGAGGACGATCGGTCGAACATCGCCGCAGGCGATGCGGTGCTGCTGGTCATCGAGGACGACCGCACCTTCGCCTACGTTCTCGCCGATTGTGCGCGGGAGAAGAACTTCAAAGTGGTCGTCGCGGGCACTGCCGGCGCAGGCATCGCCCTCGCCCGCCGCATCAAGCCCGCGGCGATTACGCTCGACCTGCATCTGCCCGACAGCGACGGCCGCGTCGTGCTCGACCTGCTCAAGCACGATGCCGAGACACGGCACATTCCTGTGCACGTCATCTCCGTCGCTCCGGAAGGCGAGCGCAGCTTGCGGCAAGGCGCAGTCTCGTTCTTGCAAAAACCGGTCACGCGCGAGGCGCTCGACAAGGCGATGAGCATGGCCGCGGAGTTCGCGCCGTCACGGATGCGCCGGCTCCTGATCGTCGAAGACGACCCCGTGCAGCAGCAGTCGATCCGCGACGTCATCGGCAATGGCGATGTCGAGAGCACGGTGGTCGGCACCGCCGCCGCCGCACTCGAAGCCCTGGAGCAGACGCATTTCAACTGCCTGGTGCTCGACCTCGGGCTGCCCGATCAGAGCGGCATCGACCTCATTCGCGAAATCCATCGACGGCACGGTCTGCGCTCGCCGCCCGTCATCGTCTACACCGCAAAGGCATTGACGCGCCGGGAGGAAACCGAGCTGCGCGGCTTGTCCGAAGCGATCATCGTGAAGGACGTACGCTCGCCCGAGCGGCTGCTCGACGAGACGGCGCTGTTCCTCCATCGCGTACAGGCGAAACTTCCGGACGCCAAGCGCCGGATGCTCGAGCGTGTGCAGCGTGACGATGCTCTGCTGTCGGGCCGCAAAGTGCTGATCGTCGACGACGACCTGCGCAACATCTTCGCGATTTCGACCGCGCTCGAGAACTACAAGATGGTCGTGTCCTACGCGGAGGGCGGCCGCGAAGCGTTGGAAAAGCTCCAGCAGGAGAGCGGCTTCAACGCCATCCTGATGGACGTGATGATGCCCGAGATGGACGGCTACGAGGCCACGCGGCGCATTCGCGCAATGCCGTCGTACGCGAAGTTGCCGATCATCATGGTCACCGCGAAGGCGATGCGCGGGGATCGCGAGAAGTGCCTGCAGGCCGGCGCCTCGGACTACATCACCAAGCCCGTGGACATGGACCAGCTGCGCTCGCTGCTGCGAGTGTGGCTCTATCGTTGAGCAGGCCTGCGTGGACGAGACGATTGCAGCTCTGCTGGACACGGTCGACGAGCTGACTGGGCTGGATTTCCGCGACTACTCGCCAGCCTCGCTCCATCGCCGCATCCAACGGCGTGTGGCCGCAGAACAAGTCGCCTCTGTCGTCGCGCTCGGCCATTTGATCAAGGCGAATCCCGATGCGCTCGCGCGCCTCGCCGAAGCGCTCACCGTGCCGGTCACTTCGATGTTTCGCGACCCGGCATTCTTCCGTGAGTTTCGCGCGCGCGTTGCGCCGTTGTTGCGCACGCATCCGTTCCTGCGTCTGTGGGTTGCGGGTTGTTCGACCGGTCAGGAAGTGTATTCGCTCGCGATCCTCTTGCACGAAGAAGGCCTGTACGAACGCTCGCGCATCTACGCGACCGAGCTGCAACCCGCAACGCTCGACCAGGCCGCGAGCGGCATCTATCCATTGGCGGCGATGCAGGAGTACACGCGCAACTATCAGGAGGCCGGCGGCACCCAGGATTTTTCCGACTACTACACGGCCGATGCATCTGCCGCGATCGTGCGCCCGCACTTGCGTCGCAACGTCGTGTTCGCGGTCCACAACCTGGTGAGCGATCGCTCGTTCAACGAGTTCCATCTGATCTTCTGCCGCAACGTGATGATCTATTTCAATCGCACGTTGCAGCAGCGGGTGCACAGCCTGCTCTACGAAAGCCTCGCCCTGTGGGGTTACCTCGGGCTCGGTCGCAGCGAGTCCGTGCGTTTCTCGCCGCAGGAGCACTGCTACGAACCGGTGAGCGAGCGCGAGCGCTTGTACAGGAAGGTCCTGTGATCGTCGTGGGCGGATCCATAGGCGGCATGCAGTCGGTGCAGTACCTGCTGGCGGCGCTGCCGATGGATTTCGCTTTGCCGATGGTCATCGCTCTGCATCGGCCGGCCGACGACGAGGACATGCTCACGCCGCTCCTGCAACGCTGCTGCGCACTGCACGTTACCGAAGTGCTCGACAAGGATCCGATCGAGGCTGGCCGCATCTACGTCGCGCCGGCCGACTATCACGTGCTGATCGAGCCCGGCTGTCTCAGCCTTTCTGTCGATGAGCGCGTCAATCACGCGCGGCCTTCGATCGATGTGCTGTTCGAGTCTGCCGCGCTCGTCTATGGCGGGCGCGCGATCGGCGTGATCCTCAGCGGCGCCGGCGTCGATGGCGTTCGCGGTGCCGCGGCCATTCGCGCATGCGGCGGCCCCGTACTGATCGAAAGTCCCGCGATGGCGTTTCGTCCCGACCTGCCTGCTGCAGCACTCGCCGCCGCAGCGGGATCGCAGAGTCTGCCGCTGCCGCAGGTTGCGGCGACGCTGCGCGACCTGGCGCGAAAAGTGTGAATGGAGCGTTCCCATGCAAACCGATCCACGAGTGAACATCCTGCTGGTCGACGATGAGCCCGCGAACCTGCACGCGCTGCAGGCCGTGCTCGAGCCGCTCGAGCAGAACTTGATCACCGCGGCCTCGGGCACGCAGGCGCTGCGCCAGGTGCTGGAGCACGACTTCGCCGTGATCCTCCTCGACGTGCAGATGCCGGACATGAGCGGCATCGAAGCCGCCGCGATGATCCGCGAGCGCGAACGCTCGAAGACGACGCCGATCATCTTCCTGACCGGCGTGGTCAAGACGGCGGAAATGATGTTCAAAGGCTACTCGGCCGGCGCCGTCGACTACCTGATGAAGCCGGTGATCTCCGGCGTGCTGCGCGCGAAGGTCGAGGTCTTCGTCGAGCTGGCGCAGGTGCGCCATTCCTTGCACCAGGAGATCGCCGAGCGTGCCCGCATCGCGGTCGAGGTCTCGAAGCTGAACATGGTGCTCGAGCAACGCAACGAGGATCTCATGGCGGCGAACAGCGACCTGGAAGCGTTCAGTCATTCCGTGTCGCACGACCTGCGCATGCCGCTGCGGCACATCCAGGCCTACGTGAGCATGATCGAAGAGTCGGCGCTCGCGAAGTTGACCGCCGACGAGCAGCGCCGGCTCAAGGGAGTTCGCGAAGCCGCGCAGCGCATGAGCCAGCTTATCGACGACCTCTTGGCGTTCTCGCGCATCGGCCGCACGCAGCTGCGCAAGGCGCCGATCGATCTGAATGCCCTGGTCAAGGAAGTCATCGCCCAGCTCCAACCCGAGATCCGGAATCGCCAAGTCGAGTGGACGCTCGAAACGCTGCCGTACATCAGCGGCGACCGCGCCCTGTTGCACCAGGTTCTGACGAACCTGCTGGCGAACGCAGTGAAGTACACGCGAACGCGTGCCGAAGCGCACATCCAGGTGTTCGCGGTCGAGCAGGACGATGAGATCATCGTCGGCATCGAGGACAACGGCGTCGGCTACGACCCGGCCTACAGCGACAAGCTGTTCGGCGTGTTCCAGCGCTTGCACAGTGCCACGGAGTTCGAGGGCACCGGCGTCGGCCTGGCGAACGTGCGCCGGATCGTGCAACGACATGGCGGGCGCACCTGGGCCGAATCCGTGCCGAACGAAGGCGCGACCTTCTATTTCACCCTGCCGACCCCGAGCAAGGCCGAATCGCGCATGGCCGCACCTGATGCCGAAACAGTGGCGGTCCCGCTGCGATCGGCCGAGAATCGGCCCTCAGGAGCGCAGACCCGCTCCGACGATCCGACCTGACGATCTGCCATCGGTTTGGGAGGGCGACGTGAACATCAAGCAGCTTCAGCAAGGGCTCGACTATTGCGGCCGGGTCGAGGCAGTTCGCCAGACCTACCACGTCTTCCAGGCCAAGGGCGCGTACCTCGTGCTGTCCTTCGCCCGCGCGAAGGATCGCAAGGGTTCCGGTTATTTCAATCTGATCGACTCGGCGGCCGTGGACTACGTGCAGGAGCGAATGGGTGGCCACAGCGGGGTCACCGCCAAGGACGTCCTGCAGGCGGGCCGCCGCACGAAGCACATCACCGGCCGGCTGCAGGCGCTGAATATCCTGTACGTGATGGTGGCACTGAACCAGGCCGCGATTCAGAAGGCCGGCGAGAATCGTCAGCTGTTCTTCTCCGTGCGCAAGGCGCGCCGCATGGCCGCCTAGCTCGGAGCGTCGTGCCCGCGTCCGGAAAGTCGAGCGTACAACGCGCGGACCCGGTCGCCAGCGGCGGTCTGACAAACGGACGGGAACAGCCCGTGTATCAACGCGGCGACCGTGGCGACGCCCAACGTCGCTGCGAAGCTCCACGCGAATCGCATATGCTCGAAGTAGCCCTGCCCGGCGCTGCGCGGATGAGCCAGGAACAGGCGGTCGATCAATCCGGCGGCCATGACTGGAGGTACCCTGTGTTCGAGAAGGTCACAATGTACCCGATCATGGGAACCCGATCCTGTTGCATCGGTTGAAGACGAAGGAGAAGCACTCGATGAAACCGATCGTCGCTGCCGTAGTCTTGCTGTTCGCCGGTTCAGCCGCGAGCGAGCCTGCGATCGATCAGGACGATCTGCGGGCGGCGCTGCAGAAAGGCACGGTCAAGATCGTCAGCTTCGAAAGGCATCTCGGACCGCCGGACGTGCCGGATGGCGCGTTCGCCCGAGCCTGTCGAAGCTGGACTCTGACGGAAGCCCAGGTGCAGAGCTTCTTCGCGCGCGCGGAGGCGATCAGTCCGGACGAGATGCGCTCATCGTATTCGGTGCTGCCGTGCCAGTACTCCGGCACGCTCTCGATCGCCGGAGTGCGCTATCAATTCGCGATCAACATCGGACGCTTCGCCTTCATCCGCGGCGCCTCGCCGCAAGACGTGTCGTTATTCGGGTGCGAGGAAGCCTGCAAGGAGCTGTTTCAGATCGTCGGCGACGGGACCTGATCACTAGCGGTTCACGAGCTCCATGAGCGAGTCGGGATAGCGGGCACCCGCAATCGCATCGGGCGAGAGCAGCGCGTCCAGCGCGCGGAGCTCCTCAGCCGACAACGTGATGCGCGTCGCCGCGACATTCTCCTCGAGTCGGGATCGGCGCTTCGTGCCAGGGATCGGCAAGATATGCTCGCCACGACTCAACACCCACGCTAGCGCGAGCTGCGCGGCCGTGCATCCTCGCCGGTTGGCCAGTTGCGTCACCGCGTCGATCAGTTGCGTGTTGCGTGCGAGGTTCTCGCCTTGGAATCTCGGCAGGCGACGCCGCATGTCGTCGCTTGCCAGTTTTTCAGCAGATCGAACGGTGCCGGTGAGAAAACCGCGGCCCAGCGGACTGAAGGCGACGAACGTGACGCCGAGCTCTTTGCACGCCGCGAGCACGCCGTTCTGCTCCGGATCGCGCGTCCACATGGAATACTCGCTCTGCAGCGCCGCGATCGGATGCACGGCGTGCGCGCGACGGAGCGTCGCTGCACTCACCTCTGAGAGTCCGAGATAGCGTACCTTGCCGGCGCGAACGCACTCGGCCATGGCACCAACGGTGTCTTCGATCGGCACCGCGGGATCGGCGCGATGCAGATACCACAGATCGATCGTGTCGACGCCGAGGCGTTTCAGGCTGGCGTCGCAGCAGGCGCGCGCGTATTCCGGGCGACCGTCGATGCGACGCGTCCTGGCTCTTTCACGATCCGTGACGAACCCGAACTTCGTTGCCAGTACGGCTTGCGAGCGCCGGCCCTGCAGCGCGCGGCCGACCAGCTCTTCGTTGATGTAAGGGCCGTAGACATCGGCGGTGTCGAGCAGATTGACGCCGAGGTCGAGCGCCCGATGGATCGTTGCGATCGACTCCTGCTCGTCGCGCTCCGCGTGCTCGCCGTAGCCTTCACTCATGCCCATGCAACCGAGGCCGAGCGGAAACAATTGCGGACCGTCGCGACCGAGTTTGCGATTCATGACTGTGAGGCCTCGTCGGGCTGCCACCGTCGCGGGGCAACGCCGAACTCCGATTTGAACCAACGGGTGAACGATGTCTGCGTCGAATAGCCGAGCAGCTCGGCGACCTGTCCCAGCGAGTGCTGTCCGCTCTGCACGTAGCGAACCGCCAATTCGCGACGCACAGAATTGATCAGCTCCGAGAAAGTTCCGCCGTCGTCTTCCAACTGTCGCTGCAACGTGCGCACGTTCAGGCCCAGCTTCTGTGCGACCTGCTCGACCGTCGCTCTGCCCATCGGCAGCAGCACATAGATCGCCTCGCGCACTTCCATGCTCGTCGACCGGTCCTGCGCTTTGGGCAGCGACTGCAATAGTTGTTCGGCGTAGCGCGCGAGCGCGGGATTCGCGGCGGAGCTCGGCGAATCGAGGTCCTGCGCAGCGCAGACGAAAGCGTTGTACTCGCTACCGAACGCCAGCTTGCACTTGAAGATGCGCCGGTGCAGGTGCAGATCCGACGGCGCCTCGTGGCTGAACATCACGCGATGCGGCTTCCAACGATTGCCCAGCAATGCATGCGCGGCGCGCGCGAGCACTCCGAGGGCAAGCTCTGTTGCCTGGCGCGAGTGCGTGGACACGTCCGTCACCACTTCCTCGCGGATGATCACGTTCGCGCCGGAATCTTCCATCTGCAGCGCGAGCGCTTCGTTCATCAGGTGACGATAGTTGATCATCGCGAGCAGCACTTCGCGCAGCGTGCGCTTGTGTGTGAGCAACAAGCTGATCGCTCCCAGGTCGGTGAGCTGGCGCGTCTCCGCCATGCGCAGGCCGAACGTGAGGCACTGCGAGGCGCGCGCGGACTCTTCCAACAAGTTCACGACTGCGCCGGCCGGGATCCGGCCGTCGGGATCCGCGAGCATCGCGCGGTCCAGGCCGACCTGCGCGAGCATCTGGGATGGATTGAGTGCGAGCTGCTGGGCGACTTCGAAGTAGTTCGTCAACGCTGCAGCGCGGACCATGCGTTTCATCGGGTTGCCTCGACCGGCGGGTCTCACTCTAGTCCTGCTGTCATGAAATGAAAAGTTTGTGTCGCTCCGTGCAAAGCGGCGCGGGTGCGCCTGCCCCAATCATCTCGACTGGCGAATTTTGCGCATTCCGCTCGTGCATCCCTGGGGGCTCATCGACCATGAAGACTTCGCAGAAACTGCTGACACTGGCCATTGCGACGGCCGGTCTTCAGAGCGTTCACGCACAGACCACCGAGATCGTCCTCGAAACGGTCCAGGTCACCGCCCGTAAGCAGAGCGAAGCTCTGCAGGACGTGCCGGTTGCCGTTGCCGCGGTGAGCGCCGCGCAAGTGCGCGCAGCAGGAATCCGCGACGTCGGGGATCTCACGATTCTGGTGCCTTCGCTGGTCGTGACCTCCAACTCGAACCCATTCAACACCAGCTATCGCATCCGCCGCATCGGCAACGAAGGCAACATTCCGGACTTCGAGCCGGATACCGGCCTGTTCATCGATGGCGCGTATCGCTCGCGCTCCGGCCTGGGCCTGGGCGATCTCGCCGATATCGAGCGGATCGAGGTGCTGCGCGGGCCGCAGTCGACGCTGTATGGACGCAACGTCACGGCCGGCGCGATCAGTGTCATGACCGCCAAGCCCAGTCAGCAATTCGGCATCCAGGGCGAGCTCACTGCCGGCAACGACGCACTCACGGGCTTCCGCGGCTTCGTGACGGGCGGCCTGACCGACAGCCTGAGCGCGCGACTGAGCCTGACCGGCACGCGTCGCGACCCCATCGCCGAGAACCTGATGGGTAAGGACAGCGATGACCTCGATCAGTATTCCGCGCGTGCGCAGTTCCTGTTCGAGCCGACGGACGCACTGAGCATGCGTCTGATCGCTTCGCACACCGATCGCGACATGAAGCCGCTGCTGGCTGACATGCACTACGGCCCGGGCGTGACTGCGCTCGTGAACGCTGTCGTCGCCAATCCGGCGGCGCTCGGTGCGGCGGACGGCCCGGCGCTCGCCAACGGCATCATCAACGACGGTGCACAGCCGATCCTCGACAACGATCCGTTGAATCGCCGCGTCCAGGCGCTTGCGCCGTTGCGCTTCGAGCAGAAAAGCGACGACGTCATTGCGTCCATCGACTACCAGATGGGCTCCGTGACGCTGACCTCGGTCACGAGCTACGACACGTACGAGACCGCGCAGAGCTGGAACGACGCCGGCCAGACCGGCCTCGACCTGGTGAACTACCGCGATTTCCAGACCGGCGACACGCTCAGCCAGGAACTGCGCCTCAGCTCCGACCCGGGCAACACCCTGAGCTGGCTCACGGGTCTGTACTACTACGACAACCGCTTCGAGCGCGGCGACCCGGCGCAGCACGAGTTCGTGCTCGGCCAGGCGATCGACGAGCTCGGCGTCGCGGCCGGCCTCGCATCGCCGACGCTGCCCGACGTTCCAGTCTTCGGCCTGCCCGGGGATACGGGCGACTTCCGCGAAATCTCAGAGGGGCGCAGCTACGGCGCGTTCGCGCAAAGCACCTGGGAGGCGACGGAACGCCTCGCGCTGACTCTCGGCCTGCGCTACACGCTCGAAGAAAAAGAGGTGTCGCTGGTCAACACGCCTTTCACCACCGCACCCGGCCCGCTCGCGGCCTTGTCGTTGCCGGTGAGAACGCTGACGCCCGCTGGGTCCTCGTTCGCACTCGACGATAGCTGGGACGCAGTCACCGGCACGTTCAGCACCGTCTATCACTTCACTCCTGACGTGATGATGTACGCGTCCGCTGCGACGGGCTTCAAAGGCGGCGGCTACAACGGCGGCTTCGGCAATACGCCGCTCGCGAAGCGTCCGTTCGATTCCGAGGACGTCACGAGCTACGAGCTCGGCGTGAAGAGCGACCTCGGCAATCGCGTGCGCCTGAATGCCACGGCGTTCCTGAGCGACTACCAGGACTTCCAGTCGGCGTCGTTCGTCGGTCTGCAATTCCTCGTCAATAATGCGGAGAAGGTGCGCGTGCAGGGCCTGGAAGCGGAGCTCACCGCGAAGCTGAGCGAAGGCTTCAGGCTGGATCTCTCCGCGACATACGCGGAAGCGACCTACGAGCGCTACACGCAGGGCTCGTGCTACACCGGCCGCACGCCCGACGATCCGACCACCGGCGCCTGCGATCTCAGCGGTCAGACGCTGCCCTTCGCGCCCAAGCTGACGGCGACCGCCGGACTGCAGTGGGAGCATTCGTTCGGCGCCGGGAGCCTGTTCTCGCGGCTCGACGGCAACTGGGTCGGCGAGCAGAACGTGACCTCCGAGCTCGACCCGAATCACGGCCTGCAGGATGCGTACGGCATCATGAACTTCCGCCTCGGCTGGAGCCGCGATACGTGGGAGATCTCCGGCTGGGTGCGCAATCTCACCGACGAGACCTACGTGACCCAGACGGCGCAGTCGAACCTGTTCGCGTCGCTCCAGGACGGCACGTATCAGAACTATCTCGGCTCGCCGCGTGCGTACGGCATCACTGTGCTCGCGAGATATTGATGGCGAAGGCAGTTCGCTTCCATCACGCGGGCGGCCCGGAGGTTCTGCGCTATGAAGATGTTGAAGTTGGCGATCCAGGTCCCGGGCAAGTGCGTTTGCGCCACGTCGCGGTCGGGCTCAACTACGCCGACATCTACTTTCGCAGCGGCATCTATCCCGTGCCGCTGCCCAGTGGCCTCGGCGTGGAGGCCTCTGGTTACGTCACTGGCGTCGGTCCCGATGTTGAGAACGTTGCACTAGGCGACCGTGTCACCTACACCGGCTTTCTCAACACGCTCGGTGCCTACAGCACCGAGCGGCTGATCCCGGCCGCGGCGCTGATCAAGCTGCCGGATGCGATCTCTTTCGAGATTGCCGCCGCAATGACGATGCGCGGCCTCACGGCCGCCTATCTCCTGCGGCGCCTGCACGCGTTCAAGCCGGGCGACACGATCCTGCTGCACGCTGCGGCCGGCGGTGTCGGCTTGATCGTCTCGCAGTGGGCCAAGCTCATGGGGCTCACTGTCATCGGCACGGTTTCGACCAAAACCAAAGGCGAATTCGCGCGCGCGCGCGGCTGCGACCACATAATAAATTACAGCGAAGAGGCCGTAGTCGCGCGCGTGCGCGAGCTTACCCAGGGCCGTGGAGTCGACGTGGTGTTCGACAGCGTCGGCCGGGACACCTTCATCCAGTCGCTCGATTCGCTCAAGCGCCGCGGCCTCATGGTGTGCGTCGGCACATCCTCGGGCACGATCCCGCCGTTCGATCCGCAGCTGCTCGCCATGAAGGGCTCGCTGTTCCTGACGCGACCGGCACTGGCCGACTACATCGCCGACCCGATCGAGAAGATGCTGCTGTCGAACGAGATGTTCGGTCATGTCGCCCATGGACGTATCAAGGTCGACATCAACCAGCACTACTCGCTCGACAATGCCGCTGCCGCGCACCGCGAGCTGCAAGCGCGCAAGACGATCGGCTCGTCGATCTTCGTCCTCTGACGATCATGCAGCTCTCCTACTCCAGTGTCGCGGGTGAATGCGGCGAAGCCCAGCGTGTAAGCGCCGGCCACTACGCGTGGCTGGTGTTTGCGTTGACGTTCGGGTTGCTGCTCTCCGACTACATGTCGCGGCAGGTGCTGAACGCGGTGTTTCCGCTGCTCAAGGCGGAGTGGGAGCTCTCCGATACGCAACTCGGCACGCTCAGCGGCGTCGTTTCGATTGCAGTCGGGGCTTTGGCATTGCCATTGTCGCTGCTGGCCGATCGATGGGGTCGAGTGCGCAGCCTGGTGCTCATGGCGGCGCTGTGGAGCATCGCCACGCTGGCCTGTGCCGTCGCGACCAACTTCGAGCAGATGCTTCTCGCGCGCTTCTTCGTCGGCGTGGGTGAGGCTGCGTACGGCAGCGTCGGCCTCGCGGTCGTTCTCAGCGTTTTTCCAGTGCGGATGCGCGCGACGATCAGCGGCGCGTTCCTCGCCGGCAGCATGGTCGGCTCCGTGCTCGGCATCTCTCTCGGCGGATTCCTCGCTGTTCAGTTCGGCTGGCGCGCAGCGTTCGCCGGTATGGCGCTTTTTGGACTCCTTCTGACGATCTGCTATCCGCTGATCGTAAAAGAATCGCGTCTCGCCACGGATGGCGGGGCAGCGAGATGCACGGTACCTGCAGCTTCTCGCCCGCGTTTGCGTGAGCTGATCGGCAGCAGATCCGTGATCTGCGCCTATCTCGGCAGCGGCGTGCAGGTCTTCATCAGCGGCGCCTTGCTGGCCTGGCTGCCGAGCTATCTGCATCGCGACTACGGCATGACGGTCGCCGCCTCCGCGCTGGTCGCCGCGATGTTCGTGCTTAGCTGTGCAGCCGGCATGGCGATCTGCGGCTCACTCTCGGATCGGATCGGACGCGAGTCGCCGTCGGCGAAACTCACGCTGGCGATCGGCTACTGCGTCACCTGTTACGTGCTGTTGTCGGCGGCGTTTCTCTTGCCTCCCGGCGTGCCGCAACTGGTGCTCATCGCACTCGGCATGTTCTTCGGCGCCGGAACAGTCGGCCCGGCCGGCGCGATGGTCGCCAATCTGACGCCGCCGCCGCTGCACAGCAGTGCGTTCGGCGTGCTGTCGCTCGCCAACAATCTGCTGGGACTCGCTCCCGGACCGATCGTCACAGGCATGCTCGCCGATGCGTTCGGCCTCCCCGTGGCATTGCAGCTCGTGCCAGTCGTCAGCTTGCTCGCCGCAGGCCTCTTCATGCTCGCGCGCAACAGCTATCAGCGGGATCTGCAGCAGCTCGGCTGGCGCGCGGGCGTCGCCTAGAGTCGCATCGTGTTCCTCGTCAGTGCGCTACATCTGCGGAGCCGCACTCTGCTCCCGGGCGTGTGTACCACCTTGCTCGTTGCAGGCAGCGCAGCCTACCTTGCCGCACACTTCAGAGCGCCGCCGATGCTGCTCGCGTTGCTGTTCGGCATCTGGATGAACTTCCTGACGACGCCGAGCAGCAAACCGGGCATCGAGTTCGCTGCACGCGATCTGCTGCGCGTCGGCGTCGCATTGCTCGGCACTCGCATCACGTTCGAGCAGATCGCGCAGTTGGGATGGCATCCCATCGTGCTGGTGATCGTGTCCGTAGTCGCCACGATTCTGTTCTCGGCCATCGCCGCGCGAATGGTCGGCTTCAACACACTGTTCGGCTTCCTCACCGGCGGAGCAACCGCAATCTGCGGGGCTTCGGCTGCCTTGGCGTTGTCGGCGTCGCTCCCGGCGCATCCGAACAAGGAGATCGCGACAGCTTTCACCATCATCGGCGCCTCGGTCGTCTCGATGCTCGCCATGATCGCGTACCCGATACTCGCTCATCACCTCGACTTGTCCGCGGTCACGAGCGGAGTCTTCATCGGCGGCTCCATCCACGAAGTCGCCCACGTCGTGGGCGCCGGCTACAGCATTTCGCGGGAGACCGGTGATATCGCGACGATCGTGAAACTGATGCGGGTCGCAATGTTGGTACCGGTGATCGCCTTCGCCGCGATGATCACGCGTCGGGCCGAAAGTCGCGTTGCAGCGGCCGAGCGCCCGCCGCTGCTGCCGTGGTTCGCCGTTGGCTTCGTGCTGTTGGCAGGGATCAACAGCCTTGGCTGGATCGCCAGCACCGTGCAGACCTTCACGAACGACGTGTCGCGCTGGTGCCTGATCGTTGCGATGAGTGCCATCGGCATGAAGACGGAGCTGCGGCAGATCGTCGCCGTCGGTCTCAAGCCGGTGGTACTGATGCTCGGCGAGGCGGTGTTCCTCGCTGTGCTGGTGCTGTGTCTGTCGCGCTGGCTGAGCTAGCGATCGAACCGGGCGATCAGTTCCTCGGCCAGCGGCCACTCGCCGAATCCCGCTGCGGGATTGAGGTGCCCGACATCGCCGAGCCGTACCAGCTCGCTGCCCCAGTCGCGCGCCATCTTCTCCACGCGTGGCAGCGTAGCCAGCGGGTCATTGTTGCTGGCCGCGACGATGCTCGGGAAACGTAGCCGCGTGCGTGGCAGCGGCAGCCAACCGTGCTTCTGCAGCGCCGCCAGCGTCGGGTAGCCCTCAGGCATCGGTGTTTCCAGATCGGCCGGCGTGGCAAGCAGCGCACCGACGATATCGGCGCGCCGATACGCTTGCGCCCAATGCGCGAGCATCAATACGCCGGCACTGTGCGCCACCATCGTGACGGGGCCCTGGATGGATTCGAGCGCGTCCTGGATCGCCTCGACACGGCTCGCCAGATCCAGATTCTCGCGGCCGCCCGGCGCCACCGAGCGCACCGGCCGCGACGCCATGAGCTTCATACCCAGCAGCAGCTGCCAATGGTTATCGGCGTGGTCCCGCAGACCGGGGATCATCAGGACCGTGCTCAAACGGCGATCCTGCGGCCTGGTAGCTTGGCCGGCACGTCTGCGTCTGCACACCCTGCGTGCTGCGTGAAGCCGACGCGCCCGGGTTTGCGGTTCGGCGCGAAGCCGTTGGCTGCCAGTGTCTCGTCAGCGTTGTTGTAGAACGTGCCGATCCGGTAGATCGAACGCGCCTCATCCGTGTTGGCAATGCCGCGGCCGAACTCGCGCGAGATGCGCACGAGCTGTTCGACCTGCTCGACCGAGCTCATCTTGCGATCGCGTCCCTGCGTCCAGAGGTTGTCCTCGATCCCGCAACGCACGTGCAGACCGAGCGCAATCGCCATCATGTTGATGGGCAGCACGTTCAACATCGAAGACTCGAGCGTGAGCACCGCGCCATCCGGACAGGCGCGCACGAAATTGCTGAGGTTGTAGAGGTTCGGTGCGTCGAAGCCGCCGCCGATCGCGACCCACGTGAGGATCAGCGGGACGTTGGCGGTGCCCCGGCGCATCATCCGCTCGACGGTCTCGAGCTGAGCGACGTTGGCGAGCTGGAAGTGCGTCTGAATGCCGGCCGCCGACAGACGGCGGATGTGCTCCTCAACCCACTCCGGACCGGCAGGAATCGTCATCTCGCGATACGCGCGATACAGCGCCGGCTGCGCGATCGACGTGCCCTTCAGGTCGGCTTCGCACATCTGCTCGACGATGTTCATCTGGTTGGTGTTGATGGCGATCGTCACCTGATCCGGCGTCGGCTGCAGCTCGGCGAGCATGTGGCGCGTGTCGTCCGACAGCCACTTGGCAGCCTCGCCTTCGGCTTCCGGAGCGAACGAGATCGAGCCGCCGACCTGCAGGATCAAGTCCGGCACGCGCGCGCGGATGCCCGCCAGCAGCTCGTTGAACTTGGACAGACGCTTGGAACCCGTGCCGTCGAGCTCGCGCACGTGCAGATGCAGGACGGTGGCGCCGGCGTTGTAGCAGTCGACGGCCTTCTGAATCTGCGCCGCCATGGACACCGGAATGTCCTCGGAGAAGTCCGAAGGCATCCACTCCGGCCCGTAAGGCGCGGCAGTGATCACCAGCTTCTGCTGATTTTCGGGAAACAGCGAACCGTCGAGGAAGTTCATGGCGGATTCCTGCAGTCGTACGAAGGTTGAGTGCGTTTCAGAAAGGCCGGTCGCCGACGATGCCCGCGCGCTCCATCCTGCGATGGCAGGGCGCGTAGTCCATGACCGCGTAATGCTGCGTGCAGCGGTTGTCCCAGATCGCCACGCTGTTCGGCTGCCAGCGCCAGCGCACCTGGTACTCGGGGACGAACGCCTGGCTGATGAGATAACGCAGCAGATCGGCCGCGCCGGGATTGGCGTCCTGGCCGTAACGCACGTTCGCCGGCGTGTGATAGTTGGTGAAGTGCGTGGTGAAGGCGTTGACGAACAGGACCTTCTCGTGGGTCTCGGGATGCGTGCGGACCACCGGGTGCTCGGCATCCGGAAATGCCCCCTTCAACGCGAGTCGCTTCTCCGTCGGCATGGCGGCGCCGAACGAGGCCTCGATGCTGTGACGGGCGCGCAGCGGCGCGATCCGCGGCTTGATCTCGTCCGGCAATTTTTCGTACGCCAGCGCCATGTTCGCCCACATCGTGTCGCCGCCGACGGGCGGGCACTCGATGCAGCGCAGGACACAGCCCATCGGCGGCGCTTCGCGCCAGGTCGCGTCCGTGTGCCATGCGTTCTCGTAACGGTCGATCGGGCCTTCGGGGGTCTTGTTGATCTGCACGAGGCCTGGGTAGTCCGGATGGCTGCCGGCGATCGGGTGATCCTCGAGCGCGCCGAAGCGCTGCGCGAACGCGACGTGATCCGCGCGCGACATGTGCTGGTCGCGCAGGAAGAGGACTTTGTGCCGGAGCAACGCGTGCTTGATCTCTGCGAACAGGGCGTCATCGCGGGCGGCGTCCGCGAGACTGACACCGATCAGCTCGGCGCCGATGGAGCAGGTCAATTGCTCGATACGCATATCGAGCAACCTAGAAGGCGGCGGCCTCAGAGGACCTTACAAATGACGACAGTCAGTTCGCATTTGGCGACAGGAACAACGGACGAGCGCGGACGGCAAAGCGAGCCTCCAGTGCCTGCGCCCATTGCGCGTCCTGCCCGTAGAGATCGCGGCGGAAATTGATGCGTCCTTGCGGATCCACCCATGCGGTCCAGTAGGCGAGCAACACCGGAACGCGCTTCTTGAGAGTGACGTTGCGCAGGCCGCCCTGCTCTACCGCGCTCGCGATCGACGCTGCGTTCCAGCGTTCCGGATCATCGAGCACGAGCTCCGTCAGCTCCAGCGCGCGCTCGACACGCACGCAGCCGGAGCTGAACGCGCGGTCGGTACGATCGAACAGGCCCTGCGACGGCGTGTCGTGCAGGTACACCTGGTACGGATTCGGAAACATGAGCTTGACGCGCCCGAGTGCGTTCGACGGGCCGGGATCCTGGCGCAGCGTGTAAGGAATATGGCCGCTTCGATACTGCGACCAGTCGATGGCAGCCGGATCCAGCTCCTGCCCCGCCGCATCGAGAACCCGCAGCCCTTTGCGTGTAATCGCTGCAGGATCGTGCTGTGCCGCCGGGAGAATGTCGTGCTCGATGATGCCCGGCGGCACCGTCCAGGTCGGATTCAGCACGATGTAGCTGATCTCGGAACGGAAGATCGGCGTGCGGCGATACGGCTTGCCCACCTGCGCACGCGACTGCCAGACGACTTGTTGGCCCCGCACGTAGTACACGGTATATGCCGCGATGTTCACGACCACGAACTCTTCTGGCAGATCCTGCAACAGCACGCGGCCGCGATCGAGATTGACGCGCAACTGGCGGATGCGATCGGCCAGCGGCACGTTCAACTCGGCGATCGTGTCGGCGCCGATGACACCATCACTCGCCAGTCCCATACGCGTTTGAAAGTTGCGCACTGCCGCTTCGAGCTCAGCGTCATAGTCGAGTGCCGTGATGGCTGCGGCCTGATGCAGGTCGCCGCTCGCGATCAGTCGCGCGCGCAGCATTGGGACTCGCGCATCGCTGTCGCCCAGTCGCAGTTTCGGTCCGGCGGCGATGGTCGGTATCTGCGCTCCTGCAGCGGCGCGATATCGAGCCAGCTCGCGCACGAGCCCCGTATATAAGGAGTGCGTGGGCTTCAGCGCTTCGACACGCTGATAGATGTCCTCGGCCGCCAGCGCTTCTTCGACCTTGCGTGAAACGTCTACCGCGGCCAGCTTTCGCCCGTAGTTCCATTGCGCATCGAACGTCGGCGGGTCGACCTTGCCGAACGACAAGTGATACGCGAGTCGCAGCAGCGCTTCGCTGAGCAAGACATCGTATTGAGCCCGCACGGCATCCGTTGTCGTAGAGCGTGCGATCTGACCGGCCAGGTCATCGAGCAGCAGCAGGTGATAGTCCTTCGGATCCAGCCCCTCGTCGTAGCTCTCCGCAAGTGCGCGGCGGAGCTGTTCGGCGTTCCGTGCGTTGTCCCAGGCCGCGCGGAATCCGCGGCGCGTGTAGAACTCTTGTAGCCGTTCGGGGAGCGCGATGCGCGCGCCGTGTATCGTGGGCTCAGCCGCAGTCGTCCATGCATCGAGCTCGGCCGCGATAGCTTGCGCGAGGGAGTCACCATCGGCAGGTGCCGGTTGCGCGAGAGCTAGCGACGCCATGCATGTGGCTGCTGCGCAAGCAAGCCAAAGTCGCAAGGCCATGGTCGACGCTAGCACGGCGCTTCCGTACGCCAGCAGCGGCAGTGCAGCCACGCGGGCTTGCCCGAAGTACGGATCCGCTCAGGCCAGCTCGCTGCGGGCGCGGATCTCCGCGAGAGTCCAGTCTTGAAGCAGCTCGCCGTTGCGAAATACTTCCACGAGCTCGCTGTTGCGTGACGGGGGCGCGTCGCCCATTGGATAAGTCACGAATTGCCGCGTCTTGGCGTCGCGCACCAGATCCAGGCGTCCTTTCTTCGAGATCTTGTGGTGATCGGTGACGGGATCCTTGTAGACGTCGACCCACTTGCCGCCGATGCGAGCTGCTGAGCATTTCATCGCGAACTGTTGGGTATCGCGATTCATCTGCTGCAGCAGTGCGCCGCCCATGCCGAAGGCAATGTTGTCGGCCGAGAATCGCGCACGCTTCAGGCGTTCGAGGATTTCCTCGATGCTCGTGGGATTGACGCCGTCGCCTTGGATCAGGCGAACGTGGTTGAGGACTTTGAAGCCCTTACGATTGAGCGTGCTGCCGTAGGCACGGTCGAGGAGAATCGCGCACTGCTCGACGACGTCGGGCGGGTTGCCGGAATCCGGCCGGATCACCAGGGTCGCGCCGGAGTCGATGATCTCCTGCTTCAGGCGCTCACCCCACAAGTGTTCGATCGCGGCGTACACGTCGTAGGAGTCTGACACGCACGCGAAGACCGCGCCTGGCTTGCCGTACTGACGGATCATGTTGCGATAGGCCGCCTCCTCGCCTTCCTTGCCCCACGCGGTGATCGTCGAATGCTCCGCTGCCGGAATCGAGAAACCGGCGAGCGGCTCTGAGTAGAACCTGCGCCCCGCCACCAGCGCCGCAACGGTGTCGGTTCCCTTGAAGTTCACGAGATGCGCGAGGCCGCCAAGACCCGCAGATTCGAGACTCGACACGCCGCGCGAGCCGAAGTCGTGCAGCTTGAAGGGCAGTTGGCCGGCGACATCGTCGCTCGTCTCGTCGAGATAGCGGCGAATGAGCTGCTTGATGTGCCAGCTGATGGTGGCGACCGTCGTCGGATACCAGACGCGCAGTAACAGCGTCTCCAGATACGACGCGACCCAGAAGCACTGCGGATCGGTCGACTCGACGGTTGCGAGCACGTTGAGCGTCGGCACGACAGTGCCTTCCGGCACTGCGCGAATCGTGACCGGAACGCGGCCACGGTGAGCATCGACGATGTAACGCCAGCCGCGTTCGTTGAATGGCTCGCCGTGCGCAGTCAGCAATTCTTTCGCTTCGTCGATGTCGGCGCCCCTGACCGGCTCGCTCAAATGCTCCTTGAGGATCGCCTGGAGTCCGAAGAACAGCGTGCGGTCGTAGAGCCCGCCGCGCGACTCGATGTACGAAAACATCGCGTCCATCCCGGGCGGGTACTGCACCCAGTGGGACACCTTGTACGAGTCGGTGTTGAGGATGAGATTGATCGACATGGAGGCTAGGGTCGGAATCGAACCGGCGTAGACGGCTTTGCAGGCCGCTGCATGACCACTCTGCCACCTAGCCAGGGGGCGTGCGGACGCAATACCTGCGTCCGTTGAAGCGCAAAACCCCGGGAGCGGCCCGGGGTTTTGCAGAAGCTGGAGCGGGAAACGAGGCTCGAACTCGCGACCTTAACCTTGGCAAGGTTACGCTCTACCAACTGAGCTATTCCCGCTTGAGGCTCGCCGGACAGGGGTCCGGGCGAACGGGCAATATTCTAGGGCCGACCGACCCCCTGTCAAGGTAACTCAGCCCAGTCGGCGGTCCCCGGAGCGCATCAGCTCGGGCCAGGCGGCGCGCAGGTAGACGATCATCGACCACAGCGTCAGCGCCGCTGCAGCAACCAGGCAGTACACGCCCAGCTCGAACGCCGGGATGAACCACACGTCGCTCCGGAACAGCATCATCGACAGGCCGGTCATCTGGAAAATCGTCTTCAACTTGCCGAGCGACGACACGGCGACCTTGCCGCGGGCGCCCATCTCGGCCATCCACTCGCGCAGCGCGGAGATCGTGATTTCGCGGCCGACGATCACCGCCGCGGTCAGCGTGATCAGCAGGTGCGGATTGAACTTGATGTAGCGCAGTTCCGTGGGCTCATGGCTCACGAGCAGCACGAGTGCGACGGCAACCATCAGCTTGTCGGCCACCGGATCGAGGAACGCACCGAGCGCCGAGGTCTGGCCGAGCTTGCGCGCCAGGTAGCCATCCAGCGAATCGGTGACAGCCGCCAGGATGAACATGCTCCCGCAAGCGGGTGCGGCCCACGGGTACGGCGCGTAGAACAGGATGACGACCAGCGGGATCATGAAGATCCGCGCCACGGTCAGGTAATTCGCAATCGGAAAACTCACCGGAGAGGATTGTAAGGAATTTCAGCCCGTCGCGTGCAAAGTGTCGTAGATCGACTGCGCCAGCTTGCGGCCGATACCGTGCACCTTTGCCAGATCGTCGACGCCGGCGCGCACGACACCTTGCAGCCCGCCGAACTGTCGCAGCAGCTCCCGGCGCTTGCGAGGCCCCAGCCCGGGGACTGTCTCCAAGACCGAATGCGTGCGCGCCTTGGCGCGGCGTTGCCGGTGACCGGTGATCGCGAAGCGATGGGCCTCGTCGCGGATTCGTTGGATCAAATGCAATGCCGGCGAATCTGGCGCCAGAGTGCGCGGATGCTCCTCGCCCGCGAGGAACAGCCGTTCCTGCCCCGGACGGCGGTCGGCTCCCTTGGCAACGCCGGCGATACAGACCCCTTCGATCTCGAGCTCCTTCAGTACGCCGATCGCCTCGGCGAGCTGCCCGGGGCCGCCGTCGATCAGCAATAGATCCGGCAGCGGCGCCTCGCCCTTCTTGATCCGGGCGTAGCGGCGCGACAGCGCCTGGCGCAGGGCGCCGTAGTCGTCGCCGGGCGCGAGACCTTCGATGTTGAAGCGGCGATAGTCGCTCTTGAGAGGCCCATCAGGGCCGAACACGACGCACGACGCGACCGTTCGTTCGCCCATCGTGTGGCTCACGTCGAAACACTCCATGCGCTTGGGAGGGGTGCTCAGGCCGAACACTTCGGCGACGGATTGCAGCTGCTCGGTTGTGGTCGCCTCGGTCGCGCGGCGCATGTTGAGGCCGATCTCGGCGTTGGTTCGTGCCATCTCCAGCCAGCGCGCACGCACGCCGCGAACGCCGGAGCGAATCCGCACCGAGCGCTCCAATCGCTCGGACAAGGTGGCTTCGAGCAGGTCGGCATCTTCGATCGGCTGGCTGATGAGGATCTCGCCGGGCGCATCGCGACCGAGGTAATACTGCGCAAGGAATCCCGACAGCAGTTCGCTCTCCTCCGCGAGTCCGGCGCGTGGGAAGAAATTCGAGCTGCCGAGATTGCGGCCGCCGCGTACGAACACGATCGAGACGCAGGGGTCGCCGCCGCGCGAAAAGAGCGCCACCGCGTCGATATCCTCGGTGACGTTGCGCGTGACGGATTGAGTCGAGTGGATCGCTTTGATGCCGTTGATCTGATCGCGCAGGCGCGCGGCACGCTCGAACTCGAGCGCCTGCGCGGCTTCCTCCATGCGTTGCGCGAGATCGTCGATCAGCTCCGCGCCGCGACCCTCCAGCACCTTCATCGCATCCTCGACGTCCTGCTTGTAGTTCTCGACCGAGATCAGCCCGACGCACGGGCCCGAACAACGCTTGATCTGGTACTGCAGACACGGCCGCGAGCGGTTCGCGAAGAACGTGTCGCTGCATGGGCGCAGCAGGAACAGCTTCTGCAGCAGCAACACGGTTTCGCGAGTGGCGCGGGCGTTCGGATACGGGCCGAAGAATCGTCCCGGGAGCTTGCGGCTGCCGCGGTAGAAGCTGATGCGCGGGTAGTCCTGCTCCGTCGTGATGTACAGGTACGGAAAGCTCTTGTCGTCGCGGAGCGTGACGTTGTATCGCGGCCGATGGCGCTTGATCAGGTTGTACTCGAGCAGCAGCGCCTCGGTCTCCGATGCCGTCGCAGTGACTTCGATACTGGCGATCTGCGCGACCATCGCCATGGTTTTCGCAGCGTGCGCCTTGCTGCCCGTGAAATAAGTGCCGACGCGATTCTTCAGGTTGCGCGCCTTGCCGACGTACAGCACCTCGCCGTTCGCAGCGATCATGCGATACACGCCGGGCCGCTGGCTGAGGTTGGCGAGGAAGGGCTTCGGGTCGAAGGCGCTCATGGGCGCGCGTATTTTAGCGTCCGTCGAGCAGCTTGCGGGCGCGAGCGAATACGTCGACGAACATCTTTTCGGTCAACCGGCCGGTCTGCGTGTTGTAGCGGCTGCAGTGATAGGAGTTCAGCAGCAACTGGCCCGTCGGCAGCTCGTGCTCGGCCGCGTGCGCGAACTTGTACTCGGAAGGCTTGAGAGCAAGCGCGCGTAAGGCTGCGTTGTGAGCGATCGAGCCGAGTGTCAGGAGCAGCGGCGCCGCCGGTTTGCGGTTCAGCTCGGCTGTCAGGTAACGATTGCAGGCGCGGATCTCAGCGGGCGTCGGCTTGTTTTCCGGCGGCACGCATTTCACGGAGTTCGTGATGCGGCAATCGATCAGCTTCAGGCCGTCGTCGCGCGACTTCGACTCCGGGCGGTTCGCGAAACCGAATCGGTGCAACGTGCGATAGAGCAAGAGCCCGGCGTGGTCGCCAGTGAAGGGGCGGCCACTCGCATTTGCGCCGTGAAAGCCTGGTGCCAGGCCGACGATGATCAACCGCGCTTTGGGATCGCCGAACGGTGCGACCGGTGCACACCAGTAGTCGGGATATTCCTCGCGGCCTTCGACGAGAAAGCGCGCGAGGCGCGCGCAATCCGTGCAGGTGCGATCGAAGACGATGCCATCGGAGGGCCAGAGCTGGTGAGTCACCAGCTCATCTTAACAGGCGCCCTTCCCGGTCTTACGCCCGCGCCTTGTGAAACTGGCCTTCTTCCGTCGAGCCCTTCATCGCGGTCACCGACGACTTGCCGGCCGTGACAGTCTGCGTCACGTCGTCGAAGTAGCCCGCACCGACTTCGCGCTGGTGCTTCGTGGCCGAATAGCCGTCCTTCTCGGCGGCGAATTCCTGCTCCTGGAGCTGGACGTACGCGGACATCTGCGACGCCTTGTAGCCCCGCGCGAGCTGGAACATCGAGTAGTTGAGCGCGTGGAAGCCCGCGAGCGTGATGAACTGAAACTTGTAGCCCATCGCGCCGAGCTCGCGCTGAAACTTCGCGATCGTCGTGTCGTCCAGCTTCTTCTTCCAGTTGAACGACGGCGAGCAGTTGTACGCCAGCAGCTTGTCCGGGAATTTCTTGTGGATCGCCTCGGCGAAGGCCTTCGCCTCGTGCAGATCCGGCGTGCCGGTCTCGCACCAGATCAAGTCGGCGTACGGAGCGTATGCGAGACCCCGCGCGACCGCTTGCTCGAGCCCGGCGTCCACGTAGAAGAAGCCTTCGCTCGTCCGATCCTTCGACTTGATGAACGGACGATCGCGCTCGTCGACATCTGCCGTGAGCAGGTTCGCCGATTCCGCGTCAGTGCGCGCGACGAGGACAGTCGGCACACCGCACGTATCGGCCGCGAGCCGTGCTGCGACGAGCTTGCTGATTGCCTCGGAAGTCGGCACCAGCACTTTGCCGCCCATGTGACCGCACTTCTTGGCCGACGAAAGCTGATCTTCGAAGTGCACGCCGGCCGCGCCAGCCTCGATCATGCCCTTCATCAGCTCGAACGCGTTCAGCACGCCGCCGAAGCCCGCTTCCGCGTCGGCGACGATCGGCTTCAGCCAATCGATCGAATCGTTGCCTTCAGCGTGATGAATCTGGTCCGCACGCAGCAGCGTGTTGTTGATGCGGCGAACGACCGACGGCACCGAGTTCGCGGGATACAGCGACTGATCCGGATACATCTCGCCCGCCAGGTTGGCGTCGCCCGCGACCTGCCAGCCCGACAGGTAAATCGCGTCG
>DATENH010000022.1:0-7453 GCA_035275145.1 Steroidobacteraceae bacterium | reverse complement strand
ATCAAGCTCATCAAGATGATGATCGCGCCGATCATCTTCTGCACCGTCGTGACCGGCATCGCCGGCATGGAGAACATGAAAGCGGTCGGCAAGACCGGCGTGCTGGCGCTGCTTTATTTCGAGGTCGTCAGCACGCTGGCGCTGATCGTCGGACTGGTGATCGTCAACGTCGTGAAGCCGGGCGCGGGCATGAACGTCGACGTCTCGACGCTCGACGCCAAGGCGATCGAGGCGTACGCGCACGCGGCCCAGGAGCAGAGCGTCAAGGACTTCCTGCTGAACATCATCCCGACGACGATCTTCGACGCCTTCGCCAAGGGCGACATCTTGCAGGTGCTGCTGTTCTCGCTGCTGTTCGGCTTCGCGCTACACGTCGTCGGCGAGCCGGCGCGGCCGGTCTACGACTTCATCAACCGCATAGCGCACGTGCTGTTCCGGATCGTCGGCTTCATCATGCGGCTCGCACCGATCGGCGCCTTCGGCGCCATGGCGTTCACGATCGGCAAGTACGGGCTCGGCACGCTCAAGTCGCTCGGTCTGTTGATGGTCTGCTTCTATGCGACCTGCCTGATCTTCATCTTCCTCGTCCTCGGGCTGATCGCACGCGCGCACGGGTTCAGCATCTTCCGGTTCGTGCGTTACCTGCGCGACGAGCTGTTGATCGTGCTCGGCACGTCCTCCTCCGAGTCGGTGCTGCCGCGCATGCTCTCGAAGATGGAGAGCGCGGGCGCTGCCAAACCGGTGGTCGGTCTGGTGATCCCGACCGGCTACTCCTTCAACCTCGACGGAACGTCGATTTATTTGACAATGGCGGCCGTGTTCATCGCGCAGGCGACCAACACGCCCATGACGCTGCTCGACCAGCTCACGCTGCTGGCGGTGCTGCTGTTGACGTCCAAGGGCGCCGCCGGCGTGACCGGCAGCGGTTTCATCGTCCTGGCAGCGACGCTCTCCGCCCTTGGTACATTGCCCGTAACGGCAGTAGCCCTCATCCTAGGCATCGACCGGTTCATGTCCGAGGCGCGTGCGCTGACCAATCTGGTCGGCAACGGCGTGGCGACGATCGTGGTCGCAAAATGGTGCGGAGCGCTGGACGAGCAGCGCCTGCAGCAGGAACTCAGGAAATAGCGACGCGAATGCTCGCGTTCGCGCATAAAGCCGGCGCCCGACCCTTATGAGCTTGCCCGTTCAATTCGTACCGGTCACGACGCCGCAGCAGATCGACACGGTTTGCGGCCTTGCGCGCGAGATCTGGTACGAGTACTACGTGCCATTGATCGGCCGCGCCCAGGTCGACTACATGGTGGCCAAGTTTCAGAGCAGCGGGGCGGTGGCCGGACAGTTACGCGAGGCCTACGAGTATTTCTTGATCCAGCGGGACGGGCCGGACATCGGATACTGCGCGGTGCAACCCCAACCAGCGCAGGGGAGCATGTTTCTGAGCAAACTGTATCTGTTACGCGACGCCCGCGGCGGGGGAACCGGCAGGGTTTGCATGGAGTTCATTGAGCAGCTTGCCCGCCGCCGCGGTCTCAACCTGCTATGGCTGACCGTGAACAAAGGAAACCCGGCTGTGAAAGCGTACCAACGCCTGGGATTCCGGATCGCTGCGGATCTGACGATGGACATCGGGGGCGGCTTCGTCATGGACGACTACCGCATGGAAAAGTCGCTGCTTTGAGGCAGCCGTGCCATGCCACGATCCTCCGCCCGGAAATCAACCTACGGTCATGAGCGTGTCCATCGATAAGGGCCCTGCTGACGAAGGTGACGCACGACGCGTGCTCGCCAGCTGGCTCGATGACTATGCCGGCGGGCGCTGCGACCGTGCGGACATGCAGGAGTCGTTTCTGTCGGTGTGCCGGAGCAATCCCGACGCGCCGTGGGACGCGCTCGCATTGCTCGACCAATACCAGCGCCGCGGCAAGATCGACGCTGCATTGGCACGGACGCTGAAGGCCGATATCGCCCAGCTCGTGTTCGGCAATGCCAATCAGACCGGCGCGCCGCCGCGCGACCCGACCGAGGCAACGCTCGACACGACCGGCTCGCGCTGGCGCAAGCTCCTCGCCGAGAACGAGGCGTCGCAGACCGAGGACGTCGAGCCGCCGTTCGTCGATCCCACGCTGTTCCGCCGCGACTTCGATCCTGCGACGCGTCCGCCGCCGCCCGAAATGCGTGAGGAAGTGCGGGCCGTGCGCAAGACACACGCGCGCGAGGAGCCGGTGATCAGGGACGCGCCGCCGCGGGAGACGCGCCACCAGAAGGATGTGCTGCGCGACCGCTACGAGCTGCTGTCCATTCTCGGCCGCGGCAGCAGCGGCACGGTGTATCGCGCGCTCGACCGCCATCGCGCACACCTGGCGGACGCGGCGCGTTTCGTGGCGGTCAAGGTTCTGAAGCTCGATTATCAGAACCGGCCGGAAGCGCTCGCCGCGCTGGAGCGCGAATTTCACCAGGCGCAGTCGTTGTCGCACCCGAACATCGTCAGCGTCTTCGATCTCGATCGCGACGGCGACACGTACTTCGTCGTGATGGAGCTGCTGCAAGGCGAGTTGCTCGCCGACGTCATGGCGCGCTTGCGCGGACCGGTTCAGCGCCAGCACGCGCTTGCTCTGATCAGCAGCGTCGGCGCGGCGCTGGCACACGCACACCGCCGCGAGGTCGTTCACGCAGACCTCAAGCCGCGCAACATCATGATCACCTCGACGGGCGAAGTGCGCGTTCTCGACTTCGGCTTCGCGCGTCACCGTCCGCTGGACTTGCACACTGCATCTGCATTCGACGTCGCACCCGCGAGCGCACCAGCGTACGCGAGTGTCGAGCGTGTGAACGGCAGCGAGCCGCACCCCAGCGACGATGTCTACAGCCTCGCGTGTATCGCGTACGAGTTGCTGTCGGGCGAGCATCCGTTCGGCGGCAGGTCGGCAGTGCTGGCGCGGGCGAACGGCCGGCGTCCGCGCAACATCCCGGGTCTGACACGCAAGCAGATGCAATCGCTCAATCGAGCGCTGCTGTGGGGCCGCGGCGAGCGCAAGATCGATGTCGTCGACTTGCTCGCGGGCCTCGGCTGTTCGGAGGCGCCCAACAGGCTGGTGCCGCCGGAACAGCTCGTTGCCCGCGACACGCGCGGTCAATGGCGGCGTCGCGCGCTCGGACTGCTGGTGTTTCTGGCGCTGCTGGGCGCCGCTGCCGCGGGATTCGTATATCTCGAGCAAAACCCGTTGCCGGCTCGTAGACCCGCTGCGCCGGCCGCCACGCCAACCACACAGCAGAGCGAGCCGGGGTCGACTGGCGCCGGCGATAGCCAAGCGCTTGCCACGACTCCGCCAGCCGTCGAGAAGCCTTCGCAAGCACAGGCGAAGCCTGCAGCGACGAAGAAGGTTGCGGCGAAGCCCGCTGCCAGTGCGCCGCGTAAGGACACGAGTCAGGACGCACGCCAAGACTCGGAGGCAGGCACGAAATCAGTCGTGCTCGAGTTCGACAAGGACACGTACGTTGCAACGGAGAGCGACGGCTCCGTGCATGTCGTGGTCGAGCGCGAAGGCTCGACCAAGGAGTCGGTGTTCTTCCGCTGGACCCTGCGCAGCAACTCGGCGGAGCAGGGCACGGATTTCGCGAACATCGGGCCGGGCACGGAGCAGATTCCCGCCGGGCAGCGCACGGTCACGCTGACGATTCCGCTCGTCTCCGACGCGATCGTCGAGAACACCGAAGTGTTCCTGGTCGAGATCGAGCCCATCACCTCCGGGGTGACGCTCGGCGAGCGCTCGCACGCGGCCGTCATCATCGTCGACGACGATTGATGAACGTCCGGTTTTCGGATCGCGCCATCCGCTGCCGGGCCACGTCGGCCGAATTGCAGAAGCTGCTGACGGGACGTGCGATCGAGCTCGAGATCTACTTGCCGCGCGATCGTCGGTTTCTGGTCAACATCCGACCGTCTGCACTGGACAAGTGGCAGCTCGAGAGCGATCCGACCGGGATCTGGGTGTCGATTCCGCGCTCGCAGCTGGAAGCACTGGCGCAGACGCTGCCGAGCAAGGAAGGCATCGAGCACGGCTTCGAGACCACGCAGGGCAGCGTGGGGGTCAGCTTCGAAGTGGATGTGAAGAAGTCAGGCTGACTTTTCTCGGTCGATCGCGCGATAGCCGATGTCGCGGCGGTATTGCACGCCGGTCCAGTCGATGTGATCGCAGAGCGCATATGCAGCCCGCTGCGCTTCACCGACGCTCGCACCCATACCGACTGCGCACAGTACCCGCCCGCCGTTCGTGACGACCTTGCCGTTCGTAAGCTGCGTGCCGGCGTGGAACACCTTGCCTGGCAGCTTCGCAGCCGCATCCAGGCCTTTGATCTCGTCGCCTTTGCGGACCGAATCCGGATAGCCGCCCGCGGCCAGCACAACTCCCAGCGCCGCGCGCGGATCCCAGTTTGCTTTGGCGTGATCCAGCTTACCGTCGAGCGCAGCGTCGCACAGCAGCGTGAGGTCCGACGCCAGTCGCATCATGATCGGCTGCGTCTCGGGATCGCCGAAGCGGCAATTGAATTCGAGCACGTTCGGCGTGCCGTCAGGCGCGATCATCAGGCCGGCATACAGGAAGCCGACGTACGGCGTGCCGTCCGCGATCAGGCCGCGCACCGTGGGTTGCATGACTTCGCGCATCACGCGTCGATGAATCTCGTCCGTCACGACCGGCGCAGGCGAATAAGCGCCCATGCCGCCAGTGTTCGGCCCGCGGTCGGCGTCGTCGCGACGCTTGTGATCCTGCGAGGTCGCGAGCGGCAGGATGTGCTCGCCGCTGACGATCGCGATGAAGCTCGCTTCCTCGCCGCGCAGGAACTCTTCGATCACGACCGTGCTGCCGGCGGCGCCGAACTGACCCGAGAACATCGCCTGGGCGGCGCTGACGGCTTCGTCCGTCGTCTCGCAGATGATCACGCCCTTGCCCGCGGCCAGACCATCGGCCTTCACGACCAACGGCGCGCGCTGCGCGCGCACCCACGCTGCGTCGAAGTTCGCTTGCGTGAACGTTGCGTAGGCAGCCGTCGGAATGCGGTGGCGACTGAGGAAGTCCTTGGTGAAAGCCTTGGAGCCTTCCAGGCGCGCGGCCAGACGTTGCGGGCCGAAGCAGCGCAGGCCGGCGGCCTCGAACGCGTCGGTGACGCCGATGACGAGCGGAGTCTCCGGGCCGACGATCGTCAGCTCGACACGCTCGCGGCGTGCGAAATCCACGAGGGCGGGAACGTCGTCCGCGGCAATCGCTACGTTCGCGACGCGCGGCTCCAGGGCTGTGCCCGCATTGCCCGGCGCGACATAAACCTGATCCACGCGCGGCGACTGCGCAGCCTTCCATGCGAGGGCATGCTCGCGACCGCCGCTGCCGAGGATCAGAACCTTCATCAGTGCCTGAAGTGCCGCATGCCCGTCAGGACCATCGCGATCCCGTGCTCGTCGGCTGCGGCGATGACTTCGTTGTCGCGCACCGAGCCGCCGGGCTGGATCACGGCCTTGATGCCGAATTCCGCGGCGACATCGAGGCCGTCGCGGAACGGAAAGAATGCGTCGGAGGCCATCGCCGCGCCGGCCACGGTCAGGCCTTCGTCCTTGGCCTTCATGGCGGCGATGCGGCTCGAGTAGACGCGGCTCATCTGGCCGGCGCCGACGCCGACGGTCATGCGATCCTTCACGTACACGATGGCATTCGACTTGACGTACTTGCACACCTGCCACGCGAACAGCAGATCGTCGAGCTCGGCGGGGGTCGGCTGACGCTTGCTCACGACCTTGAGATCGGCCTTGCCGATCATGCCCTGATCGCGCGTCTGCACGAGCAGGCCGCCGTCGACGCTGCGGTATTCGTAACGAGAGTTGCCGGGCGCGAGACCGTCTGTCACCAGCACGCGCACATTTTCCCTGCGCTTGCAGATCTCGAGCGCCTCGGCTGCGACTTCCGGAGCGATGATCAACTCGACGAACTGGCGGTCGAGAATCGCGCGCGCGATGTCCGCTGTCAGCGCGCGATTGAACGCGATGATGCCGCCGTACGCAGACGTGGGATCGGTCTTGTGCGCGCGATCGTACGCCGCGAGCGCATCGCTCGCGATCGCCACGCCGCACGGATTCGCATGCTTCACGATCACGCAAGCAGGATCGGCGAACTGCCGGACGCATTCGAACGCGGTGTCGCCATCCGCAATGTTGTTGTACGAAAGCGTGCGGCCCTGCAGCTGCTTCGCTGCTCCGATGCTCGCGCCTTGCGCGTCCGGAACGCGGTAGAACGCTGCGGTCTGGTGCGGATTCTCGCCGTAACGCAGATCCATGCGCTTGTCGAACTGCAACGACAGCGATTGCGGAAATTCGCCCGCGTCATCAATTCGCGCGAGAGTACTCGCGACGTTGACGCGCGCGAGATAGCTCGCGACGGCCGAGTCGTAGCTCGCGGTGTGCGCGAACGCTTTGGCCGCGAGGCGCTTGCGTGTCGCCTCCGACAGCGCACCGTTGCTGCTGCTGAGCTCGTCCAGCACTGCGGCATAGTCGGCCGGATCGACGATCACGGCGACGCGGTCGTGGTTCTTGGCGGCGGCGCGCACCATAGCGGGACCGCCGATGTCGATGTTCTCGATGGCGTCCTCATAGGTGCAGCCGGGCTTCGCGATCGTCGCAGCGAACGGGTAAAGATTGACCACCAGCAGATCGATCGGCTCGATGCCGTGCTGGCGCATGACCGCGTCGTCGACCGTGCGCCGGCCGAGCAGGCCGCCATGAATCTTCGGATGCAGCGTCTTGACGCGGCCATCCATGATCTCGGGAAAGCCGGTGTGGCTGGAAACCTGCGTCACCGGCACGCCCGCGCGCTCGAGCAGCGTCGCCGTGCCGCCGGTGGAGAGCATGGCTACACCGCGCTCGTGGAGCGCCTGCGCGAACTCGAGGAGACCGTCTTTGTTGGAAACGCTGAGCAGCGCGCGGCGGATGGTCATTGCGCCAGGCCGTAGGTCTTCAGCTTCTTGCGCAGGGTGCCGCGATTGATGCCGAGCACGTCGGCGGCGCGGCTCTGGTTGCCCTCGACGTACTCGAGCACGGCTTTGAACAGCGGCTCTTCGACCTCGCGAAGCACCAGGTCATAGAGCTGGCCGGGCTTGTGCCCGTTCAGCGTCGCGAAGTACGACTCCAGCGCCTCGGCACACATCGTCCGCAGCGGCAACGCGCGCGGCGCAGGTCTTGCGATCGGCTCTCGACGAGCTCTCGTTTTTTTTCTGGGCGCCATAAGTCTCTACCAGCGAATCGAAGTACGCGTCGGCGCAAGCGAGCTGCGTCTGCGCGTCCTCAGCCTGCATCACGGCATGACGTAAAGCGTGTCCTGCGGCACGACCTCGCGCATACCAGTCGATGTGTTTGCGCGCGACCCTGACTCCCGCCTCTTCCCCATAAAAGGCATGCAGATCGCGCAAA
>DATENH010000021.1:0-30428 GCA_035275145.1 Steroidobacteraceae bacterium | reverse complement strand
GCAGGAGTTCGAGCTGGATCGCATCGACGTCGAGGCTGGATTCGTCGTGGAGGACGCCGTCCCCGGCGACCTCCGGCTCGCGAGCGGCGAGCCGCTGCGGGTGCGTGAGTTGCCTGCGGTCGAGCGCATGGCGACGTGCGTGCGCATCGGATTGCCCGAGCGCGCGCATCTGATCACCGGCAAAGTGGGAGTATTCCTCGAGGCGAATGGCTACAGCCTCGCGGGACCGAGCCGCGAGGTGTTCCTGCAGCCGCCCCGTCCCGACCGCATGGAGGAGTCGGTCGTCGAAATGCAGTTTCCGGTCGCGAAGGTCTGAAATATTTACATGTCGGGCAAGCGGCGGAACCCTCTCCGCCCAGCCGAGTTTGCTTTGACCGGGCCCGAACAAATCTGCAGACCCTTCGCCGACGCATTCATGGAACGCGATCGTATTCCTGAGTTAGACCTGTTGCGCTTCACTGCAGCGGCAGCCGTCGTGCTCTTTCATGCCACGCATTGGCCGTCGCAGCCGAACCTGCTGACGCAGATCTTCGCGTTCGGCGCCATGGGCGTGCCACTGTTCTTCATGATCAGCGGCTTCGTGATCCTGATGACCGCGCAGAACCGCACCGGCATCGGGTTCATCAACTCGCGCATCGCACGCCTGTATCCCTCGTTCTGGATAGCAGTGCTGCTGAGCACGCTCGCGCTCACGCTGCTGGCTCAGAAGCCGCCGTCGGCCGCGACCATCGCCGCCAACCTGACGATGCAGCCCCACGTCTTCGACCAGCCGTACCTCGACATGGTGTACTGGACACTGGTGGTCGAGATGAAGTTCTACGCGCTGACGTGGCTCGTCATCGTCACCCGGCAGATGAAGCGCGTGGAGACGCTGCTGACGATTTGGCTCGCCATCACTGCCATTGCGATCTGGGTTCCGTTCCCGCACTGGCTCGATGCGACGGTGATCCCCACGTACGCTCCGCTGTTTGCCGGCGGCTGCTTCCTGTATCTGATTCGCTCGCGCGGTCCGAACGCTCGGCGACTGATCATGTTTGCGATCAGTGTGCCGCTGTCGATCTACTGGACGCTGACATACCAGGACGTGGCGTACACGCACTCGTCGTCACTGGGAACGCAGGTGACGGTGGGTGCGATCATCGTAGGCATGAGCATCGTGCTGCTGCTCATCGCCCTGCGATGGTGGCGACTGCCGTCGCGCACGCGGTTGTGGTTCTGGTTGGGCTGCCTGACGTATCCGCTCTACCTGACACACGCCAGGCCCGGCCGCAGCGTCTTCGATGTTCTGGTCGGCGACGAGTGGACACGGATGTGGATCGTGCTGGGGCTGGTGCTGCTCGTGTCGGGTGTGCTTGCGGCGATCGTCGAACGACGGCTGTGCCCGGCGTTCCACAAGTGGCTCGATCGTACGGCGCAGCGACTGCTGGAGAAGCTTGGCCTGAGACAGGAGAATCGGGCCACGGCGCTACGCTAGGCGGCCTTCAGCGCGCGTATGACCGCTTTCGGCTCACGCTCAATGATCTTGAGCAATGTCCTGGCGGCGCCGGTCGGTGCTCGCTGACCTTGCTCCCACTTCCGCAGCGTCGATGCGCTGACTCCCATTGCATTGGCGAACTCGTCCTGAGAGAGACCCAAGCTCTTGCGCGCTCTCTGAATTTCATCGGGACGCATCGCTACCTTGTGTACGCGCGCACCGGTGCGCTTACCCTGAGCGTGGGCTAGCGCCTGCGCCATCGACCGAACCAGTTCATCACCCAGCTTGCTCATTTGCGTTTCCTCAGGTGACTCTACCCCAATGGGTTATAGATGATCAAGCAGGGTGCGGCGGACGCGCATTTCTGCGCGAAACCGGCAGTTTCTCGCGCTAGGCTACGCTCCACGTTCGAAGGAGCCTGCCTTGTCACAGAAATTCCTGCTGGGGATCGCCCTGCTCGCCGTGATCTCCTCTACCCCCGCTGCCGACGACAAACGCCCGCGCCTGCGCGACCTCGGCGTCACCATCGGCGTCTTCGATCCCGGACCGCTCAACGCGATTACGGATGTGCGCGGCGTTCGCGTGGGTCATCGAACGCTGATCGAAGGCGAGCGCATTCGCACGGGAGTGACGGCGATCGTGCCGCACGAGGGCAATGTCTTCCAGGACAAGACGCCCGCTGCGGTCGTGGTCGGCAACGGCTTCGGCAAGCTGATGGGCACGACGCAGATCGTCGAGCTCGGCGAGATCGAGACGCCGATCCTGCTGACGAACACGCTCGCCGTCGCGCAAACTGCCGAGGGCATCGTGCGCTGGACGCTCGCGCAGCCTGGCAACGAACAAGTGCAGTCCGTGAACGCCGTCGTCGGCGAAACCAACGACGGACGCCTCAACGACATTCGCGCGCGTACGATCACTCCTCAGCACGCAATCGAAGCGATCGAGCAGACTAGCTCCGGCGCGGTGCCCGAAGGTGCCGTCGGCGCGGGCACCGGGACTGTCGCATTCGGATTGAAGGGCGGCATCGGCACGAGCTCGCGTCATCTACCAGATCGCGTCGGCAGCTACACAGTCGGCGTGCTGGTGCAAACGAACTTTGGCGGCCTGCTGACGATCGCCGGCGTACCGCTGTGGAAGCAGCTCGGCATGAATCCTTTTGCGCCACCGCCGTCGCCGCCGAATGCCGGATCGATCATGATCGTCGTCGCCACCGACGCGCCGCTCTCCGATCGTAATCTCGAACGCCTGGCGAAACGTGCGTTGGTCGGATTGAGCCGCACCGGCGCGACGGTCGCGAATGGATCGGGCGACTACGTCATCGCTTTCTCTACCGCACAGGAAGTACGGCGCACCCCCGCGCGCCGCGCCGTGGTCACAGCGTTCCCGGAGCTGCCGAACGAAGCGATGACTCCGCTGTTCCAGGCCGTCGCGGAAGCAACCGAAGAAGCCATCGCGAATTCGCTGCTGCAAGCACGACCGATGCGCTCCGCACTGTCGAGCGTCGACGCGCTCGATCCGGAAGTCGTGCGTCGCGCGCTACGCTGACGAGCACGCAATTCTAAATCCGCAAGCCGCGACGGAATTGCGGCAATGAAATCTTCATCTGCGCTTCACGTACATGACAGCGCGCGTGGCCACGCTTGCAGCGTCCCGGGATCCCAGTAAGGAAGATCCGATGACTCGCTCGACTCGTCCGCTCCCCGATCGTCGTCAGTTCCTCAAGCAGGCTCTCGCCGGCGGCGTCGCATTGTCCGGCCTCGGCGGCATCCTCTACTCGCGCCAAGCGCCTGCTGTGATTGCATCCGACTCGCTGCGGCCGATGGCGCCGTGGGGACTGCAGATCGGCGACGTGCTGGCCGATCGCGCGATCGTCTGGAGCCGCTCCGACAAGCCCGCGCGCATGTTCGTCGAGTGGTCCCGCGACGAGAACTTTACGAATGCGGTGACGCTGCGCGGTCCGCACGCGATCGAAGTCACCGATATGACTGCCCGCATCGACCTCACGAACCTGCCGCCCGAGAGCGACGTCTTCGTGCGCGCGATCTTCGAGGATCTCGACTCCGGCAAAGCGCGCAGCGAGCCCGTCGTCGGCCGCTTTCGCACGCCGCCGGCGAAACGTCGCGACGTCCGCTTCGTCTGGTCGGGCGACACCTGCGGTCAGGGCTGGGGCATCGACCTCAGCTTCGGCGGTATGAAGATCTACGAGGCGATGCGTCGTGCGCGTCCCGACTTTTTCATTCACTCCGGCGACACGATCTACGCCGACGGTCCGCTGACCGAGCGAGTCATCGACAAGCCGACCGGCCAGCTGCTCTGGACCAACGCCTTCCTCGATGAGGTGCCGGAGAAGCTGAAGGTCGCCGAAACCCTGCAGGAGTTCCGCCGCAACCATCTCTACAACCGCTACGACGCGAACGTGCAGCGCTTCTCCGCCGAAGTGCCGCAGATCTGGCAGTGGGACGACCATGAGGTCACGAACAACTGGTCGGACAGCAAGGTGCTGCTCAGCCCTCCTTACACCGAGCAACGCATCCAGACATTGGTCAGCCGCGCGTCGCGCGCATTCCTCGAGTACTCGCCGATGCGCTGGCACAGCCAGGTCGAGTCCGAGCGCGTCTATCGCCACATCCCGTACGGCCGCGACCTCGATGTGCTGGTGCTGGACGAGCGCAGCTATCGGGGACCGAACTCGTTCAACCGGCAGGAGCAGCGCAGCGATGAGACCGCATTCCTCGGACGAGCGCAGATCGCGTGGCTCAAGTCGAAGCTGCAGCAGTCGCGCGCGACCTGGAAGGTCATCGCGTCCGACATGCCGATCGGATTGCAGGTCGCCGACGGCGTGGACGCGCAGAATCGCCCGCGCTGGGAAGCCGTCGCGAACGGCGATGGACCGGTGCTCGGACGCGAGTTCGAGTTCGCAGAGATCCTGCGCTTCATCCAGCGCGAGGACATTCGCAACATCGTCTGGCTGACGGCCGATGTGCACTACTGCGCGGCGCATCACTACGATCCGAATCGCGCGCAGTTCCAGGACTTCGATCCCTTCTGGGAGTTCGTCGCGGTCCGCTGCACGCCGGCAGCTTCGGGCCGAACCTGCTCGACAATACGTTCGGGCCGCAAGTGGTCTTTCAGAAGGCGCCGCCGGCCGCCAACACGCCGCCGAGCGGCGGCTTCCAGTTCTTCGGGCAGATCGACATCGACCCGCACAGCAAGCATCTCACCGCGACGCTCAAGGACATCAACGGTACGACGGTGTTCGCGAAGCGGCTCGATGCGCGGCCATCTCGCGACGGGCGTTGGGACTGAAGAAGATCTCTCGCTAAGACGCCAAGACGCCAAGACGACATTCTGAATTTTCAGATTCCGGACCTTGGCGTCTTGGCGAGAGTCTTCTCTTTGCGCGTAGCGCGCGCAGATTCGCCATTTCACCCGCAGTCGACGCGCGCTCGCGATTCGCGGCGCGCATAGGACCACTGCCGCTGGTCTGCGAAAATATTCTTTGCCGCGCGCGGCACATTCCCGATTGGTATTGAGAACCACCCGCCGCGTGCATTTTTTGCGCGCGCAGCGCTCGTTGCGACTCGCTTTTTCCTGCAGTAAATCTCCGTTGGGGACACGCAATCCGAACCACGGAGGAGCGAAGAATGAGGTCTCTTCGAAACCTGCGCAGACATCTCCTGTCTGCGTTGCTTGGAATTGCGACACTGCTCGCGCTGCCGATTGCGAACGCCGCCTGCTCGGCGACGTGGAGCGCGACCGCTGTCTATACCGGCGGCATGACCGCCAGCTTGAGCGGCATCGAGTACAAGGCGAACTGGTGGACGCAGGGCGAGAATCCGTCGACTCACAACGGCGGGCCGGGCAGCGGCCAACCGTGGACGAGTCTCGGTAGCTGCACGGCGCAACCGCCACCGCCGCCACCGCCTCCGCCGCCGCCCCCACCGCCGCCCGGCAGTCTGCTGTTCAGTCCCTACAAGGACATCACGATCAGCATGAACTGGAACACGAACGTCATCAGCACGGCGGTCACGGGCACGATGCAGGGCCTGCTCACGGTCATGCCGACGAATCTCGGCGCAGTGACCTGGGCGTTCGCGACCGGTGAATGCGGCAGCGAGAACTGGGGTGGCCTGCAGGCGAACGCGGTCGCGGCTGCGAACGTGCAGAGCTTCGTCAGCATGGGCAAGTCGTACATCCTCTCGACAGGCGGCGCGGCTGGCTCGTTCACGTGCGGCTCGGACTCGGGGTTCGAGGCCTTCATCCAGCGCTACAACTCCTCGCGCCTGGCGGGCGTCGACTTCGACATCGAGTCGGGTCAGAGCCAGCAGGCGATAGCGAATCTCGTGCAGCGTGTGAAGGTCGCGCGGGTGAACCATCCGAATCTGCGCTTCAGCTTCACGATCGCAACACTCGGCGGCAACGCGGCGCAGAGCCTCGGCCAGACTGGTGTCAACGTGGTCAACGCGATCAAGGCCGCGAACCTGCAGGGCTATCTCATCAACCTGATGGTGATGGACTACGGCAGCACGATCGCGAGCAACTGCACGATCGTCAACAACCGCTGCGACATGGGCAAGTCGGCGATCGCGGCCGCGGAGAGCCTGCACAACTTCCACGGCATTCCGTACAACCAGATCGAGCTGACGCCGATGATCGGCGGCAACGACACTCAGGACGAGACGTTCGATCTCGGCGACATCACGGAAGTCGCGAACTACGCGCGCACCAAAGGACTGCGCGGCGTGCACTTCTGGTCGTGGGACCGCGACCGCGACTGCGCGCCGGGCTTCGCCTCGCCGACGTGTAACAGCTACGGCCAGGCAGGAACGCTCGGCTTCACGACGCGCTTCCTGAGCGCGCTTGGGATGTAACTTGGGACCTGGGGAGTGGGGTTCGCGCCCCACTCCCCGGATTCGACTTCAGCGATCGTCGCCGTCCCGATTGATCGACGCCGGCACCGACGGCTTGACGCGTCCCAGCATCCCGCTCAGCACATATGCGCGCTGACTCGGCGCGAAACGCGGCGCCAACAGTCCGTCGTTGATCTCACGCGTCACCGCGAACCGATTGAACACCGTCGGCGGCAACAGCAGCCGCTCATTCGACATTCCGTCCGATTGTCCCTCGGCATCGGCTTCGACAAACGTCAGCACGCCGTCGCCGTTCTGGTCGACGCGTGCGACTTCCTTCGCATAAGCGTCGTTCAGCCGCCTGGCAGGCGACGTCACGGTGGGCTCGAACGACTTCAGGCGCACGACGACGTCCAGCATGATCTCGTTCGCGAGGCCGCTCGGCACGAAGCGCAGGCGCGTCTCCTTCTGATCGTCGTCGTTCGCCACCGGCCGATCCGGATCGGTCGGGCTCGCGTTCGGGCCGCGGTCCGGGTCGCGAGGATTGTTGGGATTGTCGCCGTACTTCTGCTTGAGCGGCGACTCGTTGTTCGAGACGCCGGACGGACCGGAGCCCGGGATCACCGACGACAGGCTGTACTGTTTGCCGGCGGCAAAGTCGCCTTTGCCCCCGCCCGTCGCTGCCAGCTCGTACAACGGGAAGATCCAGTTGGTGTACTCGTTGAACTCCCAATACGAGTGACAGTCGCTCTGCTGCAAGCAATTGTAGGCGCCCATGCTCAACGCCAGCCCGACGACATTCGTCTGCTTGTTCGGAAACACATCCGCTGCGCTCGGAAAGCGCACATCGTTGCCATCGGTCGTGAAGATCTTGCCGGGCACGTTGTGATGCGCGCCGACGGCCATGATGGCTGCGGCGTCCGCGCTGGTCATCGTGCCGAATTGCGCGTGTCCGTCAGCGCGCGGCGGCGCGACCTTCGGCACGACCAGGTCGTGGATCATCCAGCCTTCGTACCAGCCGGACTCGTTGTTGATGACGAACAGACCCGAGATGTCGGTGAAGATATCGATGAACGCTTCGACGTCCTCGGGGTCGGTCGGCAGGCCGGGCTTGGGCTCCAGCACCACGCGCACGGCACCGATCGTCTTCAACTGGTGGTTGGCGGCGTTGGCCGCGGTCGGAATCGCGTGATCGTTTACACCGGGGAAGACCGCAGTGAAGACATTCGGCTGGAAATTGCGCGTATCGAGCAGGTAGTACTGGAACAGCTGGCTCGGCTTGTCCGCTTCCGCGAACACGCGCATCGGCTCGAACGTGGCGCTCGGCCGCGAATCGATCCACATGAGAAAGCTCTTCAGCGGCGTCGGCAGATGCACAATGTCGGCGCGTGCCGCGAATGCCGCAGTGTCGACGGGTATTGCATCTGCAACCGGCGCGTCCTGCGCAGCCGCTGTCAGCGGAACGCTGGCAAGCGCCAGCGCACAGTTGCAAGCTCGTTTGAGAATGTCGCGCACAGTGGCGCGACGCATACTGTCGTACAACAGATATCCGTTCATGACTCGCACCTCGACAAGGGGGATTGGCCAGGGCGATGCGCGTGAACGATCGACGATCGCTCGTGTGCACATCTGCGCGCGTATGTACCTCGATGCATTCGCGCGGTTCGCAGCAGAATTTTTTTTAATCTTGCGGGTGCGACTGCTCCCAATTCACGCCGTCCGTCTGCGTGACATTCATTCCTTCCACGGTCCCTGCATCCAGACAGCGCGCATTAACGCTGTACCCATCCGGATGCGAGCGCGGCACATAGAACGACTTGATGCCGCACACCGAGCAGAACAGGTGCTGCGCCGTCCCGGTGTTGAATTTGTAGGTGATGATCGCATCGGCGCCTGACAGCAGCTTGAAGTGCGACCTATCCACGATCAGGTGCAAGTAACCTGCTTTATTGCACATCGAGCAGTTGCAGTCGGTGACTTCGATCTGCGCCGGCGCGATCACCTCGAACCGGACCCGTCCGCAGTGACAACCGCCGGTGTGTGTGACTGACGCCTCTTTCATTGCCTTCCGTCCGTTTGTTGTCGAAACCGGCCGCCGAGGCCCGTCATACTACGGAAGGGTCCGCCGGACCGCGAACGGAGAGCTACGATGCAATTTGCCCTGCTGATCTACGAACGGCCGCACGACTTCGATCGTCGCGAGGATCCGGCCGAGGAGACGACTTACACCGGTGCCTGGCAAGCGTGGCATAAGGCGCTGCTCGAGGCCGACGTGTTCGTCGGCGGCATGCCGCTGCAGGAACCGGATACCGGCACGACGGTGCGATTGAAGGAGAGCAAGCGCCTGGTCCAGGACGGCCCTTACGCCAACACCAAGGAACAGCTCGGCGGCTTCACGATTCTCGAACTGCCGTCGCTCGATGCCGCGTTGGAGTGGGCGGCCCGCTGCCCGGCCGCCTCGTACGGGGCCGTCGAAGTGCGGCCGGTCTCGCCGGAAGTTCACAAGCGTGTGACGGGTGAATACCCCAATCGATGATCCGAGGGAGAGTCCCCGGGATGATCTGGCACAGCGCGCCGTCGAGTCAGTCGCGCGCCAGTCCTACGGCCGGCTCGTCGCGCTGCTGTCCGCACGCACGCGCGACGTTGCCGCCGCGGAGGACGCGCTCGCCGATGCACTGATGGCGGCGCTAACGACGTGGCCGCGCGACGGAGTTCCGAAGAATCCGCAAGGCTGGCTGATGACGGCGGCGCGCAATCGCCTGCTCGATCACGCCCGACATCGCTGGGTCCGCGATAACAGCGCACCGACGCTCGAGCTCATGATGAGCGATCTCTACGAAACTGCCGACCCCGACGCTCTGCCGGACGAACGCCTGAAGCTGATGCTGGTTTGCGCGCATCCGGCAATCGACCCCGATATGCACACACCGCTGATGCTGCAGACCGTGCTGGGTCTGGATGCAGTGGCGATCGCGCGAGCGTTTCTCGTATCGCCGAAGACGATGGGTCAGCGGCTGGTGCGCGCGAAGCACAAGATCCGGCAAGCGCAGATCGCGTTCGAGATTCCGCCGGCGACCGAGATTCCGCAGCGACTGGAAGCTGTGCTCGACGCGATCTACGCTGCATACGGCAGCAGTTGGGAAGACGCTGCCGGCACGGATCAGCGTGCGGTCGGACTTGCTGAAGAAGCGATCTGGCTTGCGCGTGTGCTACGCGATCAAGTGCCGAAGGAGCCGGAAGTGCACGGACTGCTGGCGTTGATGCTCCATTGCGAAGCCCGCCGGCCCGCACGGCGCGACGCGAATGGCAAGTTCGTTCCACTCTCGGAGCAGGATCCGCGCACCTGGCTCACGCCTTTGATCGACGAAGCAGAGCGTGAGCTCCTCGCAGCCGCGCGCAACGCGCGGCTCGGAAGATTTCAGATCGAAGCGGCAATTCAATCGGTGCACGCGGAGCGCGCTCACAGCGGCCGCACCGATTGGCGAGTGATCGCTCGCTTCTACGATCAGCTCGTGCAAGTCGCGCCGTCGCTCGGTGCTGCTGTCGGTCGGGCGGCCGCGCATGCGGAAGCCAAGACCGCGGAAACAGGGCTCGAACTGCTGGACGCGATCGAGGCGGAGGCCGTGACGTCGTACCAGCCGTACTGGGCCGTGCGCGCCCACCTGCTGAGCGAGCTCGGAAAGAAGCGCGACGCGCAGGAGGCGTTCGATCGCGCGATCGGGCTGAGTGAGGACGACGCCGTCCGCGCCTTTCTGCTGACGCGCCGAAGCGCGCTGTAACCCCCCTCCTATCGGAGGGGGTGCTAGCCGACGCCGCTGCTTAGCATCCCGGTCAGACCGAGTCTCATCACGCACAAAACGGAGACGAACATGATCAGGGGGATACTGCTCGCGTTGCTGTTTGGTCCAGCCCTCGCGCTGGCGCAAGCGCCGGATTTCATTGAGTTCGAGAGCGGGCAAGTGCGTCCGCTGGCAATGTCTGCCGACGGCTCGCGCCTGTTTGCGGTCAACACTCCGAACAACGCACTGGAGATTTTCTCGATCAGCGCTTCCGGCGGCCTGACGCTGCAGACGCGCGTGCCGGTCGGTCTCGAACCCGTCGCACTTGCAGTGCGAGACGCCGGCGAAGTGTGGGTCGTCAACCACCTGTCCGACAGCGTCAGCGTCGTCTCGCTCAGCGGTACGCCGCACGTCACGCGCACGATCCTCGTCGGCGACGAGCCGCGGGACATCGTGTTCGCTGGCACCAACAACTACGCATTTATTACAACGGCACATCGTGGCCAGCAGCGCACCAATCCGTCGATCGCAGGCGTACCGGGAGCGGGCGATCCGCAGTTGACGACTCCAGGCGTCGGCCGCGCCGACGTCTGGGTCTTCAACCCGGCGAGTCTCGGCACGACGCTCGGCGGCACGCCGGTGCGCATCGTGACGCTGTTCGGCGATACGCCGCGTGCGCTCGCCGTCAGCCCCGACCGCAAGACGGTCTACGCCGCGATTCTGCAATCCGGCAACCAGACGACGACGGCGAATCTCGAAGCCGTGTGCGATGGCTTCGTCACGTTCCTGCCGTGCCTGATCCTCAGCGACCGCGCGCCGCTGTTCAACAACAGCTTCCCCGGCGGCCTGCCCGGCCCGCGCACCAACGCCGAGGGCAAGCTCGCGCCCGAAGTCGGGCTGGTCGTGAAGTTCAACAAGTCGCGCAACCGCTGGGAGGACACGCTGGGCCGCAACTGGAACAACGCGATCCGCTTCCGGCTGCCCGACAAGGACGTGTTCGCGATCAATGCCGACTCGCTCGCGCAGACCGCGTTCTACACCGGCGTCGGTACCACGCTGTTCAACATGGTGACCAACCCGGTCAGCGGCAAACTGTACGTGACCAACAGCGACTCGCAGAACCTCACGCGCTTCGAAGGCCCGGGCGTGTTCGGCGGCAGTACCGTGCAAGGGAATCTGGCCCAGATGCGCGTCACCGTCATCTCGGGCAGCGCGGTCACGCCACGGCATCTCAACAAGCACATCGACTACTCGACGCTCGCAAACGATCCGGGCTTCGATCCGACGATCAAGAATCACAGCTTGTCGACGCCGCTCGGCATGGCAGTGAGCAGTGACGGCGCGCGCCTGTACATCGCAGCGTTCGGTTCGAGCAAGATCGGCGTGCTCAACACCGCAGCGCTCGAGAACAACTCTTTCGATCCACGCACGGCGAGCGCGAGCTACATCAACGTTACTGGCGGCGGCCCAAGCGGCGTCGTGCTCGACGAGGCTCGCAACCGCCTGTACGTGCTGACGCGCTTCGACAACGGAGTGAAATCTATCAACCTCACAACACGCACGCAGGTCGCGAGCATTTCGATGCCGAATCCCGAGCCGGCGAGCGTCGTGCAAGGACGGCCCTTGCTCTACGACGCCGTCTTCTCCTCGGCGAACGGCGAAGCTTCGTGCGCGAGCTGCCACATCTTCGGCGACAAGGACGAGCTCGCGTGGGATCTCGGCAATCCGGACGATGTCGTGACGGCCAATCCGATCCCGAAGCGCCTCGCATCGGGCCTGGAGATCACGCTGTTCCAGCTCGTCACCACGTTCCCGGGTTCGCTGATCAACGGCACGGGCAACCCGAACGAATTCCATCCGATGAAGGGACCGATGACGACGCAGACGCTGCGCGGTCTGGTGAACGAGGGCGCCATGCACTGGCGCGGCGACCGCGCGAACGGCTTCTTCGGCGTCGATACGCGCACGCAACCGCCGTTCGACTCGAACCTGTCGTTCAACAACTTCATCGTCGCGTTCCAGGGACTGCTCGGCCGCGCCACCATGCCGACCGCGCAGGAGATGCAGCGCTTCACGGACTTCCAGCTGCAGGTGCAATTACCGCCGAACCCGGTCCGCAGTCTCGACAACTCGTTGAACCCGGCGCAGGCCGCCGGCGCAGCGTTCTACTTCGGCGCGCGACGTTCCGATGGCACGACGACGAGCGCGGACAGCGGCTTCAACTGCAACGGCTGTCACGTCGTGAACAGCGCGCAAGGGTTCTTCGGCACGGATGGCCGCGCGAGCTTCGAGGGCATCACGCAGATCTTCAAGATCCCGCACCTGCGGAACATCTACACGAAGATCGGCATGTTCGGCTTCCCGGACTCGCGCTTCTTCGACCTCAACGAGAGCGGCAACCTGGGCGACCAGATCCGCGGCTTCGGCCTGACGAACGACGGCGTCGTCGACACTGTCGATCGCTTCCTGAGCGCGATCGTGTTCCGCAACAACCTGCTCGGCCCGGGCGTCGGCATTCCCGATGCGCAGACGCGCCGCAATCTGGAGCAGTACGTGCTCGCGTTCGACACCGACCTCGCGCCGATCGTCGGCCAGCAGATCACGCTGACCAATACGAACAGCACCGTGGTCAATCCGCGCATCGACTTGCTGATCGCGCGCGCTCGCGCACCGTTCAACTCGAAGGTGCTGGGCGGCGCAGTGACCGAGTGCGACCTGGTCGCGAAGGTTGCGTTCGGCGGCCGCGTGCACGGCTACTTCTACGAAGTCGCGAGCGGCACCTGGGACCCGGACGACGGCAGCCCGAACATCGCGGACTCGACGCTGCGGGCGATGGCCGCAACCTCCGGCCAGGAAGTGACATACACGGCAGTGCCGCCCGGCTCCGGCCGCCGTATCGCTGCCAGCAACTGACCCCAGAAACGGCAGCGACTCGACGTCACCGGAAAGCCCCGCGGGTGCAAGCCCGCGGGGTTTTTGCTGCAAGAGAACGGAAGGACTCTTCTCCGCTCTATTTCCTCTCGAACTGCATGATCCAGTTCGGCTGCCAGGTCTTGCCGCCGTCATCTGACTGCGACTGCTCCCAGTGCGCGGACGTCGGCGTGATCTGCGACCACTGCAGGCGTCCCTGCACCGTCTTGCCTTGCGGGTCCTTGTACTCGGAATAGAAGTTGCCAACGCCGTTCTCGAAGCGGCCGATCGCCGGATCGCCCATCAACGACATGTAGCGACTGTCGACCCACCAGATCGACCAGTGATTCTTCTCGGCGTCGTACGCGCGCATCGCGACGCCGTAGGTCGGCCCGGTTGGCCGGGCGAAGACGTGCTCCTCGACGTTCGCGGCACCGCCCATCAGCAGGCGCAAGCTGCATGTCCCATCGAATTCGTACCACTCGCCGCTCGGCCGCTTGATGCGATGATGGACGCGCCACTCGCCGACTTCGAAATCGAAACCGTGTATGCCGGAGCGGTCGGAAACCTGCGGAGCATCGGCGCCAGCGAGCGATGCCACGACCGCCAGTGTGCCGAACATCGAAGTGCGTAGTGCGATCATGGACGCGACGATCCTCCCGCGCCCCCAACCCGACAAGGTCCATTTAACGGTTCGGCGCTGAGCCACCCGGATCCGCGAGCGCCGGGTTGTTCAGGAATCGCTCGTCGGTGAGGCTCGACAGAAAATCGAGCAGATCCTGCCGCTCCTGTGCTGTGAGCGTGAAGCCTTTGATGAAAGCATTCTTGCTCGGATGCGCCCGGCCATCGCCGGGTCGCGGTCCGTCCGTCAACACGCGACCGGCAGCAGCATAGAAGTCTATGACGGCATCGAGCGTCGCGATGCTGCCATCGTGCATGTAGGGCGCGCTACGCGCGATGTTGCGCAAGGTCGGCGCCTTGAATCGATCCTTGTCCGCAACATTGCCAGTGACCGCGAACAAGCCGTAATCCGCGCCGCTGATGTACGTCTCGCTGTACGGATACAAGCCCGTGACATGAAACGCACGCTCGACGACTGCCGCACTCTCGTGCGTGACGAACTGACTGAAGTTGAACCCTGCGTGGCAGTGCGCGCACTCGAGCCGCTCCGACATGAACAGGTTCATGCCGCGCACCTGTCCCTCGGTGAGCGCCGAGTCATCGCCGTAGTACGCGTAGCGATCGAACGGCGAATCGAACGAGATCAACGTGCGCACGAAGCTGGCCAGCGCCTTGGCGACATTGTCGAACGTGACTCGATCGCTCGCGCGCGGAAACGCGCGGGCGAACAGCTCCCGGTAGGTAGCGTCATCGCGAAATCTCGCGAGGATCTCCTGCTCGTGGCCCGCGGCACCCATCTCCACCGGCTTGTCGCCGAACAACGGCAGCAGCACGTGTTGCTCGATCGTGGTGATGCCGGAGTGCGCCCATGTGAATGTCGAGGTGTAGGCGACGTTCACGAGCGCCATTGAATTGCGATGATGCTTCTGCCCGGTCGAGCCGGTCGCGATCGCAGCTTCTTCGCTGAACGCGCGCGATTGCTGGTGGCAACTCGCGCACGACTGCGTGCCGTTCGCCGACAGTCGCTTGTCATAGAAAAGCTGCCGGCCGAGCTCGACTTTATCGACCGTGAGCGGGTTGTCTGCGGGAACGCGCGGCAGCGGAAATCCCGGTGGCAGGTGCCATTCGTACGGCGTCTCGCGCACGCAGCCGCTCACACACGCGAACGCGACGATCGGCAGCAGGGCACGAATCCAAGTCACTGCAACACCCAGAGAGTTTGGGGCGCGCCCTGCTGCAATCCCGTCGTCGCGTACGCATCCTTGCACGCCGGGTCGTGCTGATAGTCGCCGGTACACACGACGTAGTTGGCCGACTGTGCTGCAGCGATCAGCGGTTCCAGGCGCAGACGAACGACATCGCGCAGCGGATTGCCCTTGAGCTCGATCTGCATCTCGTTCGGCTCAGAGCACGGCTGCGCGGGCGGACGCAAGGCGGAGGCAGAGCTGCAACCCGTGCTGCCCAAGTGGAACGACCACTCGCGACCGGCGACTGCAAGATCGGCGCGCAAGAATTTGTGTCCGGACTGCCAATTCCAGAACATTTCACCGCGATCCAGCGGCGCCGCGGCCGTGAGCGGATTGGCGTGATTCAACTCGAACGGCACACCGATCGTCAGGCGCAGCCCCGAATATTCGCCGCCTCCAACAGTCCCGATCACCGAAAGACGCCGCGGCGTTGACGCGTCACCGGCGAGGTCGACGAGCGCCACGCGCTCGTTCTGCCAGGGCGCTTCGACTGCGAAGCTGAACGGATGTGGCTTTCCGTGCTCATCGATGAGCTCGATCGCATGAACATAAAACTGCAGCGCCTTCGCCTGCGCGCGATTACCATCGATATCGAAACGAATCTCCGCACGCGTCGCACCCGAGCCACACGAGGCTAAAAGACCGGTGCCGAGCGCGAGCGCCGGCAGTAAGATGAGCAGCGTGCCGGTGCTGATTCGCGGGGGACACCTGAGCATGCGCAACCTCTCGATACGGATTTCATCGCTGCTTGTCGCAGCGTTGCTTTGCTGTTGCATCTTCCCAGCAGCAGCGGACGACGGCAAACCGCGCTACGTGTCGGGCTCCGGCAGCGACCAGGGCGACTGCCTCAATCGCTTCCGGCCGTGCCGCACGCTCAGCTATGCGATCTCGCAGGCGGGCAAAGGCGATTCGATCCAGGTCGCCGAAGGCAGCTACTCGGTCCGCAATTCCGCGCAGCTATTCGACCTGATGTCGGCTACCGGCCGCGTGAAGGCGGGCTTCAGCAAATACAGCGGCTACTCGGAGCGCAACGCGCGAGAGAACACCGTGCTGGTCGGTGTGCCGCCGGAGTTTCGCGAGCGCTTCGAAGCCGCGGGCTTCACCGTGATCGCGGATACCAAGGGCCTCGAGATCAGCAGCGAAGAGTCGCGGCGCATGCGCAAGATGACGGCGCAAGTGACCAGGACTGAGAAGAGCCAGATCGCGGCGGCACCGTGCGTCGGCAACATGTCGGCCAACTTCCCGTGTCAGTCGGTGAGCCTGCTGTCGCATCTCGCGTTCGACGTGCTCAAGCCGACCTCGACGCGAGCGAACGACGTCTGGGGCTACACGGATCTCAACACCGGGCGCGAGTACGCATTCATCGGCGTCGAGAACGGCGTCGCGATTCTCGACATCTCCGATCCGACCGCGCCCGAGCAGGTCGGCGCGCCGACCGGCACGAGCACTACGTGGCACGACATCGACGTCTACCAGATGTTCGACGCCACTGCGCAGCGCTGGCGCGCGTACGCATACGTCACGTCCGACAACGTGCCGGACACGCTGATGTTGCTGGACCTGAGCGGCCTGCCGAACGGCATCGAGCGCGTGAACTTCACGTCCGATCATCGCTCGGCGCACACCGACTACATCACCAACACCGACTTCACCTACGGCATCGCGCAGACCAGCGAGATGCCGCTGCTCGCCATCGCGGGCGCAAACCTCAACAGCGGCAACCATCGGCTCTACTCGCTCGCGAATCCGCGCGCGCCGGCGCTGATCAGCGTTTCCGCTTCCGGCTATGCGCACGACCTCGCCTCGTTCCCGATCAAGGATGCCCGCAAGAACACGCAGTGCGTGAATGCGGCGAGTCGCCCGGCGTGCCAGATCCTGACGGACTTCAACGAGACATCGGTGGATATCTGGGACGTCAGCGACCCGAACTCGCGCCAGCTGCTAGCGAGCCAGACCTATCCGAACGTGGGCTACACCCACTCGGGCTGGTGGACCGAGGACGGCCGCTACCTGTTCCTGCACGACGAGCTCGACGAGCGCAATTTCGGCCTCAACACGACAGTTCGCGTGTTCGACATGGCCGACCTGCGCGCGCCGGTGCTGGCCGGATCCTGGGTCGGCCCGACGCGCGCGATCGATCACAATGGTTACGTCCGCGGCAATCGCTACTACTTCTCCAATTACAGCGAAGGCCTGACCGTCCTGGACATCACGAATCCCGTCGCGCCGGCGCGCGTCGGCTATTTCGACACGTTCCCTGCCACTAGCGAGACGGGCTTCGTCGGCGCGTGGGGGACGTATCCGTTCTTCGCGAGCGGCACGATCGCCATCAGCGACATCAACAGCGGCCTCTATCTGGTGCGCGACGAGGGGCTGTCGACACCGCGCGGTGCGTTCTCGATCGCCAACGCAAAACTCTCGGGCGCCGAGGGCCAGGCACTCGCGATCAACGTGAATCGCAGCGCGGGTAGCGGCGCGGTCTCGGTGCGGCTCGACGCCTTGTACGCGACTGCGAGCGCAGCCGACGCAACTCTCGCTTCCACGACGCTCAACTGGGCGGACGGCGACGCGACGCCGAAGACCGCAATGCTGAATCTCGCAGCGGACGCGCAGGATGAAGACCTTGAGCTGCTGATGGTGCGGCTGGTCGATCCCAAGGGCGGCGCCGAGATCGCCTACCCTGACACTGCGCAAGTGACGATAAGCGATAGTGGTCGGACCGCGCGACTGCGGGCACTCGATGCCGCACCGATAGTCGACGAAGCGCGCGCGAAGGCATACGTCACGATCCTCCGACGCGGTTCCGCGAGCGGCGAAGTCCGTGCGAGCTATCGAACGGTCGCTGGTGGAACCTATACCGGCGCAACGGCGACGCAGGGCGATCTCGTCTGGCCTGACGGCGATGTGAGCGCTAAGACGATCACGGTTGCCGTGAATCCTGCAACGCTGTCCGGGGGACAGAGCGGCACCTTCCAGATGGAGATCTTCAATGCGACCAACGCATCGCTGGAGACTGCGGCTGGCGCAGGTGTGTCCGTATTGCCGGTGATTGTCACAGTGAGTGACTTCGCTGTCGGAGCAGTAGTCGTTACCGATCCACCGCAGGCACCGAGCCGCAAGAGTGGCGGCGGCAGCACGCAGCCGCTGTGGTTGGTTGCGCTCGCCGTGCTACTCAGCGCTTCACGATATCGCGCTGCATGGGCGCGAGCAGCGCGATCATCTGGTTCTGCAACGCATAGCTGACGCCGACGCGATCGAACGCGATATAGAGATCCTCGGTCAACGCATTGAAGTGCGCGTTGGTGATCGGCAGCTTCGCGTGCGCGGTGCGCATGTCGCGACCGTCGTAGATGCAGGGCCCGCCCGCCAGCTCGCAGAGCTGGGTATAGAGCAGGTGCTTGAACCTCGTCAGCTCCGTCTCCGCGAACACGAAGTTGATCCGCTCGTCGGCGAGCACGACGACCACCAGCTCATCGACCACCGCTTTGAGCTTCGCCTCGCCGCCCATGCGGAAGAACAACGGCTCCTCGGCGTGCGCGGACGCGTAGAGCAGGAGCATGGCGCAAGTAGCTGACCACAGCTTCATGACAATTGTCCCTCCGGAAATTCTCTCGCCAAGACGCCAAGGAAGAAAATTCAGATTTGCAGATCTTCAGATTCCTGAATTTCCATCTCTCGTTCTTCTTGGCGTCTTGGCGTCTTGGCGAGAGTCTCTCCTTCTCTGTCTTCAAAACCCCACCTGCGCCGACAGATAAGCCCCGGCTTGATCCGCGCTCTGTCCCGTCAGCGGCGCGGCGATGCTGCTGAGGTTTGCGTAGGCCGCGACGATCGAGACATGCCGGTTCGGCGTCCAGGCGACGAGCGCGTCCCACGCTGCGCTTTCGTCGTCGACGCTGAGATGCCGGTCGCGGGTTCGATACTCGACGCCGATCGCGACCTTGCGCCGGAACAGGTAGGCGAGCGTGGCTTCACCCTGAATCGTCGCCTCGTCCTCGAGATCGCCGCCGAATCCGAGCAGGCCGAATTGATTGGCGCGGGTGTAGCGCACGGTTGCATTGACCAGCAGACCCTGCGCCAACCAGATTTTCGTCGCGCTTGCGTAGTAGTCGATGTCGTCCTCGTTGCTCGCATCGAGCTGCTCGACGCTGACGAGATCGGGGGCGCCGATGCGCGCGTCAGCGCGAATGCCACGGTTGTGCTTGGCGAGCACGCCGATCGCGACCTGCGGCGCCCACGAATCCTGCGCATACACAGCGTCGCCGAAGATCCGCAGCTTGGCTCCGATCACGTCTTGTGAGACCGAGAGTCCGTCGAGCGCACCATCGGTGCCTTCGAGCCGCTGCCGGCTGAAAGACAGCTCCACGCGATCGCGGATGCCGATGCCGACGCCCGCGGAGCTGAAGTCGAAGTCTCGCAATGCGATGCCGGTGACGTGCGTGTTCGCACCCCAGCTCTCGCTGGAACCGTAGCCGGTGATCAGCGCCCAGGGCGTGAGCCCGCCGCCGCCTGCGCCTTCAACCGTGCTGAATCCCGCCGTGAGCAGCAGCTTGCCTTGATCGCCGAACCAGCCCTCTGCAAGCGCCGGCGTGCCGCAGACGAGCATCGCTGTGCCGAGGAGTATGGACGTGAGCCGTTCGCAGCGTCTCATGGCGCGCTCCCTCAGTTCGAACGACTCGCAGGTTGCAGATTGGAATAGGTGCGCGTCTGCGCGACCGCGACGATCGGCTGCGATTCGCGCACGCGTTCCTCTTGTCGCAGCAGTCTCTGCGCCGCCGCGACCTGCTCGCTGATGCCCGGCAAACCCGGCGTCAGCGCCTGCGCCTGCTGCATCGCTGCGATTCCTTCGCGGACTTTGCCGAGTGTGACGAGTGACGATCCGCGCGCTGCGAGCGCGAGCGCATCGCTGCGACCAGTGCTCTCGACGAGCGCAACGATGGCCAGCGCCACCGCCTTGTCGCCGCGTCGCAGCGAGTTCGCGACGATGTAGGTATCGAGCGCCTTGGCAGGCTGATTGGCCGCTTGCTGGAGCACGCCGATGCGGCGCAGGAGCTCGAACTCGTTCGCCGCGCCTTTTGTGAGGATCGACTGGCAGGCGCGCAGCGCGGCCTCGCCGTCCTCACTCATGCAGCCCTGTTCGATGGAACGCCGCAAGGCTTGCACCGCGGTCATCTTCGTAGCTACGTCCGCGTTCGCGGGATCGAGCACATTTGCGTGCCGATACGCGTCGAGTGCTTCGAGCGGTCGCTGCGCCTTGAGCAGCGCATCGCCGCGCGCGATGACGACAGCCACGTTATCCGGCTTGATTGCGAGCGCCTGGTCGCAAGCCTCGACATCGCTGAAGCGCGTGCATCGCAGGACATGGCGCGAAAGCTTCGCATCCAGCTCAGCCTGATCGAGGCCCTGGAAGAACTGACGTTCGCTGACCAGGCTGCGCGCGGTGCGCAGGCGCTTCTGCAACTCGTCGTTTCGCCCGTGAATGGCAGCGCCGTCCTCGAGGACGTGGACCGCGTCGTCGTAGCAGGTGCCATCGATGAGCAGATCTGCGAGCGCGAGCCGGGCCTTCAGCGAATCCGGCGCCCGCTGCAACACTTCGCGGGCGTTGATCATCGCGGGCTGCTGCGCAGCTTCCGCGCAGGCGCCCTCCTTCGGTTGTTCGTGCGCACGGACGGCTACGACCGCACCGAGCAGACCAAGCACGATGGTGCCCGCACGCAGAGCAGTGACGCGAGGACGGCTCACTTGTAGCCCTCGATGTTGCCGCCGCGCTTGAACTTGTCGAACACCCACTTACCGTTCGGCAGCCGCACGAGATTGAACAGGTATGTCTGATCGACAGTGCGATACGGCGGATCCTCGCGCGCGATCATCTCGCTCAAGCGGGCGCGCAACTGTTTCATGCCGTATTCGGCCGGCTTGCCGCCGACGAGGCCGTCACCGTCCGCATCCTCGCCATCGATGTTCTGCTGCGCCAACTTTGCGATCTCGGAGGCGAGCGTCTGCGCTTCCTGCACATTGGTCGTCGTATCGACATCCTTGCCCAACAGTCCGATCAGCTCGCAGCGCTCGACCACGCGCACGATGTCGCGCGCGAACTGCGGCGCGGACGCGCGGATATTGGCGCTCGCGTCGTCGGACGTCGCCGCGAACGTGATGTGATTCGAGGCCTGCACGATCGAGTGTCGCAGGCCGAAAGAATCGTCGGAGACGGTTGCCGCGACTGCCGCCGCAACGTCCGTCTTGATCTGCGGCAGATTGGTGTCGACGGACGCCTTCTGCGCGAGATCGCGGACGGCAACGGCGCGTTCCTCGGCGACGAGCAGATAGCCGGCCTGACCCGGCGTCACGTGCACTGCGGTCAACGCATGCCCGACGTGAACGTGCGCGATCGTCGGCGGCCGGGTGACGCAGCCAGATGCGATGAGCGCAGCGAACACGGCGAGCGCGCGGACGATCAGCGTGGAGGTGCTCATCTTGCCGTTCTCCTCACGACGCGGAAGCCGACGCTGCTGCTGCGATAGTCCGTGGCGAAGCGGTTGCGATACGACACGCGCACAAAGTCCGGCGCCGTGAACCACGAGCCGCCGCGCATCTCGTGCTGCGAGCAGTCGCCGTCCATGCGCGCGGTGCCGTCATCCGGCGCGCCGCTGTAGTCGTCGTGCCAACAGTCGGCGACCCATTCGAAGACGTTGCCGAGCATGTCGTGCAAGCCGAATGCATTTGCGGCGAACGATCCCACCGGTGCCGATTGCACGTACGTGTCCATGCAAGCGTGCGTCCTCCAGCCGGGGAAACGTTGCGACGCCGTCTGGTCGGCGACATTCGCCTGGCTGCAGGCGTTGGCATCGCTGGTCCAAGGTTGTGCCGCGGATGAACCGCCGCGTGCGGCGAATTCCCACTCGGCGGCGCTCGGCAATCGATAGGGCTGATGGGTTCTCTGCGACAACCATTGCGCGTAGGCGTTGGCATCGTCCCAGGACACGCAGCTCGCTGGATGCAATGCCGTCTGCCCTTCGACTGCACTCTTCCAACTCACAGCGGCGTCGAGTCGCCATGCGCCGTCGTACGTCCAGCAACCTTCGACCTTGCGTCCAGTCGCTGCGACGAACTCCTCGAACTCGCCGACCGTTACTTCGTGCTGGCTGGCCGCGAAGGAGTTGTCGATGAACACGTCGTGCTGGGGCGACTCGAACGACTCGGTTCCAGGCGTGCCCGCTGGCGTGCCCTGCACGTAGTCGCCGGGCGGCAGCACGATCATCAACGGACAGGTGGGGCAGTCACGGAAGACTGTTCCGACCGCAAGCTCGGGTGGAGGGGCCGGCTCCGGCGTTGCAGCGACGGGTACGGGCTGCGGCACCGTCACGGTCTGCGGCGCGCGAAGAAATGAGAACGCCGCAACTGCTCCGACAACCGCAACCGCTGCAGCCGCCGCGATCTTCATTTGCCGGCGCCGGCGCTCGCCTGTGAGCTCGTCCATGAATTGCCGCACGGATGGCGTCCGCGCAGCGCGGTCGAACTGCAACGCGTGAGCGAGTGCGCGGTACTGTCGCGTGGTCAGACGCGCGTGACGTTCGAGCTTGTCGCCCGCATCTCGCGCCAGCGTCGATTGTTTGCGATTGAAGGGATGCGAGCCGGTCAGCAGCTCCCACACGATGCAACCGAGCGAGTACACGTCGTCGCGGAAATCCACGCCGCGATTCTCGATCTGCTGCGGGCTTGCGTAGGCCGGCGTGACGCCGGTGATGGCATCGGCACGCGCGCTGGCGCGTCCCATGAACGTCCCGACAGGGTCGGCGATGATGCGCGCGATGCCGAAGTCGATCACTTTGACGACACCGGAGTCCGCGAGCATCACGTTGCCAGGCGTGAGGTCGCCATGCACGACGCGCTTGCCATGCGCGAACTCGAGCGCCGCGGCGATGCTACGAATAACCGGCAGCGCAATCGCCTCGTCGACGCCGGCAAACCCCTGCGCGCGCACTTGACTCGTGAGCGTGCGGCCGGCGAGAAATTCCATCGTCATGAAGACGGTGTCGCCGTCGCGATTGCAGTCGAACACGCGCACGATGTTCGGATGTACGAGATCCTGCAGGTGGCGCATTTCCCGATGCAGCAGCGCCATCGCGTCGTTGACGTTCTCGAACGGAATGTTCAGGACTTTGACCGCGACGTGCGGATCGTCGGTCCCGGCCTCGACCATGCGCAGGTCGACGGCCTTGTAGACGCGCGACATCCCGCCCTCGCCCGCCAGCTCGACCAGGCCAAAGCGGCTGACCAGCGTCTTCAGGAAGGCCGGCGGCTGGGACATGGCCGCCTGCGCAATCCCCGCGGGGTCGCGCAGAACCTCGGTCTTCTCGACGGCAGCCGTCTCGCCGAGGATGAAAGCCAACGCCGCATCCCGTGAGCGCAGCAGCGTTTTGTCCTTCGGTGCCATGCCGCGAATACGGTGGCACGCGGGCCGCAGATGCAGCGGGCAGCCAAGTCGGACTCAAAATGTGATCGGCCGCTCAGTGCCAAGGTCTGCCGCGGGGTCTGCAATGCGCAATTGAAGCGTTGACCCCTGCCCACCCGACCCTGCAACATCGATCCGCCTTTGCGGAGTCAGCCTTGGATCAACGAATCGCCTTCGCCCGCTCGAAGGACAAAACCACCATCGCGTACGCGCTGTCCGGCGAGGGACCGCCGCTGGTGCGCGCCGGTACCTGGCTGACCCACGTTCATCACGATTGGGAAAGCCCCTTCCTCAGGCACTGGCTGCACTTCATGTCGGAGCGGCACACGCTCGTGCGCTACGACCCGCGCGGCTGCGGCCTGTCGCAAACGGACGTTGGCGAGTTCACCTTCGATGACTGGGTCGCCGATCTGGAAGCCGTGGTCGACCGGCTCGAGCTCGAATCGTTTCCTCTGTTCGGGATGTCGCAAGGCGCGGCGGTGGCGGCGGAATACGCCATCCGCCATCCGGAGCGCGTGACGCACCTGACCCTGTACGCGCCGCTGGTGACCGGCTGGCGCGGCCGTACCAGCCCCGGCGCGCAGCAATGGCAATTGATGGAGAAGCTGGTTCTCACGGGATGGGGCGAGACGAACATGGCGTTTCCATCGATGTTCGCGCACCTGTTCGTGCCGAAGTCGCCGCCCGAGACTCTGCACTGGTACGCAGAACTGCAACGCAAGATGGCGACCAAGGAAGTCGCGAGCCGCTTCATGAGCGTGCTCGCCGGGCTCAGCTTGTTCCGGCGCCTGAAGGAGGTGCGCGTGCCGACTCTCGTGATCCAGATCGCGCACGACCAGGTCGTCGACCCGCGCCTCGCACCCGGCATCGCTGGCGAGATCCCGGGCAGCGAGTTCGTGAGCATCGACAGCCACAATCACATCCTGCTCGAAGACGAGCCCGGCTGGCAGGAGTTCAAGAACATTTTCGCGCGCCACGTGCCGGGCGCGAACGCGCCGGCGCGGCGCGACACAGATGCACGCGGCGCGCGTGAACGCATCGAGCAGCTGTCGAAGCGCGAGCAGAAGATTCTCGGCGAGATCGCCAAGGGCCTGAACAACCGCGAGATCGCGTCTGGCCTGTTCATCAGCGAGAAGACCGTGCGCAATCACATCACGAGCATCTTCGACAAGCTCGGCGTCTCCTCGCGGGCGCAGGCGATCGTGCTGGCGAAGGAATCGGGGTTGTAGGTATCTCGACAGAGCTAGACCGTTCGCAGCGACTCCGCGACCGACGCGCGCGCTGCGCGAAGCGCCGGAAATAACCCTCCCAGCAGCCCAATGCCGCAAGCAAGCGCGGTCGCGATCGCAACCAGCGCGGGCGTGATCGTGAGCGAGTACACGACTTGCGAATCCCACCTGGCTCCGCCCAGCGTGCTGATCGCGTTGCCGTCGAAGGCGAGATAGGCGACCGCAATGCCTATGCACGCGCCCAGCACAGCGAGCAGCAGCGCCTCGATCAGAATGGACATCAGGACTGTGCTCGAAGCGAACCCGAGCGCGCGCAAAGTCGCGATCTCGGGCGTACGCGCGGCAACGGCGGAATACATCGTGTTGAGTGCGCCAAACAGCGCGCCGATCGCCATGATGCCGCCGATGGCGTACGCCACGACTTGCAGCAGGCGATTGATCGAACGCGAGACGATGGCCAGGTGCTCGGGCTCGGCCAGCACCTTGACGGATAATCCCGGCTGCACGCTGAGCGCGTCCTTGAAAGTCGCCAGCGCGCTTTCACTCGCAAGCGATGCCGACACGCTGTTGAATGTGTCGACCTTGTACGCCGACATTACGGTCTGCGCGTCCGACACGACTTCCGATTCGCGCACGCTGTCGCCACCGGTGTAGACGCCGACGATCGTCCAGTCGCCATCGTGCAGCCGCACACGGCTGCCGTTTTCCAGCCCCGCGAACTGCGCCTGCGCCGCGGCACCGACGATCAGCTCATGGAGTCCCGGCTGGAACATCCGGCCGGACACCAGCTTCAGCTCGGGACGCAGATGGAAGTACTGGTCACCGACGCCGCGCAAAGTGATGTACGCATCGGCGCCGCTGCTCTTCCTCGATACCGGTGCAACCAGCAACACGTCGGCAGACACGATCGGCTTGCTGTCGGTACCCTTCTTGATTCCCGGCGCCGCGACGATGGCGGCGACATTCTCGCGCGACAGCGAGCTCGAGCTCTCGGAGTCAGCACCTGGAGTCAGCACGATCGCCCGGTCCGCTCGCGCGTCGCCGAGGGCAGTGCGCTGGAAGCCCGCCGACATCGCGAGCACGGAAATCAACACGGCGACGACGCTGGCGATGCCGATGACGATGACCAGCGAATTGCCGAGCCGCTGCGGAATGCTGCGCAGGTTTACCGCCGTGACTGCAACTATCTGCGCCAGCGCACTCATGCTCGTCGAGCCGCCAGTGCTGCGACGACGGAGATCCGGTACACACGCCAGCTCGGCAATGCCACGCTCAGGAATGCGAGCAGGACAGCCAGCGCGATGGCGCGCACCACGACATCTCCAGAGACCCTGATCGCAGTGGCGACTTCGCGGCCGAGCGGCGCGAGTAGCGAGGCAACAGCGAGTCCTGCCAGAGCTGCGAGCAGATAAATCGCCAACGCTTCAGCGAGCGCGAGCGCAAAGCATTGCGCGCTGCTGTACCCCATCGCCTTGAGCACGCCGAACTCCGGGATGCGCTCCTGGATCGACTGACGCATCGTATTGCCGGTGAGCAGCAACAGCGCGAACAGCACGGCGCCAAGGATCGCGTTCGTGAAGTATGCGATGTCGCCCATCTGTTTCGTGTTTGCTTCGGCGCGTTCCTGATCCGAGCGCGTGCGGGTCTCGTGCGGTGAATTCGCAAAGAGCCGGTCGATCGCAGCAGCCGTCGCGACCGAGCGCGTCGCGTCGCGGATGTGCACGTAGAACAGCTCCGCCGTCCCGCGATCGGCAACGCGGGTCGCATCGAAATAGGAATAGTTGATGACCCCGAAGATCGCGGTGTTCGGATCGTCCTTCGAGTCGAATGTGCCGACGATGGTAAAATCCCAATCGCCGCTGCCGTCCCGCTTCAGCGCCCGCGATCGCAGTGTGACCAGGTCGCCGACCTTCCAGTCGTAGAGGCGCAGCAAGGCCGGCGTGGCGAGCAGCCCGGTGCGGACTCGCTCGATCTCATCGAGATACTTCGGCTCGATCACGAGCGCAGGTCGCAAGGCGAAGAACCGGCGCGGCTCGGTCGCGAGCGCCGCTACATCGTAGGGCGGGCGGTAGATCCCGACGAAATAAGCCCGCGGCACGACCTCGACTACTCCCGGAACGGCACGGATCTGTTCCAGCATCGCGATCGGCATCGGCGGGCTACCGCGGACGCGCACGTTGGTGATCAGGAAGTCGCGCGCTGCGGCGGCAATTGCCTGCGCGAAGCCGGCATTTACCCCTTGCAACAGGCCAATCAACACGAACGCGATAGCGATGGATAACGCCGTGAAAATGGAGCGTGCCGGCTTGCGCCAGATGCCTGCCCAGACGAGGGGTAGCAGCTTCACGCGGCGGATTTTACCCAGGCGCCGGGACAGATGTCCCGGCGACCGGCTCGCACAATTGGGGCTCCAGCCTCATGCGCGCGCACGCACGAAGGTTCATCGTGCCCACCATGGACATCGAGATCGACACCGCCCGCTACCGCAAGGCTCTGCACAACGCGCAGAAGGTCACGTGGGACATCGACACCGATGTGATCCGCTTCCGGCAATTGGACACCGCCAGCAAGTACCTGCCGGACTCGCTGTCGCTGGTGACGCAACTGCCGTTCCTCACCGAGGGGCAGCAGCGGCTGCTCAGTCAGGTCCAGGGTCGCACCTATGCCTATCTGTTCGGCCTGATCGAACGTTGCATCAACGCCAAGATGCTGGAGCTGGGCCGCGCGCACTGCCTCGGCGACCAGGTCGCGGTCGCTGCGCTGCTGAAGTTCGTACAGGAGGAGCTGAAGCACCAGGAGCTGTTTCGCCGCATCGAGAAGCTGGCGGATCTCGTGCTGCCGCCGGGCTATCGCATGACGACGGACCCGAACTCAGCCGCGGCCGCGATGCTCGGCAGGTCGACGTGGGCGGTGCTCGCGCTGACCTTCTTCGTCGAGCTCTTCACGCAGGCGCACTACCTGCACAGCATACGCGACGACAATGAGCTGTCGCCGCTGTTCAAAGATGTCTTCTACTATCACTGGATCGAGGAAGTTCAGCACGCGACGCTGGACGAACTGGAATGGCAGCGCGTGCACGATGGAATGACGCCGGAAGCGATCGACGCAGCCGTGACCGACTTCATCGAGCTGCTGCGCAGGGTCGATGGCATTCTGCAAGCGCAGGCCACGGCCGATGGCGAGTACTTCTGCAGCAGCTCCGGCGCCTATCTGGATCGCGAGAAATGCAACGCGGTCAAAGCGTGTCTGCTCAAGGCGTATCGACTGCAATATCTGGTTTCAGGCACGGGCATCGAGCGATTCGAGCGGGCGCTCTCGAGCAAGGTGACGGCGGAACAGAGGCAGCGGATCGAGGCAGCGTTCGCGCCGCTCATTGCGTACGTGGCTTCCTGAATCGGCTGACGAACTTGTCGGTCTTGCCGCGGATCGCCGGGTCGAACACCAGGATCGTGTGATCGTCGTTCGGACGCGAGCCGGGTCGATGCGATGCAGTTGATTGACGATGATGCGCGGATCGCCCGGCTTGCCGACGAAATCGATGACGCCGACGATGCCACCCGGCTTCAGCGCACGATACAGCGCGGCGAGCACGTTCTCGGGATCCGCGAAGTCGTTGCGAGCCTTCTCGTCATAGGTCAGCGCGACGACCCGTCCCTTGGGGCCGACGACGCGAGCCATGATCTCGCTGTAGTAGCCAGCGTCGGCAGGAATGTCGAGCACGTGCATGCCCGGTTCGAGTTGCAGGAACTCGAGCACCGCGGCGGGCTTCCAGGTGGCGTCGGACTCAATCATGTCTGCGGTTCGGCCGGGCGCCGCGACTGCGGCTGCATAGTCGACCCGCGCGCTCGATTGCACCGCGCCGCAGGCACATGGAGCTTCAGCCCGATTCGAACAGGTACTCGTGCTGTGCATCGCGCAGCGTCAGCGTCTTCTTCGCGCCCGTCCCCACTACGAACTCGAACCCACTGACACCCGGCGAGATCGTGATGAACGACGTCGTACCGTCCGGATTGCGACGCGAAGCGACCTCGCTCTGCCATTCGCCGAAATCGAACGACGTCTCCGGGCCGACGCGCTGCACGGCCAGGTCGCCGAGCGCAGCGTTCGTGTAGTGCGGATTGAGCTTGCTGGCCTCCGCCGCATTCGCCGGCACCACCAGCGTCTTGCGATCAGCGGTAATCTGCGCGAAAAAACTCTTCGCGGAAGCAGCGAGGTCTGCGTCGGCTTCCGGACGGCCGTCGAACAGCACTTCCTGGAGCTTGCGGCGGAAATGGCCGCGGATCAGCCAACCGGGATCGCCGTTCGTCAGGATGACGGCGCCGACCTGCTGCTCGGGCAGCCACATCATGTCGCTGTGAAAGCCGACCATGTCGCCGCCGTGATGCACGACCGGCACTCCATACGTGGAGTCGACCATGAGGCCCATGCCGTATACCGCGTCTTTGCCGACAGGCACTTTGGCTTCGCGCCGTGCCAGCAAAGGCGCTTTGGCAATGTAGCGCTTGCCATCGGGCAGCGCGCCGTTCGCCAGCTCCATCGACACGTACTTCAGCATGTCGTTCACGCTGCTCCAGCCGGCGCCCGCCGGCCGCAGTGGGATGATCGAGTAGTTCAGCTCGAACACCGCGCGCGCCGGCTTGCCATCGACGTCGGGAGCGTGCGCACCCGAATGGTTGCCGGACAGTGCGCGCGCATAGTCGAACGTCGTCGCCTTCATGCCGAGCGGATCGAAGACTTCGGTCTGCATCGCCTTGTCGTAGGCGGCGCCGATCTCCAATTGCGGGTACAACACGTGGCCGGCAGTAAATCCGGCCGCACCCGCGAGCAGATTCGAGTACTGGAACATCTCGCCGAACTTGCTGGTCGGCTGCACGGTTGCAAGCGTGGCAAGCGCGCCTTCCGGCGTGACACCCTTGAACTGGAACAGCCACTCCATGTCCTGCCGCGGCAAGCCCGTGCAAGCGCAGATCAGATGCTCGACCAGCACACGCCGCGTAGTGTCGGCGTTGCCCAGCTTGAACTGCGGCAAGAGCTGCGTGACCGGCTGCGTCCAGGTGATTTTGCCGTCGTCGACGAGCTTCGCGAGCAGCAGCGTGGTGAGGCCCTTCGTGTTCGACGCGATCATGTACAGAGTGTCGCCATCGACCTTCGCGGCGCCACCGAGCTCGCGCAGGCCAAGGCCGCCGGAGAACACCACTTTGCCGTCCTGAATCAGGCCGAGCGAGACGCCGGGCACGCCCGTCGCCTTCTCTGCGTCCTCGATGAACGTCGTGAGCTGCGCGATGCGCGCAGCATCGAGCCGCTGCGCTTTCTTGCCGGCGAACGTTTCGCGCGAGTAACCCTTAGGCAGCAGCTTGTCGAAGATCAGCGCGACCTGCGCGCCGCGCTTTTCGCCGACGGCCTGCGCCATGTCGTAGATGATCACGGTCCAGACGTCGTTCGCGAATCCGGTGCTGACGCCGACGTCACGACGCTCGTTGGGAGAGGTCTGATAGGTGTAGTTGCGTTGCTTCGACCAGCCGTCCTTGTCCGGCAAATCGTTCACGACCTTCAGCGGCCATTTCGGCGGCTGATACGCTGCCCAACCGGCAGCGACTGCGGCATCTGCATCCTTGGCGAGCACATCGACGATGACGATGCGGGAGTCGCCCTCGGGCGCCTCGACTATCGTCGCCGGTCCGCGCACCGCGACGCTCCAGCCAGCGGGTGCAATGAACGTGTTGCCGAGCGCAGTGGTCTTCGGAGTGTCTGCGCTCAACCGCTCCTTCGGAGCTGACTGATCCGGTGCGGCGGACTGCGCCGCGGCACAGACGATGAGAAGAAGTGCCGGTATGAGCGTGCGCATGGTCGACATCCCTCGCCGGTTGGA
>DATENH010000020.1:0-11010 GCA_035275145.1 Steroidobacteraceae bacterium | reverse complement strand
GCGACTTCGCCGCATTCATGCGCGCGTCGCGGGTGCTCGTCATCATCGCGCCGCTGACGCCGGCGACTCAGGATCGATTCAATCGCGAGACGCTAGCGTTGTTGCCGAAGTCGTCGTACGTCGTCAACGTGGCGCGCGGCGGTCTGTTGGTCGAAGAAGATTTGATCGAGTTGCTCGACAGCGGTCACCTGGCGGGCGCTGCACTCGATGTGTTTCGTCACGAACCGCTGCCGCAGGATCACCCGCTGTGGTCGCATCCGAAAGTCCGGGTCACACCGCACGTCTCGGCGATCACGGTGATCGGTCCATCGGCGAAGCAAGTGGCGGAAAAAGTCCGGCGCCTGGAACGCGGCGAGCCGGTGAGCGGGATCGTGGACCGACGTCGCGGCTACTGAGCGCGGCTCAGCGGCGACTTGATCTGCAGGTTGCAGATCTCGGCGCGGATCGCGCCTGCATCGACGAACAGCTTTGCGATGGCGACCGGCAGATTGAAGCGGCGCGGCCCGGCGCTGCCCGGATTCAGAAACAGCACGCTGTCCTGCTCGGATACGCTCGGCTTGTGCGAGTGACCCGCGATGACCGCGGCGATGCGATCGGCGACTGGATCGACGTCGAGGTGTGCGATGTCGTGGACGACGTAGAGGCGCTGATCGCAGATGTCGACGATCGCCGTCGCGGGAAGCGGATCGGCCCACGAGCCCTTGTCGTTGTTGCCGCGCACTGCAGTGACCGGTGCGATCCGCCGCAGCCGCTCGAGAATTTCCGGCGTCCCGACGTCACCCGCGTGAATGATGTGATCGACGCCCGCGAGCGCGGCCTCGGCTTCCCAGCGAAGCAGTCCGTGCGTGTCCGAGATGACGCCGATGGTCTTCATGAGCGGACGCGCAGTTTACTGACGAACCGCTCCCCGTCACCTGTGCGGAAGTCGTAGGTCCTTCGAGCCAATCGCAGCGCGGCAAACGGATCTACGGAGCGAGCTGCGAATAGCCCAGCCCGTCCGGCTCGTCGCCGGTCGTCAGCCAATCGACCACCTGCCATGTTGCGAGATCGATCACCGCAACCTGATCGAGGTTCGGCGTTGCGACGAACGCTTGGGACAGCGGCGCGGCGACCAGGATGCCGATTGGGCTGCCCCACTGCGATTGCTTCGGCTCCTGCATGTCGACGCGGCGGAGCTCGCGTCGCGTCGCTGCGTCCCAGACCGCGACTGCACCGGACTGTGCGTTGGCGACGAGCACGTTCTTGCCGTCGGCGGTGAACTTCAGACGGATCGGAAAGGATTTCGACGGCAGGGTCGCGACGACTTTCAGCGAAGCGACGTCGATGATCGAGAGCGTGTTGCCGTCGCGATTGCCGGCCCACACTTCGCGCTGGTCGGGAGAGATCGCAATGCCTTCGGTGCCGTCTCCCGTCGTAATGTTCGCGACGCGCCGCTGTTGCTTGAGATCGATGACCGAGACCGAACCGGAGTTGATGTTGGCGACGAACGCACGGTCGTGAGCCGGTGCGAGTGCGACCATGTGCGAGCCGAGCTCCCCGGTGTCGATTGCGGCGGTGACCTTGCTTGCTGCTATGTCGACGGTGAGCAACGTCTTCGTGCCTTCGGTCGTCACTGCTACATGGTTGCCCCGCAGCCATGCGATGCCATGCGGACGAACGTGCTTGCCGAGATCAATGGTCCGAAGCGATTTGCGCGCGGCGATGTCGATCACAGTGAGCGTGTTACCGGGCGTGGGCGAAGTTCCGTAGTTGCAGATGACCGCGACCTTGCCGTCTGGCGACACCGCGATCTCGTGTGGCTCGTCGCCGGTGGGAATCGTCGCGACGGATTTCTTCGTGGCGAGGTCGATCAGAGAAACGGTGTTCTCGGCTTTGTTCAGCACGAGCAGCGTTCCGCGGCCAGCAGCGAAGGCGGAGAGAGCGGATGCCGACAGCAGGAGGGCGAGGAGCGTTCGCATGGGGTTCTCGGAATTGGAGGGTGGCCGGACGTGGATGGTAATATGCTGCCCCGCATCCAGCTTTCCAAGAAAACGCCCCCGTAGCTCAGTGGATAGAGCGACCGCCTCCTAAGCGGTAGGTCGTCGGTTCAACTCCGGCCGGGGGCGCCAAAACGAGCTCGTGAGTGTTACAACGAAGAACGCCGCCCGAAGGCGGCGTTGTCGTGTTACGCGACTGCGATGAATCAGACGCGACGTCGGCGCAGCACGCCAATTCCAAGCATGCCAAGGCCGAAGAGCGCGAGTGTGCCGGGTTCGGGGACGGAAGTCGTGGGCGTTCCGACTGTCACGAGGCTCGCGCTGCCATTGATCAGGCTGCGCACATGCACGCCGGCGGCCAAGGCGTCCTCGAAGCTGTCCAGCGTGGCGCCGAGGATTCGGAACGTGGCGGTTTCTCCCCCGTCGATGCCGTTGTGGACAAGTCCGCTGGGGTCGGAGTCGAAGGAGAAATCGGACACGAAGCCGACACTGCTGCCGCCGGGCAGGCTGCTGGGGTTCGCTCCGAGGTAGAAAAAGACGTTGCCGCCGGTGCCACTCAGGAACGACGCAGTCATGCCGGCGCCCAAATCGAAGTAGACCTCCGAGACATAACCACTGCCGCTGTTCGCGATGGTGAAGTCCAGGCCGTTCCAGTCCCAAGTCAGGCTCGAGGTAGCAGCCGCACAGTCCGTGGACGATCCGCTGATGCAGGCGAAATCCAGCGGCAGGGCATTCGCGGCCATCGGCCCTGCAAGCAGTCCCATGGCGGCAAAGGCCAGAAGCTTCTTTTGCATATTCCTTCCTACTCCCAAGCCTGGTTGCGATGAGAACTTGGAAGCAAGTTGCGAGCCACCTCTGGAAAACAAGGCATATCCGCTCGGCCGCCGGTTCACGTCGCGGCAATGGGTAAGGTCTATCGACTCCCCCTTAGGGAGTACTCGCCGAGCCGGGATTTGTCGCCAACGTCTTGCTCAGCCCGAACACCAACGGGACCAGCAGCCAGCAAGCGACGATTGCATAGATCGCGTCGAACCATACGCTGCGATACGCCGCCCCCACCGCAAGCAGCATCACGCCAATCGATACTGCTGCAGCCGTCACCAACAAACTTCGCAACGACGCACCGCTCGACGCGACCAGCACGATCGCATAACACGCCACGAACACGAGCAGCGCCGAGCTCAAGTCCGACGCGCGCGTCATGTACGCGCCAGTCAGCAACGAATTCACCGCCGCTGCTTGAATCCACGTCCCGGAGTGCTCACCGAACGGCGTCTGCCGAGTATCTTCCTTCGATCGCCGACCCACGAACACGAACTTGTCGTTGAGCAGCGAAGGCCTCACCTGCACGCGCGCCCAGTCGTACTCCGGGATCGCTTCGCTCGGCGCGACGTACCTCAACATCTTCGCCTTCGGCAGCTCAACCGTGAGGTTGAGCTTCGGCGCCCGTGCCTGCGCAATTCGCACACTGAACGCCGGTCTATCGAGCTGTCCCTTCCAGTGCAGCGGCACCGTGCGTACGTAGCCATCGCCATCCGCCCACGCGAGTAGATGTCCTTCGCGCGTGTCGAACGGAATGCAGGCCTCGAGCGGATTGGCGTTCGCCTGCAGCGGCGAATTCGGATCGGCTTCGACTTCGAGCGTGTAGCCGGCGAAGACGTCTGCCTTGAGCTTCGGGATCAAGTCGCACAAGACAAAATCGAGATCCGCCTTCTGCTCGAAGTAGAAATCCAACGCCAATCCCCGCAGCCGCTGCACCTCGGCGACCTTCTGCACCACCTCGAGCGTCGCGAACCGCAGCTGTTCAATGTTATCCGCCTGAGGCGCTTCGACCATCACGATCACAGTGTCGGTCGGCGCTTCTGGCCGCGGCACGATCATGTAGCGCCAGTCGCCCCATCTCGACGGCACCAGCCACGAACGCGAAGTCTCGGGCTGAGGGTTCGGAGTGCGCTCCCAGACCAACAGCTCCGACGTGCTGAGGAGCGCGAAGCCCGTGCAATAGATCACGAGGAACACCGGGAAGGCCCAGTGCGTACGGCGCCGGTCCGGGCGCTTGGCCACCTGCCAGGTCAGCCAGGCCGCCGCGCCGAGTGGAATCACCACGAGCAGGATCTGCCAGGGCTGAGAGATCACCTGATCGACGATGCTCTGATTGAGCTTCGCGATGATGCCGAGTACCGCACCGGTCGCGAGGCCCTCGAGTACCTTCTCGCGATACTTCTCGAAGCGCTCACGCCCCTTGGATGGCGCGTCGCCGCCCTTTGCAGGCTCGCTCATTCGCAGACGATGCGCGAGAAAGCGTCGCAGTACGCCGCACTGCAGAGCTGGCCGGTGCCGATGACGACCGTGGGTTCGGTCGCACCGATATCCTCCTGGATCCGATACGAGCTCGCCCGCTGTTTACCATTGCGACGACACCATTCATCCGCCGCCGGTTGGCCGCATTCCATGCCCCACACCCTGCAGACGTCCACGCGATGGCCGTTGAACTTGGGCACGGCTGCCATCGGGGGCCCGACGTAAACACCGACAGTGGTCTTCAGATGATTCGCGCGTGACTGCTGATAGAGCTGCAGCGCCGAGTTTGGAGCAACCTTGTACTGCTCCGTCGCGAGGACAGCGCGGGCATCGGCATCGGCGGGATTGCGGAACGTCCGCAGATAGCTCGCCCTGAGCGCCTCGGTTTGTGCTGGCGCTGCATTCGCACGCGAGGTCGTAAGCTGCGCATAGCTGGATGCAAGGTATTCGTAGCGCGCTTCGCTGATTGGTCGAACGGCCGCATCACCACGCCGCACCGATTGAGCAGTCGTGAGCTGCTTGACCTCACCGATGCCAGTCACCGTGACGTTCCCTTCGATCACGAAGGCCTCGACGTCCCCGCCCGCGCTGGCACCGAACTGGGTTCCCTTCGCGCCGAGCGTCACATCTCCGATCTTGATGGTCGTGCCGGTGTTCTCGGCGTTCGGTGAGGTCGTGGCAACCGCGACGCCTTTCTTGAGATCGATGCCGCACGGGCTGCCCACGCCGGTGCCGGCGATGATCGCGTCGAAAGTGCCCGACAGCATCTGCGTCGCGCCGCCGTTGCATTCGAGCAGCATCTTGGCGTCGGCGCTGCTCGCGAGGACTCTCTCGCCGGTATTGAGCGAAGCCGCAAGCTGGACGGCGCTGCCGTCGGCCTTGCGTGCCGCTCCCGTCAGCTCGACAACTTTCACTGCACCGAGCGCAGCTTCGCCGACCAGCGATCCGAGCAGGGCACAGCCCAGGATTCCGAGCGCGATGCGTTTCATCGTTTGTCTCCCGGCGATTGCCGTGTTGTTGTTGTGGCAATTCCGCCGGATGCGAATACGCCTGTTGGCGCTGGAACTCAATACGCACAAAGGTCCGGTAGACTCTCGGTCCCGCTGGCCGGAGCGCATTCACATGACCACACCCTCAGTCATTCTTCGCAAGTGGACCGGCCGTATCCGCACGGCGCAGCAGGACGAATACGTCGACTACATCGCCGGCACCGGGCTGGAGGATTACGCGAAGACGCCGGGCAACCTGGGATTCCAGATGCTGTTGCGCGAGCTGGGCGACGGCGAGACCGAAGTGACCACGCTCAGCTGGTGGCAGTCGATGGACTCCATTCGCGCGTTCGCCGGCGCGACGCCGGAGCTGGCTCGCTACTATCCGGAGGACGATCGTTACCTAGTGCATCGACCGCTGCACGTCGAGCATCACCAGGTCGTCGCGGGCGAGTTGCGCGTTCCGAAAGTCACTCTGTCACGGAGTTCGCGGACGTGACCCTGCGAGCGCTTCGTCGAGCATCCTGATCAGAGTTGCGCGGTCGTACGTATACGCCTGACCTTCGTTCAGTTCGACGAGCTGCGCGATCTGCTTGCGGATCGTGCGCTGGGCTTGCGGCTCGTTCGGCACTACCAGATAGCGTCGCTTCGGCTGCGCCGCGAACAGAGCATGCTCGACCGCGGCGGCGACGGCGTCGGGCTCGATATCTGACGGTCGCTCGTTCACGCGCGATGTAATCCCCATCCTCACCGCCGCGTTGTGCATGATCTGCGAGTTGTAATTCCCTGGCTCGACTGCGCTGACCTGCACGCCGACATCCTGCATCTCGGTCGCCAGCGAGTCCGTGAATGCTTCGACCGCGTGCTTGCTCATCGCGTACGCGCTGGTGTTCTTGCCGGCAAGCCGGACCGAGCGCGTTCACGTTCATCGCGAGCTCGAATTCTTCCAGCTTCGATTCCAGCACCGGTCCGCCGGTCCCGATGCCGGCGTTGTTCACCAGGCCGTGCAGGTCGCGACCGGCTTTCGTGATGACTTCGACAGCCGCTGCGATGTCTTGCGGACTGGTCACATCCAGCCGCACAGCCTGACCTATGCCGGTGCTTGCGCCGGTGACGAGCACTGCCTTCTGCGGCGTGTCGGCTGCGGTGAAAGCGGGAAGTGAAAGCAGGGCGGACAGAACAAGTGTGCCGACGCATCGCATGGCGACGCACAGTACCGAGCCGCTTTCGCTGTCGTCGATTACGTCGGAGGTAAAGCCTGATCGGCCATCAGCACTGGATTGGCCAGCGGTCGTCGGTGCAGCGCCACCGTCCCGACAATCCGGGCAGCGAGTGCCGCACGGCTCGCGATACCGAGCTTCGAATAGATGTGCGTCCGATGCGTGCCCACCGTGAAGGCACTAATGCCGAGACGCCGACCGATCGCTTTCTTGTCGAATCCCTGCGCGAGCAACACCGCGATCTGCAACTCACGAGCGGTCAGCAGGTCAGCGGGTGCCGCATGCGCGTCCGCTTGATTCGAGCAGATCGTGTAACGACGCTTGCCGAGTGTCACTGCGCCGATGATGCGGATGCCGTGCGCTGCCTTCGACACGTCTTCCGGGACGACGAAGCACTCGTGCCCGTCGATGGAGAACTGGGCAACGGCCGCTTCCTGCGCCTGCACTTGGTCTGACATGGCACCGATCATGCGCCGACTCCCGGTCCGGGGCATTGGCCAAAAGTGCGTGAATGGGGTCTAGAATGCGGCGCTGTTGCAACCAGCGGAGTGCAGCTATGCCTCTCGACACCCAGGAATACATCCCCGACATGACCGACGCAGCGGTGAAGGCGAAGACCGGCAAGGACTGGGCGGGTTGGTTCGGCGCGCTCGACAAGGCAGGCGCCGCGAAGCTCAGGCATCCGCAGATCGCGCGATTGTTGCACGAGAAGCACGGCGTGCCCGGCTGGTGGTCGCAGATGGTCACAGTCGAGTACGAGTTGGCGCGTGGCTTGCGCGTGCGTCATCAAACAGCGACGGGTTTCTCCGTGTCCGCATCGAAAACCTTCGGCACCACGCTGTCCGCGCTTTACGCGGCAACGGTGAGTGCCGCCAAGCGCAAGCAATGGTTCCCGCCCGGCGAGCTCGAGGTGTCGTCACAAACCAAGAACAAGTATTTCCGCGGCGCCTGGAACGGCAGCGCGCGGCTGGAGATCGGCTTCTATGCGAAGGAGGGCGGCAAGGCGCAGCTGGCCGTTCAGGTGAACAAGCTCGCCCGGCGTAGCGACGTCGACCGCGAACGGGCCGCGTGGAAAGCGGCCCTCCAGAAATTGCAAGAGCTGCTGGAAGGCTGAGCTACAGCTTCGCGACGCGCGCCGAGCCGTCCGAGCGCGTGTACAGCTTGACCTTCTCGCCGGTGCTGAAATTCTGATCGGCGGGTTGCACGATGACGAGGTGTTCCGACCCGCCTTCCGGCTCGACCTCGATTTCCCAGGCGCGCTTCTGCGTCGCCTTTTTCTCCGCCACCGATCCGATGATTGCGCCGGCGACCGCGCCGACTGCGCCGGCGATGGCCGATCCGGCCCCGCTGCCGACCGTATAACCGAGCGAGTGACCGATCAGCCCGCCGCCGACTGTGCCGATGTAGCCGTCTTCCTTGCCATCGATGGTTGCTTCGCTGATCTGTCTGACGGTCGCTTCCTGAACGATCCATGGCTTACCGGAGTCGTTGCGCCCGTACATGTTGGAGCTGGTGGCGCACCCTGCCAGCAGACCGAGCGCTAGCAACCCCACAATCGCGTGAATTCGCATGGCAGTGGTCCTTTTTTTCCGATCCGCGGACGTGACGTCGGTAATTCTGCGCCGTCGCGGCTGAACCGCAGTTAACTGCAGCGGCACGAATGGACGTAGACTCAGGCCATGCCGGCGCCCGCTGTCCTTTTCCGCTCTAGATGAACAGCGAGGTCTGCGCCGAGCGCTCCAGGCCCTGGGTGCTGGCGGCGACGATCCTCGGATCGAGCACCGCGTTCATCGACGGCTCCGTCGTAACCGTCGCGCTGCCGGCCATGCAGTCCGATCTCGCGGCGCCTGTGAGCCAGGCGCAGTGGATCGTCAACGCCTACATGCTGCTGCTCGGTGCGCTGATCCTCATCGGCGGCGCGTCCGGCGACCGCTTCGGGCGGCGACGGATATTCGTCATCGGTGTGCTCGTGTTCACGGCGGCGTCGGTCGCCTGCGGCTTTGCGCCGAATGCGTCTGCGCTGATCGCCGCACGGGCCGTGCAGGGTGCCGGCGCTGCGCTGCTCGTACCGACCAGTCTCGCGATCATCAGTGCGGCGTTCCCGGAGAAGGAGCGCGGGCGCGCGATCGGAACTTGGGCAGGCGCTTCGGCACTCACGACTGCGCTCGGTCCGGTCCTCGGCGGCTGGTTGACCGACGCGGTGTCGTGGCGGGCGATCTTCTTCATCAACGTGCCGGTTGCGGCGCTGGCGCTCGCGATCACGCTCTGGCACACGCCAGAGACCCGCAATCGTGAAACGCAGAAGATCGACTGGCGCGGCGCTGTGCTGGCTGTCTTCGGTTTGGGATGCCTGGCGTATGGGTTGACGCTCGCATCGGAGGCTGATTGGGCCGATGCACGAGTGATCGCAGCGACGGTCATCGGCGCTGCCGTCCTCGCGGGATTCGTCTGGTTCGAGAGTCGCACGCGCTCGCCCATGATGCCGCTGAAGCTGTTCCGCGATGCCGACTTCAGCGGCGCCAACGCGATCACATTGCTGCTGTACTTCGCGCTCAGCGGCGCGATGTTCTTCATCCCCTTCAATCTCATTCGCGTCCAGGGATATTCCGCGGCGGCGGCCGGCGCTGCGTTTCTGCCGATGAGTCTGATCATGGGGCTGCTGTCGCGCTGGTCCGGCGGACTGATCGAACGCTTCGGACCGCGACGCATGTTGATGGTCGGCCCGGCAGTAGCAGCCGTCGGCCTTGCGCTGTTCGCAGTGCCTGGCATCGGCGGGTTGTATTGGACGACGTTCTTTCCGCCGATGGCGCTGCTCGGCTTCGGCATGGCGGTCGCCGTCGCGCCGCTGACGACGACGGTGATGCGTGGAGCAGAAGATCGTTACGCCGGTGTTGCATCGGGCATCAACAATGCCACGGCACGCGTGGCTGGCATGCTCGCCGTCGCATTGCTCGGGTCGATTGCCGTCGGCGTGTTCGGACGCGCCCTGGAGCAACGTCTGGATCGTCTGCAGCCCTCGGCCGAAGTAAGATCGGCGCTGCAGGGAGAAGTGCCGAAGCTGGCCGAGGCGGCAGTGCCGAAGAATGTCGCCAGCGACAAGCGGCAAGTTCTGGAACGCGCGCTCCACGAGTCGTTCGTGCGCAGCTTCAAAGTCGTGTCGCTGCTCGCGGCGGCGCTCGCGGCGCTGAGCGCAGCGGTGGCCTGGTTGACGATCGATAGGAAGAAGAAAAGATGAAGAACAGACTGTCAGTCGGACTGCTGCTGCCGATGCTGTTGTCAGCGGCGCACGCGTGGAGCGATCCGGTACCGGGATCGCTCGACGTGCAATGGAACGAAGGCGCCGAAGACTGCGACAAGGCGACGATGGCGCCGATCCAGGTTCATCAGTACGAGCCGCAGACGTTCATCTTGCGCGAGAGCTTCTGCGCAAACTTCGAAGCGCCGTTGCTGTACCTGCTGATCGGCGATGACGAGGCGCTGCTGGTCGATACCGGAGCCTCGCAAGATTCCGCGCAGATGCCGCTGGTGAAAACCGTCATGGATCTGCTGCCCGCGCGGGGCGACGCAAAGATTCCGCTGCTGGTTCTGCACACGCATGGACACGGCGATCACCGTGCCGCGGATGCGCAGTTCAAGGCAGTCACCGGAGTCATCGTCGTGCCGCCGGAGGTCGAAGAGCTGCGCACGACGCTGAATCTGCCGCAGTGGCCCGACGGCGTTGCACACATCGCGCTGGGCGGTCGCACGGTCGAAGTAATTGCGGCGCCCGGACATCAACCGGCTCATCTCATCTTCTACGACGACCGGACGGCGCTGTTGCTGACGGGCGATTTTCTGTTGCCCGGCCGCTTGATGGTCGACGACCTCGGTGCGTATCGCGCGAGCGCGCAGCGGCTCGTGACTTTCATCGGCGATCGACCGGTCAGCCACGTCCTCGGCGCGCATATCGAGCTCGACGCCAAGGGCGAGCTGTTTCCGGGCGGGTCGCAACATCACCCGAACGAGCGCGCACTCGCGCTGACGAAGGCGGACGTGATTGGCCTGCCCAAGGCACTGGAGGATTTCAACGGCTTCTACTCGTCGCACGAGAACTACGTCGTCACCAATCCGAAGCGCAATCTGATGGTGGTGGCAGCGGCGGCCGTGCTGCTGCTGGTCGCGATCGTGTGGGGTTGGCGTCGGATGCGAAGACGTAAGGCGTCATGACCGAGCCGCGCGAACTGTTCGCCGCGCGCGAGCACCTGGCTCGCGCCGAAGCGGGCTATCGCTCCACATCGGGACTGGCGGAGCTGGAGCAGGGCATCGGGTTGCTGGACGATGTGATGTCGGGCAAGGACGCGAGCCATCGTTTGATCGCCGCGAATATTGCCAAGACCTACGCGACGCGGATTTTTCGCAGCATCGGGGCGTTGCTGGAAGCGGATCGGGCGGTTCCGGAGCCGCAGTTGGAGCATCTGTTCAAGGTGGTGATTGCGTTCGATCAGAGTGAGATCGAGCTGCCGGAGAACGCGCGCGCGGTGAAGG
>DATENH010000019.1:0-14058 GCA_035275145.1 Steroidobacteraceae bacterium | reverse complement strand
GACGAGGATTAGTCGCCGCTGCCCTCGCCAGCTTCGCGCGGCGGGATATTCTTGCGAACCCAGTCGGCCAGTGCGTCGTCATCGGGCGTGACCGAATAATTCTTGTGACTCTTGAGAAAGCGCTTGTCGGTGACCTGCGCTTTGCTCGCCGCCAGCGTCGGGTCGTTCGCGCTGGCGACGAACAGATTGCCCTCGGCGGCGATTTGCAGGACCACCGCCGCCTCCGCCGTCGAGAACTCATCCTTGACCGAGAATTCGATCGGCAGCCGCTGCACGCCAGCGCCGGCAACGTCTTTGTTCTCCACGAAGCCGCCGATGCGCACCCCGGTCCCATTCGACAGCGTGAAAGTGCGATAGCCCTCGTCATCCGGCGCAGTGGCGTTGAGGTCATCGAGCACGTTGTTGACGAATGCCAGCTCGTCGTCGCTCATCGTGGCCGCGATGTTGAACTGGACTGTGCCACCTGCGAACGACGTCCGCCCCTTTCGCACCTTGTCGCCGGAGTTCAATGTCTCGAGCTCGAAAGCGTACTGTTTGCCGGTCGGCACAGCGTCCTCGCTGCGTGACACATTGGCCAGCAAGCAGAGCGCGCACAGCGAGATGAAAAATCCGACAGCCTTCATCGACTCATCCTCGACCTCGACTAGCGCCGGCCCCGTCGGGCTGAAGCTCGGCCTACCTCACGCCGTTTGCTCGTCGCAGTCAACATATCGATGAACGCACGCAGCTTCGGTTGCGTTTGCGTGCGCGCCGGAAAGTACAGGAACAGCCCCGGTGTCGTCGGCAGGAACTCGTCCAGCACCGATTCCAGTTGTCCGGCCGCCAGCTCGCGTGCCGCAAACAGATCGGCCGTGTAGACCAGTCCCATTCCCTTGAGCGCGCACGTCATCATCAGGCCGCCATCGTTGACAGTCACATTGCCGGGAGCGTCGACCGAAAACTCGCGGCCTGCGCGCACGAACTCCCAGCGGTAGATCGAGCCGGCGGTGAGAAAGCGATACCGGATGCACTCGTGCCGCGTCAGCTCTTCCGGCGTGCGCGGACGGCCACGCGCGGCGAAGTAGGCAGGAGAGCCGAGCACGCACCAGCGCAGGTCCGGCGTCAGGCGCACCGCAATCATGTCGCGCTCGACTTGCTCACCGATCCGAATGCCCGCGTCGAGATTGTTCGCCGTGAGATCGACGGCCGCGTCGTTCGCATCGATGTCGACCGCGACGTCGGGACAGGCGCGGCGAAAGTCGGGCAATGACGGCTCGATCACCAGCGGCAACGCAACGCGCGGCACCGAAAGACGCAACAGGCCCGCGGGACGCTCGCGTAGATCCGTGAGTGCTTCGAACGCGCCGTCGATCTCAGCAGCCGCCGGTCGCACGCGAGCCAGCAGCTTCTCGCCGGCTTCGGTCAGGCCCACGCGGCGCGTCGTGCGCTGAAAGAGCACGAGGCCCGTCTTCGTTTCGAGCGTGCGAATCGCCTGACTCACTGCCGCGGGCGTGACGCCGAGCTCCGCGGCCGCGGCACGAAAGCTCGCGTGCCTGGCCACCGACAGGAATTCGGACAGACCGCTGAAACCGTCGCTGCGTGCCATCTCGTGGACCCGATTAGAAAGTTCATCTTTACAGCTCATTGTCCTGCAGGCGGTTTATCCGAACAACCACCGGCGCTACTTTGCACGCCAACGAAACGTTTACCCCACTCTTCAGGAGCCCACTCATGCAGTACGCCACGCTCGGAAACACCGGTCTCGTCGTCTCGCGCCTCGCGTTCGGCGCGATGACCTTTACCTCCGGCAACCAGGACTACGCGACCGTCTACAAGGTCGGTGCCCAGGCGGCCAATGAGTTGGTCGCCCGCTCGCTCGACGCTGGCGTGAACTTCTTCGACACCGCCGACGCGTATGCCGACGGTCAGTCCGAGACGTTGCTCGGCCAGGCACTCAGATCCCGGCGCAACGACGTTGTGGTTGCCACGAAGGTCGGCATGCGCAGCGGCACTACCGTGACGCAGTCCGGGCTGTCACGCCGCCATATCCTGTGGTCGGTGGACCAGAGCCTGAAGCGCCTCGGCACCGATTGGCTCGACGTCTACATCGCGCACCGCGAGGACCCGTTCACGCCGCTCGAGGAGACGCTCGCCGCACTCGACGCCGTAGTGCGCTCCGGCAAGGTGCGCTACATCGGCTTCTCGAACTGGTCTGCCTGGAAAGTGGCCGCGGCGCTCGAGATCCAGAAGACGAACAATCTCGCGCCGTTCACGCACGGCCAGATGCACTACTCACTGCTCGGCCGCGACGTCGAGCGCGACGTGATCCCGATGCTGCGTCGTTACGGACTGGGCATGACGATCTGGAGCCCGCTTTCTTCAGGCTTCCTGAGCGGCAAGTACACGCGCGCCACCTTGTCCGATCCGGACAACCGCTTTTCCGGATTCGACATGCTGCCGTTCGACAAGGAGCACGGCTTCCAACTGGTGGAGCGGCTGCGCAAGATCGCCGCGGAGCACGACGCGAGCGTCGCACAGACGGCAATCGCCTGGCTGCTCGCGAAGCAGGATGTGACGAGCGTGCTGATCGGCGCGAGCAAGCTGCATCAGCTCGACGACAACCTCGGCGCGGCGAACGTCTCGCTCACAGAAGCTGAGCTGGCCGAGCTCGACGCTGCCACTGCGCTGTCGCCGGTCTATCCCAACTGGTTCATCGAGCGTCTGCAGGACCAGGTCACTGCGAAGGCGCTCGCACGCTGAAGGAGAGATCTACGCGCCGTCACTCCGTGGGCGCGTAGATCTGGTCGAACACGCCGCCGTCGGCGAAGTGCGTCTTCTGAGCCTTCGCCCAGCCGCCGAAGTCGGCAATCGTCACCAGCTTGATCTTCGGAAACTGTCCGGCGTGCTTCGCGGCCACCTGCTCGTCGATCGGGCGGTAGAAGTTTTTGGCGATGATCTCCTGCGCCTCCGGCGAGTACAGATACTTGAGATACTCAGTCGCGACTTCGCGCGTGCCCCGGCGCAGCACCACTTTGTCGACGACCGTGACCGGCGGCTCGGCGAGAATGCTCAGCGACGGAACGACGATCTGCACCTTGTCCGCGCCGAGCTCCTTGATCGACAGGAATGCTTCGTTCTCCCACGCGAGCAGTACATCGCCGATTCCGCGCTGGACGAACGTCGTCGTCGCGCCGCGCGCACCGGTGTCGAGCACCGGCACGTTCTTGAACACTCGGCGAATGTATTCCTTCGCGGTCGCCTCGCTCCCGCCCGGCTGTTGCAGGGCCCAGGCCCAGCCCGCCAGATAGTTCCAGCGCGCGCCGCCGGAAGTCTTCGGGTTCGGCGTGATCACGGCAACGCCCGGTTTGACGAGATCGCTCCAGTCGCGAATGTTCTTGGGATTGCCTTTGCGCACCAGGAACACGATCGTCGACGTGTAGGGCGAGCTGTTGTGTGGCAGACGCGCTTGCCAGTTCACGGGCAGCAGCTTGCCGTTCGTAGCGATGGCGTCGACGTCACCGGCGAGCGCGAGCGTCACGACGTCGGCAGGCAGACCGTCGATGACGGTGCGCGCCTGCTTACCCGAGCCGCCGTGCGATTGCTTGATCGTGACGTCGTCGCCGGTCTTGCCCTTCCAGTACTTTGCGAACGCCGCGTTGTACTCCACGTACAGCTCGCGGGTCGGGTCATACGACACATTCAGCAGCGTGACTTCTTTGGCGTGCGTGAGCGGTGCCGCGAGTGCCAGCAACACCGACGCGACGACGATGCGGAAATAGTGAGTCATGAGAATGCTCCAGAAAAATTCGCTCAGAACTGCAGCGCGAAGCGCGTGAACACTGCCTTCTCGTCCGGCCGGTCCGCGCCGGCGGCAGCGCCACCTTCGAAGCTCGTCACGTCGTAGTTCACGGACCACCTGTAGTTCTGGTTGAGGTACCAGTTGATGCCGACGCCCCACGCGGTCGCTTTGCTCGCGGCCGTCTCGGGATTGGCGAACGAGTTCGTCCCGCCGACGAAAGCGTCGTCGTCGATATCGAGCTCGTGATAGCGCGCGACCAGCTCCAGCGCGCCCCACGTATGGTTGTCCAGCGAGAACACCGAGCCTGGCGTGAAGCCACGGAACGATTCGTCTTCACCCGTTGCAAACCACGCGAGCTGCAACTGCCACGCGGTTTGATCGAGCGTGGCCGAGCGCAGGCCCGCGGTCGGCGTGGCACGGCTCACGTCCTGCGACACGTTCACGTATTCGCCGAGCGCGCTGAAGCTGCCGATCGAGTAATAGGCCTGCGGCGTCCAGCGCAACCGCTCGCCGTCGGCGAACGTGCCGTTCACGGCTGGTGTCGCGCCGCTTGCGGCCGTCGTTGCCCGATAACTGAAGAACGTCTGCTGGCCCGGTGTGCGATAGCTCGGCAGCAACGTCGTCGTGGCGCTGCCCGTCGAATCGACGAACGTACCGGCGATGCCGAAGCCGAGCCCGCGCAGGGCGAAGTTGTCCGAGTTGACGAACGGCTGGAGGAAGACCCGCGCCGCCCAATCGCCTTTCGTATCGTTCTCCGCGTCCGGCGTCGGCGTGTTGCCGTCGCTGCTGCCGCCGTCGGTCACGCCGTTGAAGTAGCCGACCGCGTAGCTCACCAGCCCGCCGGCCACATCGCCGCCGAAGGTCAGGCCCAGATCGCGATTCGGCACCAGGCTGGTCGGCAAGCCGCGCTCGATGAAGCGGATGTCAGTCGCCGATTGCAGGCGCTCCAGGCCGACCGGGGCCTTGAACTTGCCGACCGTCACCACTGCCCACGGTTTGAATCGCGCCGATATGTACGCGTCTTGGACAAGCGCGCGGCCGCCGGCGAAATCGGGGGTAAAGCGGAAGTCGTAGATCCCGTTGAGCGTGCCTTCGAGGATCGGCCGCACGCGTCGCAGGATCCACGTGTCCGCAGTCTCCGGCGTCACATCGTCCGGAAAGTAGCGGCCGTCGAATTGCAGTACGCCGCGCAGCCGTACGACGTTGGCTCCATCGGCGGATTGGATCCGGAAGCCCTGTTGCGGCGAGGCGCGTACGACAGGTGTGTTCGGCACGGCCGCCTTCGGGGCCTCGTCCTGCAGCTCCAGCTTGCGCTCGAGCACGCGGATTTTCTGTTCCTGCGCTTCCAGGCGCTCACGCAGCTCGGACACGTCGTCGGCCTGCGCGGCACCGGCGGCAAGCAAGAGCGTTGCGGAAACGGCAGCAGCGATCCTCATAGGTCTCCCCGTACTGTCAAAAAACGAAAGGCCATCGTAGGGAAGAACCCGTAATCACTCAGTCGAGCGACGGTCACAAAGGGGTCGTGACAATTGACTCGCCGGGGGAACGCCGGTAATACTCGCCGCCATGTCGTTACGGCGTGTAATTTCTGGCCAATGGTGGTGGCGCTCCTAGCAAAGGAGAGGGCCGCCCGACCGCACGTAACGTAACTTCGAATCCAAACCCATCTCCGAGCACGAATCCGGAGATGGGTTTTTTATCGCCTCCCGCCCGGACTTCGCGCAACGAGGTCGCTGACGAGGAGCTGCTGCTTGAAACCGCCATTCGACATTGCTGCCGACCTGGATACGCCGGTCTCGGCGTATCTCAAGCTCAAGCCGTTCAAGCCGCGCTTTCTTCTGGAGAGCGTCGAAGGCGGCGAGCGGCTCGCGCGCTATTCCTTCATCGGTTTCGGCGACTGCGCCGAGGTGCGTCTCGACGAGCGCGGCCTCACCGTCAATGGCCGAACGCGCCCCGCGCCCGAATCGCAACAGGAGCTGCTGCAAGCATTGCGCGAAGCGCTCGCGCATACGCCACAGCCCAGCCCGCGAATTCCCGGCGTGCCACTGCCTGGCGGACTGGTCGGCGTCGCGGGCTACGACTTGGTGCGCAACTTCGAGCGGCTGCCGGCGCGAGCGCGAGTGGTGGAGCCGTCACCCCAAGCTCACTACCTCGCGCCGCAATCGCTGCTGGTATTCGATCACCTGACGCGCGGCGTCGCGTTGCTTCACGCCGGCAGCGAGAGCGAGCGCAGCTCACTGCGCAAGCAAGTCGTGCAGGCGCTGCGCGGGGCGATCCCACAGAGCGAAAAGCGCATCCGCTACGCACCGGCCGTCGGCAGCCTGAGCCAGGCTGAGTTCATCGCGGGCGTTCATCGCACGAAGGAATACATCGCAGCGGGCGACGTGTATCAGCTCGTGCTGTCGGTGCGCTTCTCCGGCGAATGCGAGCTGGAGCCGTTCGAGACCTATCGCGCGCTGCGGCTGCTGAATCCCTCGCCCTACATGTTCTACTGCGACCTCGGCGATTGCGTCGTCGTCGGCTCCTCGCCCGAAGCGCTGGTCAAGCTCTCGCACGGTCACGCGCAGATGCGGCCGATCGCGGGCACGCGTCCACGCGGCCGTGACAGCGACGAGGACGAGAGACTGCAGGCTGAGCTGCTGGCGGATCCGAAAGAAAACGCCGAGCACATCATGCTGGTCGACCTGGCGCGCAACGATCTCGGCCGTGTCGCGCGCGCTGGCACGGTGGGCGTGAATCCTTATCGGCACATCGAGCGCTACAGCCACGTCATGCACATCGTCAGCGGTGTGAATGGCGAGCTCGCGCCCGGCAAAGATGCCTTCGACTTGTTCGCAGCCGCGTTTCCTGCGGGCACGCTGGTCGGCGCGCCGAAAGTGCGTGCGATGGAAATCATCGACGAGCTCGAGCCGGTGCGCCGCGGCTTCTACGGCGGCACGGTCGGCTACTTCGGTCACGGCGGCGACATGGATCACGCGATCACGATCCGCACGATGGTGTTTCGCGGCGACACGTACAGCTATCAGGCAGGAGCAGGTCTGGTCGCGGACAGCGTGCCGCAAACGGAATACGAGGAAGTCCTGGCGAAGAGCGCGATCGTGCGCCGCGCGCTGGCACTCGCCGAGGAGGGCCTATGAGCGCTGCTCCCGCCACGCGGCTGCTGCTCATCGACAACTACGACTCCTTCACCTACAACCTGGTGCAGGCGTTCATGGTCCTCGGCGCCGAGGTGCTCGTTCATCGCAACGATCAGATCTCGGTCGAGGAGGCGCGGGCCTTGCAGCCCACTCACCTGTGCATCTCGCCCGGGCCGGGAACGCCGTACGACGCCGGCGTTTCGATGCAGATGATCGGCGCATTCGCGGGCCACGTCCCCGTGCTGGGTGTCTGTCTCGGGCATCAGTCGCTCGTCGAAGTGTTCGGCGGCAAAGTCGTGCGCGCGGCGCGACTGATGCACGGCAAGACCTCGCAAGTGCATCACGATGGCCGCGGCATTCTGGCGGGGCTGCCGGAGCCGTTCGAAGCGGGCCGCTATCATTCGCTGATCGCCCAGCCGCAATCGCTGCCGGACGTGCTGGAAGTTTCGGCGCGCACCGACGAGGGCGAGATCATGGCCGTGCGCCATCGCGACCTGGCGGTGGAGGGCGTGCAGTTTCACCCGGAGAGCGTGCTCACGCCGCAGGGGCCGGTGCTCATGGACAACTTCCTGCGACAACGCTCGCCAAGGCGCCAGTAGATGAGTGCTCTGCGCGAAGTTCTCGAGTTGTTACTCGATCGCCGCAACCTGAGCGAGGCGCAGGCTGCAGACTTGCTCGTCGCGCTCACGGACCCGACGCTGTCGCCGGCGCTCGGCGGTGCGCTGCTGGCGGGACTGCGCGCGAAAGGTGTTACTGCCGACGAAGTGCGCGGCTTCGCGAAGACGATGCGCAAGCTCGCGCGTCGGCCGATCCTGCCGGACGGCGGACCGCTGGTCGACATGGTGGGCACGGGCGGCGACGGCTCGGGAAGCTTCAATCTTTCGACAGGTGCCGCGCTGCTGGTCGCGGCGATGGGCATTCGCGTCGCGAAGCACGGCACCAGCTCGGTTTCCAGTCGCAGCGGCAGTGCCGACGTCGTTCGCGCGCTCGGCTTGAACCTGCCGCTCGACGAGAAGGCTGCCGGCGAGTGTCTCGCGGCCACCGGCTTCACCTTCTTCTTCGCGCCGCATTACCACCCGGCGATGAAAGCCGTGATGCCGATTCGCCAGGCGCTCGGCGTGCGCACGGTCTTCAACATTCTCGGGCCGCTGTCGAATCCGGCGGAGCCGCCGTTTCATCTGATCGGTGCCTATCACGTCGACATCGCCGCGCTGATGGCCGACACACTCGCAGGCATGCCGATCGAGCGCGCGTTCGTCGTGCACGGCGAGCCAGGTTGGGACGAGGCGACGCCGATCGGACCGTTCACGCTGTTCGACGTGCGTCCCGGTCAAGTCAAGCGCATGCGGCGCAGTGCGGAGGAGTTCGCGCTGCCGGCCTGCACTGCCGATGAGCTGAAAGGCGGCGATGCCGCCTACAATGCCGAACACCTGCGCGCAGTGCTCGAAGGACGCGACCGCGGCGCGCATCGCAACGCTATCGTGTTGCAAGCGGCACTCGTGCTGGAACTGATGGGGATGGCAGCGTCGTCGAAGGAAGCGGCCAGCATGGCGCAGGACGCAATCGAGGCGGGCGCCGGCCGCAAGATCTTGGAACGAATAGCAGCGTTCGGCCGCGGGGAAGCGGCTAGCGGGTAGTCACATGAGCGGACTCCTAACTGAAATGGCGCAGTCGAGCCTCGCGAGGCTCGAACAAGCACGCGCGCGGGAATCGGAACAGATGCTGTGGACGCGCGTGTGCTCGGCGCCGACGGCACCGCGCTTGAAGCTTTCGCCGGAAGGCTTCGACATCATCGCTGAATGCAAGTTGGCATCGCCTTCGGCGGGCGACCTCTCGCAACACACCACCGATATGGACCGGCGCGTGCAGGCATACGCGCATGGCGGCGCTTGCGCCGTTTCGGTGCTCACGGAGCCGACCCGATTCGGCGGATCGCTCGAGCACCTGGCGCAGGCGGCGCGGACGCTCGCGCCGCTCGGCGTGCCGGTGATGCGCAAGGATTTCCTCGTCGATCCGTATCAAGTGATGGAAGCGCGGGCTGCCGGCGCCGGTGGCGTGCTCGTGATCGTGCGCATGCTGGACCGCAGTCGCATCAGGGCGCTGCTCGACGTCGCGGCAATGCTGAAGATGTTCGTGCTCATCGAGGCGTTCGACGCCGCCGACCTGCAAGTCGCCCAGGAAGTGCTCAGGGAACGCAAGGCGCACGACGAGCAGATGCTGGTCGGCGTCAACTGCCGCGATCTCGATACGTTGAGTGTTGACTTGTCGCGGCTCGGTGAGCTCGCCAGCTCGCTGCCGCCGGATTTTGCGTCGGTGGCGGAGAGCGGCGTCGGCTCGCTCGAAGACGTCAAGACGGTCGTCGATCTTGCCTACGACGTCGCGCTCGTCGGCACCACACTGATGAACTCCGACGATCCCGGCAAGCTGCTCGGCGAAATGCTGGCGCACGGTCGCGAACGCGCGATGGCGGTGCGCACTCGCAAGATGCGGATCGCCACCGGCGGTTCGATAGACGACGAGTAGCGGCGTGGCGATCTGGGTCAAGATCTGCGGTCTCACCACACGCGATGCAGTCGAAGCAGCGGTGGCAGCGGGCGCCGATGCGATCGGCTTCGTGTTCGCGCCTTCCAAGCGGCAAGTTACGGCGGCGCAGGCGACGCAGCTCACGCAGGGCGTGCCGCGCAGAATTGCGCGCGTCGCGGTGATGTTGCATCCGACGCAGAGTCAACTCGATGAAGTGTGGTCGACGTTCAGGCCCGATGTGCTGCAGACGGATGTGGAGGATTTGCAGACGCTGCGGGTGCCGATGGGGTTGACCGTCATGCCGGTGATCAGGGGTGGAAGCGGAGTCGGGCTGAAGCCCGGCCTACAGGGCAAACACCAGCGCATTCTGTTTGAAGGGCCGGTGAGTGGAGTCGGCAGCACTTCTGATTGGAAGGGAGCTGCGCAACTCGCTCGGAGTACGCAACTCGTGCTGGCCGGCGGACTCAACGCGACCAATGTCGCCGATGCCATTGCAGTGGTCCGCCCTTACGGTGTGGACGTGAGCAGCGGCGTCGAGGCGTCGCCCGGGGTCAAAGATCCCGCCCGGATTCATGAATTCGTGCAGCGCGCCCGCGCGGCTGCCAACGGAGCAAACAGATGAGAAGCTCGATTTCGATCGATCCCCAGGCGTCGCTCGCGCGCATGCTGAAGGGCGAGTACCCGGACGCGCGCGGCCGCTTCGGGCCGTTCGGCGGTCGCTACGTGCCGGAGACGCTCGTGCCGGCGCTCGACCGGTTGCAGTCCGGGGTCGATCGCTATTTGCGCGACCGCGCCTTCCTCGACGAATTTCACGCCGAGCTGCGCAGCTGGGTCGGGCGGCCGACGCCGCTCACGCATGCACGCACGTTGTCGAAGCGTTGGGGCGCTGAGGTGTGGCTGAAGCGCGAGGATCTCGCGCACACCGGTGCGCACAAGATCAACAACTCGATTGGTCAGGTGCTGCTCGCGAAGAAGCTCGGCGCGAAGCGCGTGATCGCGGAAACAGGCGCGGGTCAGCACGGCGTTGCGTCGGCGGCTGCGTGCGCGCGTCTCGGCATGCCCTGCACCGTGTACATGGGTTCCGTCGACATGGAGCGCCAGGCGCCGAACGTGGGACGTATGAAGCTCCTCGGTGCGACGGTCGTTCCTGTGACTAGCGGCGATCAGACGCTGCGCGCTGCAGTCGACGAAGCATTGCGCGACTGGGTGTCCGATCCGAACGGCACTTATTATTGCCTCGGCTCGGCGATCGGTCCGCATCCCTATCCCTACCTGGTGCGCGAGCTGCAGGCGGTGATCGGGCGCGAGGCGCGCGAGCAGATCGTCGAGCAGACCGGCAAGCTGCCTGACATCGTCATCGCGTGCGTCGGCGGCGGCTCCAACGCGATCGGCTTGTTTCATCCGTTCATCGCGGATCGCGACGTGCGGATGCTCGGCCTCGAAGCCGGCGGCAAGGGCTCGGGGCTCGGCGAGAACGCTGCTTCGATTGCCTACGGCACGCCTGGAGTCTTGCAGGGCAGCTACTCACTGCTGCTACAGGACGAGCATGGACAGATCCAGGAAACGCACTCGGTCTCGGCCGGTCTCGACTACCCCGGCGTCGGACCCGAGCACGCGCTGTTGATGAGCGTCGGTCGCGTCAAATACGAAGCGGTCGACGATGACACCTCGCTGGCTGCGTTGGCGGAATGTTGTGCGGCTGAGGGGATTCTGCCCGCGATCGAATCGGCGCACGCGCTCGCGGGCGCGAAGCGTTATGCCGCGGCGAATCCGGGCGCGAAAATTCTCATCGGCCTGTCCGGCCGCGGCGACAAGGACATGCCGACGTTGCAGCGGACGCTGTTGAAGGATGTGCAGTGATGGCACCGGGCAGCGTGATCAGCGAAGCGATCCGCAACGCGAAGGCGAGCGGCCGGCCGGCACTCGTCGGGTGGGTCACCGCAGGATTCCCGCGACGTGAGACCTTCGTGCAGCAGCTTTCTGCTGTCGCGGAGGCGTCGGACGTCGTGGAGATCGGTGTGCCTTTCACCGACCCGATGGCCGATGGCCCCACGATTCAGCGCGCCAGCCGCGCGGCGCTCGCGCAGGGCGTGTCTCTCAAATGGATTCTTGCCGAGCTCTCGGGCCCGCGTCCGAAGCTGCGCGCGCCGTTGCTGCTCATGAGCTATCTGAATCCGTTGCTCGCGTACGGTCTCGATCGATTGCCGGAAGACGCGGCGCGCGCCGGGATTCACGGCTTCATCGTTCCTGATCTGCCGTTCGAGGAATGCGCAGACTTGCGAGATGCGCTCGCAGCGCGTGGGCTGGCGCTGGTGCAGTTGGTAACGCCCGTGACTCCGATCGAGCGCATCCAGATGTTGTCGGCCGCGAGCAGCGGTTTCGTCTACGCGGTCACGATGACCGGCACGACCGGCAAGAACATGGCGGTGTCGCCGGAAGTGCTCGAATATTTCGCGCGCGTGAAACGCAACTCGCCGCTGCCGGTGTGTGCGGGCTTCGGCATTCGCAGCCGCGAGCAAGTGGAGCGACTCGCGCAGCACGTCGACGGTGTCGTGGTCGCCTCCGCGCTCGTTGAAATGCTGGAGCGTGGCGAAGATCCCGTCGCATTCCTGCGGAGCCTGCGCTAAAGGCCTACGCCCTTTCTCACGATTGTTCTTCGCCGCGGCGCAGGAACAATGTCGTCGCTTCCCTTCTTATGCAGGTACGCCCTGCACGGATACGGTGACAGCGATGGCCATGAGATGGTCGCTGGGTGAGCTGTTCGGTCTGAAGAGACCGCAGCCGCCCGCTAAGCCGCGTCCCAAGGAATCGAAATTCCACGCGGTCTCGATAATTCCAGGTGAAATCGCCTGCGCCGCCGCCTATCGATTCACGGGCAAGCGCTTCCTGTCCGCGCACGCGCCGCGCCTGCCGTTGCCGACCTGCGACGCTGCGCATTGCACCTGCCGCTACAAGCATCACAAGGATCGTCGCGCGGGGCCGCGTAGGCGCAGCGAAGTCGGCATGATGACGGCGCACTACTCGGGCACCGAGCGTCGCCGCACGCGCGGCCGTCGCGCCGATGACCGAGAATGAGATCGACGTAGGATTCTTCCGACACTCCATCGTGTGACATACTCGCCGCATTCCAGCGGGGAGAGTTCCATGAAGGTCGCGGGCAAGGTCGTCGCCGTCACCGGCGGCGCGAAGGGCATCGGTCGCGCACTCGCGCGTCGCTTCGCTCAGGAAGGGGCACGTCACGTTGCTGTCGCGGATCTCGACGACGCAGGCGTACGCGCCGTCGCAGCGGAGCTGCGCGGATCGTCGATGCGCGTTGACGTGAGCCGCGAAGCGGAAATCGCGGCCTTCATCGACAGCACTGAGCGCAATCACGGCCCGATCGATCTGTTCTGCTCGAACGCGGGCATCGGCGTCGGGCGCGGCCTCGATACTCCGAACGAGGTATGGCAGAAGATCTGGGAAGTGAATCTGATGGCGCACGTCTACGCCGCGCGTCATCTCGTGCCGCGCATGATCGCGCGCGGTGGCGGTTATCTGCTGAACACGGCGTCAGCCGCGGGTCTGCTCTCGCAAATCGGCAGCGCGACCTACTCGGTGACGAAGCATGCTGCCGTTTCGCTCGCGGAGTGGATTGCACTGACGCATGGCCACGAGGGCATCAAGGTTTCGGTGCTGTGCCCGCAGGCCGTGCGAACCGACATGATCGCCGGCAGCGAAGCCGATGTTGCGAGCGTCAACGGCATCATGGAGCCGGAGGAGCTTGCGGAGGCCGTGGTGGCCGGACTCGCGGCAGAGAAATTCCTGATCCTGCCGCACGCGGAAGTCGCGCAGTACATGCAGCGCAAAGCGCAGGATCGCGATCGATGGATCGCAGGCATGAATCGCCTGCAACAAAGGTACAAGGAAGCGCTGTAGGTCGGGCTTTAGTCCGACGTCGCTACGCCGCCGATTCCGGCGTATACGCGTACAGCCTGCTCTGCGTCTTCAACATATCCGCTTCCGTCAATGCCGGCCGCTCCGCCCGCAGCCGCTTGATCAACTCGATGAACGCATCCGGCGGCACGGCCGGGCTGCAATAGAAGCCTTGATACTGATCGCAGCCGAGCTCGCGCAGATGCTCGAGCTGCTCCTGCGTCTCGACGCCTTCCGCGACCACGCCGAGCCGCAGACTGTGCGCGAGCGAGATGATCGCCTTCACGATCGCCACGTCGTCGGGATTCGACAGCAGCTCGCGCACGAAGCTGCGATCGATCTTCAGCTTGTCGAGCGGCAGGCGCCACAGGTAGCTGAGGCTCGAGTAGCCGGTGCCGAAGTCGTCGATCGAGATGTGCACGCCCATCGTGCTCAACAGCTGCAGCGTCGCGGCGCTCGATTCCGCGTCGTGCATGATCGAGCTTTCCGTCAGCTCCAGCTCGAGATAGCCGGGCTGGAGCTGCGCGTCTTCGAGCGCCGAGCACACGACTGCAGTCAGATCGCCGTGACGGAATTGCTTCGCCGACAGATTCACCGAGACGCGCAGCGGCGGCATTCCCGAGTCGAGCCACGCGCGCATCTGCGCACACGCCTGGCGCATCACCCACTCGCCGATCGACAGGATCAAGCCGTTCTCTTCCGCAATCG
>DATENH010000018.1:0-49910 GCA_035275145.1 Steroidobacteraceae bacterium | reverse complement strand
TTTAAGATGGGCCGTGCCCTCCAAGACCCTGCAACAGATCCTCGATGAGGCGCAGACCTTGCCGCCAGACGAGCGGCTGCGCTTCATCCGCGAAGCGTGCGCCACCGACAGCGATCTGTATGCCAGCGCGATGCATGAGCTCGAATCGCGCCAGCAGTGGTTCGGCGCCGACGGTCACGCGGCCCCGGAGAGCCCTGAGGACGCAGCTGTCGACCTCACCGGCGAGCGCATCGGCCCCTATCGCATCCTGCGAAGCCTCGGTCGCGGTGGCATGGGCGAGGTCTTTCTTGCGGAGCGCGCCGACGAGCAATTCCAGCAACAGGTGGCGATCAAGCTGGTGCGGCGTGGGCTGCTTTCGCGGCACGTCCAGGGCCGGCTGAAGCTCGAACGCCAGATCCTGGCGACGCTCGATCACCCGAACATCGCGCGGCTGTTCGACGGCGGCACGACCACCGACGGCACGCCGTACATCGTCATGGAATACGTCGACGGCGAGCCGATCGATATCTATTGCGATTCGCGCGGCCTGAGCATCGAGCAAAGGCTGCGATTGTTCCAGGTCGTGTGTTCCGCCGTGCATCGCGCACACCAGAACCTGATCGTGCACCGCGACCTCAAGCCGTCGAACATCCTGGTGGCGCGCGACGGGACGCCGAAGCTGCTCGACTTCGGCATCGCCAAACTGCTCGACGACCGCCAGATGATGCACACGATGGCGGTCACGCAGGCCGACTACCGTGTGCTCACGCCGGACCACGCCAGCCCCGAACAGATTCGCGGCGATCCGATCACGACGGCCAGCGACACCTACGTGCTCGGCGTCGTGCTGTACGAGCTGCTCTGCGGCTGCAAGCCGTTCACCCTCAAGGGCAACCGTCTCGGCGATCTGGAACGCGCGATCTGCGAAGAGACGCCGCCGCTGCCGAGCGTGGTCGTCCAGGCACGCGAGGATTCCAGCGGAATCGCGAGACAGCGCGGCACGACCCCGGCAAGGTTGCGGCGCGAGCTGGCAGGGGATCTCGACAATGTCGTGTTGATGGCGATGCGCAAGGAAGCCGAGCGCCGCTACTCCTCCGTCGAGCAATTTGCTGCCGAAATCGCCCGCCACCTCGACGGCATGCCAGTGCTCGCTCGCGCCGACGCGTGGAGCTATCGCGCCGGCAAGTTCCTCAAGCGGCATGCTCTGGTCGCAGGACTGGCTGCGGCGTTCGTGGCACTGCTGATCGGCTTCTCGATCACCACGTACGTGCAGTCCGGGCGAATCGCGGAGGAGCGCGACGTCGCACAGGTGCAACGGGCCCGCGCGCAGACAGCACAGCGACGCGCCGAGGAGGTGTCCGAATTTCTGATCGATTCGTTCCGGCTCGCCGATCCGTCGCACGCGCGCGGCAAAGAGATCACTGCGCGCGAAATCCTCGACACCGGCGCCGCACGCATCACCAACGAGCTGGGTACGCAGCCGGATCTGCAGGCGACGTTACTGGACACGATCGGCAGCGTTTATCTGAGCCTGGATCTGCCGGCGGACGCGCAACCGCTGATCGAGCAAGGGCTGGCCGTGCGTCGCAAGCTGTACGGCGAGCAGCACCTCGACGTCGCCCACAGTCTCTACAGTCTGAATCGGGTGTACGAGAAGAAGGGCGACCTCGACACCGCCGAGCGGCTCGCCCTCGATGGCCTGGCGATCGACACGCAGCTCACGGGCGCGGACAGCCTGGAAACAGCCGGCAGCCTGTGCCGGCTGGGCGTCCTGCAGGCAGCGAAGGGCGACCTGAGCAGCGCGGAGCGCAACCTCAACGAATGCATGCGCATCCGCATCGCGCAGCTCGGACCGAATCATGAGCTGGTCACCGTGCCGCTCGACAATCTGGGGCGCCTCGCACTCGACCGGCGCGACTTCGCGACCGCCGAGCGGCTGTTCCGCCAGGCCGTCGAGATCGATGTACGCAACCATCGCGAGAACCATCCGCAGTATGTGCGCCACCTGCACAATCTGGCTGCGACACTGCACGGTCAGAACGATCTCGATGCAGCGGAGCCGCTGTATCGTCAGACCATCGACTTGTACCGGCAGATCCTCGGGCCGGAGCACTCCGAGACGGTCGACGCGATGGCCAATCTCGGGCGGCTGTTGGAGGATCGAGGCCGCTACGACGAAGCGCAGCAGATCTACGCGAAGGCACTCGCGGCGAGCCGCAAGGCGCACCCGAAGCCGCACGTCGACGTTGCGAACCTGCTCAGTGACCTGGGCCGGCTCGCGCTGTTGCGCAAGCAGTACGCGGAAGCGGAACAGCGGCTGCGCGAAGCGTTGCAGATCTACCGCGCGACTTTGCCGCCGGGCCACAGCCATACGGCGGGTGCCCTGACGAATCTCGGCCGCTCGCTGCTGGAGTTGAACCGGCCCAAGGATGCGGAAGCGACTTTGCAAGCCGCGCTGGACGAGTGGTCGAAATCGCTCGGTACGGCCAGTCCCTTGTACGCGCTCGCGCGTGCGTTTCTCGGACGGTCGTGGGCCATGCAGGGACGATTCGCGGAAGCCGAGCCGGCGCTGCTGGAAAGCTATCCGGTGCTGGTCCGCGCGAAGCTCGACGAGCATCACACGGCGACCGTGCGCCGCTGGATCGAAGATCTGTACCGCGCGACCGGCCGCTCGCAGCAGGCGCAGGCCTACTTCCGGCAGGTACAGGAAACGGATCGCACGGCGCGCACGCCGTAGTCCTATCGTCCGGCTCGCGCCCGCGCCTGCAATCGCGCAGAATCCGCAGGCTCGCACGCCCACCCGCCAACAAGAGCTGAAGTCCAGGGAGAGCTTCCATGCGAATTCTCATTACCGACGATACGTCGACCTTGCCTGCGTCGGTGCAGGACATGTTCGGGCGCGCGCCGGTCGGCAAGTCCGCGGACAAGACTCCGAGCGTCGAGAGCGTCATGCTCGCTTTCGCAGGCAGCGCAGCCGGCGCGGCCCCAGCCGCGACGAAGGGCGCCGATGGTTGCCCGTCGCCGCAACCGCTGCCACCTTGCCCGCCGTGCAGCCTGCACGATCAGCCGGAGTTGCTCGCCACAGTGCTGGACGCAATCGGCATGGCGCTGCTGAATCGCGGCTGCATCGCTGCCGGCAGTAAATTCGTCGAGGCCGCGCGTGACATCCGGCTCGCGAGCTTCGGCAAGAATCATCCGTTCACAGCGGCGAGCTACAACAGCTACGCGCGCGTGCTGCGCATCCGCGACGAGCTGATCGAGGCCGAGAAAGAAGTCGGCAAGGCGATCGTCATCAACCGCAGGGTCTACGGCAGCAGCGGCTTGCCGCTGGCAGCGAACATGAACGAGCTCGGCTGCGTGCGGCTGTACCAGGGCGATTTCCCTGGCGCGCTGAAGGCGGCCGAGCGCGGCCTGGCGATCCTCAAGAAGTCCAGGGTCCAGAACGAGGACCCGAACACGAGCCGGCTGCTGGACGTGAAGGGACGCGCACTGCATGGCATTGGCAAGCTCGGCCCGGCCAACACCGCGCTGTCGCAGGCGGTGAAGATCGATCAGAAGCAGGTGGGTGTCGACCATCCCAAGTACGCAACCCACCGCGCCAACCTCGCAACGGTGCAGGAAGCGCAGGAGAAATTTACCGACGCCGAACAGGGCTACCGCGAAGCCGTGCGCGTCTACGAGCAGGTCCTGGGCCGCACCGGGCATCCCAACCTGATCGATACCTATGCGAATCTCGGCACGCTCATGACCACGACGGGCAATTTCGACTCGGCCAAGGAGTACCTGTGCAAGGCGCTGGGTCTGGACGAGCAGCTGCGCGGCGCGGGTCACACGCTGGTCGGCAACGATCATGCGAACCTGGGACGCCTGTATCAAAAAATGGGCGACAGCCCCGCCGCGTGCGACCAGTTCAACAAGGCGCTGGCGATCTACACCGCCAACGTGAAGGCCAGGAAGCTGCCGAAAAAGCACCCGTATATCGCCGGCGTCCAGCAGCAGCTGAAGGTCGCGAAGTGCCCGAAACCCTGAGGGGCCGGCACGAAAAAAACGCCGGCTGTCTCGTGGACGGCCGGCGTAACGCTCTCACGGGGGAACCGATTTGCGCGGACGATGCTCGCCGCGAACCCGCCGAGCCGCCATACGCCCTTGGGGCCGAACGTGACTTAGGTCTCACTGCGCTGCACCAAAGGGCAATTGCCCAGCGCCTTAGTGCGGACGTACGATGGCCCGCATTCTTTAGCGAGGCTAAAAGCATGTTCATTCGCAGCTGGGGCGCTGCGATTCTTCATTGGCAGATGTTGATACCGGGGAAGCTGTCATGAAAATTCTCATCGTCGACGACCATCCGTTGTTCCGCGCCGGATTCCACGCGGTACTCGAACAAAGCACCCTCGATGCGGGCGTGCTCAGCGTGTCTTCAGTCAACGAGGCCCTGCAGACGCTCCAGCGCGACGCGGACATCGGCCTGGTGCTGCTCGACATTCACTTGCGCGGCGATGACGGCTTCAACGCGCTGAAGGTCATCGGGCAGAAATTCCCGACGACGGCGTGCATCATGATTTCAGGCGACGAGCAAGCGGGCGTCGCGGCCCGCGCAGTCTCGGCCGGCGCCTCGGGCTTCATCCCGAAGTCCTTCACCGCGGACGAGATGATCGTCGCGATCCAGAAAGTGCTGGCCGGCGACGTGTTCGTCCCGGCGACTGCCGATCTGACGGCGGCTCCGGATACCAACGGCCTCACGCTGCGGCAGCTCGAAGTCATCAGCATGCTCGGGCGCGGCTTCTCGAATAAGGAAATCGCTCGCGCACTCGACGTGGCCGAACGCACGGTCAAGGCGCACGTCAGCGCGGTGTTCGAAGCGCTCAACGTGCGTAATCGCACGCAAGCTGTGCTGGTCGCGCAGCGTCGCGGATTCCTGCCCGCAACGCCGGTCGGCGTTGCGCCCAGCAGCGCACCCGCATACGCCGCACGCTGATAGCTCCCGCTGACATGGATGCGGCGCTGACTCGACGCGTTGAGCAGCAACGCATCGAGATGCTTTACGACAATACGTTGGCGGTATCCGGCTCGGCACTGTTGATGGCGGCGTTGATCGCCGTCATCGCCTGGCCTCACACCCGGGTCGCGAACATCGTCGCTTGGGCCGGCGCCGCGCTGCTCGTGCAGGCATCGGTGCTGGCGCTGTCGGGCGCCTATCGCCGCGCAATCGATCGCGACACCGCTTCGAGCCGATGGGGTTGGCGGCTCGCAGCCGCTGCCGGTGTCGCCGGCATCGTGTGGGGTTCCGCAGCGTTCGTGCTCGTCGGGCCCGATAAATCGCTCACGCTCGCGCTGATCTCCGCCTGTCTTGCTGGTCGCGCGACGCTGAGCATCATCACGCACGCGCACTTTCCTCCCGCGCTGTACGCATTCACGGTGCCGATCTTCGGCTTGCTGGCCCTGCGCTACGTCACGCTCGGCGGCTACGGCAATGCTGCGCTCGGCGTGATGTGGATCGCCGTGCTCGGCTACGTGCTGTTGTTCGTGGACCGGCAGTCGCGCGCGGTGGTCGCACAGATCCGGCTGCGATATGAGAACGAGCAGCTGGTCGAGCAGCTACAACGTCAGAACACTTCAGCCGAACAAGCGCGTGCCCGCGCCGAAGAGGCGAATCGTTCGAAGTCGCTGTTCTTCGCCGCCGCGAATCACGACCTGCGCCAACCGCTGCACTCGCTTGGATTGTTCGCGACGGCACTGCGCAACAACTCGGCCGGCCGTTCGAGCCAGGCTCTGGTCGATCAGATCCTGCAATGCACGGAGTCGCTCGAGCAGCTCTTCGACAACCTGCTCGACATCTCGAAGCTCGACGCCGGCCAGGTCGAAGTGAAACGCGAGATCGTGGCGGTGGATGCGGTGTTCGATCGGCTGCGCGGGACGTTCTCGGGTCCGGCGCAGGACAAAGGTCTGCGCATGTCGGTGCGCCGCTCGAAGCTGACGCTCGCGACGGACGCCACTCTGCTGTTCCGCGTGCTCTCCAACCTCGTCTCGAACTCGCTGCGTTATACCGAGAAGGGCGGCATCGTCGTCGCCTGCAGGCGGCGCGGCAATGTCGCGAAGGTCGAGGTCTGGGATTCGGGCATCGGCATTCCGGCCGAGCAGCACGAGCGCATCTTCGAGGAGTTCTACCAGCTCAACAACCCGTCGCGCGACCGCTCGCGCGGACTCGGCCTCGGGCTTGCGACCGTGCGGCGCATCGTGCAGCTGCTCGGCCATCCGTTGTGGCTGCGCTCCACTGTCGGCAAGGGCTCGCGCTTCACGGTCGAAGTGCCGATTGCCGACCCCACTCGCGTGCAGTCTGTCGCCCGGACGATCGAGCAGAAAGTACCGAACCTGATCGGCGGCAAGCTGATCGTCGTGATCGACGACGAGGAGTCGGTGCGACTAGGCATGCAGAGCCTGCTGGAAAGCTGGGGCTGCAAGTGCGTCACTGCGATGGACTCGGCGGAGGCTCTGCAAAGCATCAACGGGCGCTCGCCGGACTTCATCATCGCCGACCTGCGACTGCGCGGCGAAAGCACCGGCATCGATGCGATCCGCGAGCTGCGCGCGCAGCTCGGCAACCAGATCCCCGCAGTGCTGATCTCCGGCGACACTGCCACCGAGCAGCTCCGCAAGGTGAGCGCTGCCGGCCTGACGATGATGCACAAACCGCTCAAGGCTGTACGATTGCGCGCACTGCTCAATCACGAGTTCGCCAAGCGCATCGCTTAATGCCTTCCTACCTGCTGTTGAACAAGCCCAAAGGCGTCATCACCGCGACGCGCGGGGGCGCCGGACGGCGCACCGTGCTCGACTTCATCCCGTTCTCGCTGCGCCCTCCCGATCAATCCGGATCGCGCTGGCATTCGGTCGGCTTGCTGGATGGCGACTCCACCGGGCTGGTGCTGCTCACGGATGACGGGGAGCTCGCGCGGCAGCTCGAGCATCCGAAGCTCGGCGTGCTGAAGGAATACCGCGCGCTGTGCACCGGTCTGGCGGGCGACGAACAACTGCAGCAGCTGCGAGCTGGCATGTACCTGGTGAACCCGGCAGCGGACGGTAGCAAGACCACGCAGCGAGCGCAGATGGAATCTGTGCGCGTGCTCAAACGGCTCGTCGATCGGGCGCGCGGGGATCGCACGCTGCTCGGCCTGTCGGTGCGCGCCGGCGAACCTCGCGAGATCCGCCGCATGCTCGCGCGCGTGGGATTGAAGTTACGGGAGCTGGAGCGGGTTGCAATCGGGCCGCTACGCGCGGCGGGGTTGAAACCCGGCGCGACGAAGCTGCTCGGCAAGAAAGATGTGGAGAAGCTGCGAGAAGCGGTGTTGTCGGGCTAAGGCCCGACCTACAGCTTCTTTTCCAGCGGTCGCACCAGGCCTTCCTGCGCGACCGACGCAACCAGCTGCCGCTGCCGATCGAAGATCTGCGCGCGCGTCAAACCGCGAGCGCCACCCGCGAACGGACTGATCGCATCGATCAACACCCAGTCATCCGCGCGGCACGGTCGATGGAACCACATCGCGTGGTCGAGACTCGCCATCATCACCTGCCCCGACATCATCGACACCGTATGCGTCAGCACCACTGTGGACGTCAGGAAGTAGTCCGACAGATAGGCGAGCGCGCACTGCTGGGTCAGATCGTCCGTCGGCAAGGGTGAGGTCGACTTGATCCAGTACAGCCCGCGCGGCTTCTCCGCCTTGCGCAGGAAGTAGTCTTCCGGGCTCACCGGCTTCAGCTCCACGATCGCCTGCTGGGTGGCAATGGCCTGCGCGCTCTTCGGCAGCCGGTCGGCAAACTTCGCCGCGAGCTCGCGCGTGCTCATCAGCTCTTCCGGCTCCGGCACGTCCACGTCGAGCGGGATCTGGTGCTCGAAGCCGCTCTCCTGCCGATGGAACGAGAGCTCCATGTGGAAGATCGGCTTGGCGCGCTGACGCGCCACGACGCGGCGGGTCGAGAAGCTGCCGCCGTCGCGCGTCAATTCCACATCGTAGATCACGGGAATGTCGCTCATGCCGGCGAGCAGGAAATAGCCGTGCAGGGAATGCGCCCTGCGACCGGGCTCGACTGTCAGCGCGGCGGCCTTCAGACCCTGCCCGAGGATCTGGCCGCCGAACAGCGACCGATTGTTGTTGACCTGGTTGACCTTGCTGCGGAACAGGTTCGTGTCGAGCTGTTCCAGTTCCAGGACTTCATGCAGGTGTTGCGGAGCCGGTGGCGGCACGATGCTGGCAGTCGTCATGGCGGGGAAGTCTAGCAAACGGCCCGCCGGCCCTCTCTCCGGTGCTTCGGGGGCGCTGGCCGGCACACTGCCGCGCCTTGCCCTGCTTCGCTACTCTCTGTGCGCCATTTTCGCTACCCTGCGCTCTTCGAAATTCGGGCCTTACCGGAGGATTCATGTTCAGCCGCCTGGCGAATCTCTTCAAAGGGTTCTTCTCGCTGTTCATCTCGGGCGTCGAGCGCCGCAATCCGGAAGCGCTGCTCGAGCTGGAGCAGGAAAATCTGCGCAAGCAGATCGCCAACTTCAACCAGGGTCTCGCGACGCACGCGGGACTGTGCGAACGCATCATGGGCCAGGTGCGCAAGCTCGAAGCCGAGCAGAAGGATCTGCGCGCGAAAACCACCGCACATCTGCGCGCCGGCAACAAATCGGCCGCCGGCCAGTACGCGCTGCGCCTGCAGACGATCGACGCGCAGCTCGAGGAAAACCGCAAGCAGCTCGAGCAGGCCGAAGCCACGTACAAGAATCTCGTCAAGGCGCGCGACGTCGCCGTGCAAACTGCGAAAGCGAAGATCGAAGGCCTCAAAGGCGCGATCAACGACATGCGCATGAACCAGGCGATGGCGGAGATCCACGAGATGGCCTCGGGCATGATCTCGAGCATCGGCGGCGCCGGCGACACGCTGAATCGTCTTCATGAGATGGTGGAAGAAGAGCGCACCAAGGCTGCCGGCCGCGCGCGCATCGCCAAGGACTCGGTCGACATGACCGACATCGACGTGAAGGAAGCCGAGCTCACCGCGCTCGCCGATCAGGCGCTGGCGGACTTCGCCGCCCGCGAGGGTATCTCGATCCCCGGCGAGGCGCCGGCGCCTGCGCCGCGCTCGTTGGGTGCGACAGAAACAGGCGGCCAAGGCAGCTGACATGCCCGCACCTCAGGGTGCGCCGGCCTGGGCGGGCGAGCTGGCGCTCGCCTACGAAAGCGGCGCTCACGGTCAGTTCATTCTCTACGGCAACGTGCACGATCGCGTTGCCGTCGGCGGCCGTCTCATCAATCTCGCCGGCTACCTGGAGAACGATCTGCTCGCCGGTTTCAAAATCGTGCTCTCGTACGATCTCGGCAATGGACTGGCAATCGAGCGCGGCGGCGAGCTCGTCGAGAAGTGGGGCGGTGCGAATCTGAAGGCGCTGCCGCGCGAGCCGCTCGAAGCGATTCAGTACATCAGCCGCTACCTGCGCTACCTCGGCAACTTGCGGGTGCTGGGCCGCGAGGTCAAAGAGAACGTCGCAGTGATCCTGCGCGGCGCAGACGACGTGATACCCGCCGACGGCATGGGCTACGAGCACGGCAGCCTGACGAGCGTCCTGCGCGACTGGGGCTCGGAAGCGCCGTTCAGCGACCTGCCCTTCACGAGCGTCCTGATCGCCGACAACCTCAATGACATCGAGCGGCAGATCGCGTACAGCGCGAATGCGTCGCGTATTCGCGTGCCGCTGCCCGATGCGCCGGCGCTGGAACGCGCGCTTGCGATTCTCAGAGTGCAGGAGCCGAAAGCGTTTGCCGCTGATGCCAACCTGCCGCAGCTCGCCGGCGGGCTGGTCGGTGTCACGATCGCAGCGCTCGAGAGTCTCGTGAAGGTCCGCGATCACACCGGTCAGCCGCTCGGTACGGCGGACCTCACGGGTATCAAGAAGGACCTGGTCGAGCGTGACTCCGCGGGCCTGGTCGAATTCATCGAGTCGCAACGCACGCTCGACGACTACGCGGGCCAGGCCGCGCTCAAGCAGTGGCTGCGCCAGGATCTCGCGCTGTGGCGCGCGGGCGATCTCAAAGCGCTGCCGATGGGCTACTTGCTGTGCGGCCCCGTCGGCACCGGCAAGACTTTTCTGGTCGAGTGTCTCGCCGGCGAAGCCGGTGTGCCGGTCGTGAAGCTGAAGAATTTCCGCGACCGTTGGGTCGGGTCGAGCGAAGGCAATCTGGAGAAGATCCTGCGGCTGGTGCGTGCACTCGGCCGCTGCATGGTGTTCATCGACGAGGCGGATCAGAGTCTCGGCCGTCGCGACTCCGGCAGCGGCGACAGCGGTCTTTCCGGCCGCTTGTACTCGATGATCGCGCAGGAGATGTCGGACACCGCGAATCGCGGTCGCGTGCTGTGGCTGCTGGCCTCCTCGCGCCCGGACCTCATCGAGGTCGACCTCAAACGCCCGGGACGCGTCGACGTGAAGGTGCCGCTGCTGCCGACCAGCACGCAGGCCGAAAGCGCAGCGCTCGTCGGCGCGCTCGCGAAGCGTTACGGCCTGGCGCTGACCGATGCGCAGCTCACGACGCTGACATCGCGCATGCCGACGCTGCTCACTCCCGGTGCAGCCGAAGCGCTAGTCGTCAAGGCTTACCGGCGCTCGCGCACCGAGAAGGTGACTGCGGACGCAGCGCTCGACGCGTGCCTCACCGGCTACCAGAATCCCGTGCCCGCCGACGTGCTCGAATTCCAGATGCGCATCGCGATCCGCGAGGCGACCGATCTTGCGTTCGTGCCGCCTGCATTTCACAAGTACGCGGCGCAGCCCGCGCCCACATGAGCGCCAAGCGTTCTTACCTCGCAGCAGCCTTCAACGCGCGTCCCTTCGGCATGCCGATACCGCCGAACTGGTTCGGCGTCGCTGCGTTCGCGCTGCTCGGCGCGTTCGTGAATCCCGCGCTGTGGCTCATCGGCCTCGGGCTCGAAGGGCTGTATCTGTGGACGCTCTCGCGACATCCGCGTTTCCGCGCGACCGTCGACGCCGAGCAGGGACAGACGGACTGGCACGCGCGCTATGCGCAATTTACTTCGTACCTCTCGCAGGACTCGCGCGATCAGCAGTCGACGATCGAGGCGCAGGCAAACGAAATCTGCGAGCTGCTATCGCGCACCGGTGCAACCGAATCGCAGATGAGCGACGTCCGGCAGATGGCGTGGGTGCACTTGAAGCTGCTGGCCGCGCACGCCTCGGTGTTGCAGGTGATCTCTTCCGCCGGGCGCGAGAGCCGCAATCTCGAAGAGCAGGAGCGACGCCTCATCGAGCGGCTGAGCCGCGAGACAGTGGATGAAGAGCTGAAGCGCAGTCTCGAGCAGCAGCTGCACGTGATTCGCGAGCGACGCACCGGCCACGCCGACGCCCAACGCCGCCGCGAGCTGATCGAAGCGGAAATCGAACGACTGCGTCAACAGGTCTCGCTGGTGCGCGAGCAGGCGCTGCTCGCGACTGACGAGCACAGCGCCGCGGCTTCGCTCGACGCGTTGTCCGCATCGCTCAACGAGGCGAATCGCTGGCTCAAAGACCAGCGCGAATTGTTCGCGGGGCTCGAAGGCCTGACCGACGAGCCGCCGCCCGCCGACCTGCTGCGGGCCAAGAGCCCGCCGGCGCGCAGGCAGAAAGTTTCGGAATGAGGAGGACACGATCAATGCTGCAGATCATTTCCCGTTCCCGGTCCCGCGGCTCGACGGCCGGTAACCTCGTCACGTTGTTGCTGCTGATCGGCATCATCGGGCTCGGTGTCTACCTGTGGCTCGGCAAGGGCACGAAGGAGCAGCCGACAGCTGCGACGCCCGCGAGCACGGCGACATCTGTGGACAAAGACGCGCCGGACACCGGCGCGCCCACGCCGATCGAGCCCGTCGAAGGCACGCCGCCGCTCGAAGCCGCCGCGACCTACACGCCGAAAGACAACGTGCTGCAGATCGACATCAGCGAGTACGCCGGCTACGGCGGCCTGATCGTCGCCAACGGTGGCCTCGAACCGAATCCCGAGTCGATCTTCGCCAAGGAGTACGGCTTCAAGGTCAAGATCTCGATGAGCGAGAGCGAAACCTGGTCGCCGCTCAACAACGGCCGCCTCGCAGCGACTGCGACCACGACCGACGCGCTCGCCGTGCTCGGCCGGCAGTTCGAAGCTGTGGTGCCGGTGCAGATCGGCTACTCGCGCGGCGCCGACATGGTCGTTGTCGATCGCGGCATTGCATCGGTCAATCAGCTCGCCGGCAAAGTGCTCGCCGCGTCGCAGTTCAACGAGAGCGAGTTCTTCATCCGTTATCTCGCGCAGGAAGCCGGCGTGCCGGTGGTCGTACTGCGCGATCTCGATTCACAGCCAGCGTCCGGCGAAGTCGGCCTCGTGTTCTACGAAGACGCCTTCGTCGCCTGCGACGCGTACGCGCATGAGCTCGGCCGCGGCAAGCCGCGCCTCAACGGCTGCGTCGGCTGGACGCCCCGCACGGACGAAGTGGTCGAGAAGTCGCAGGGCAAAGCCAAAGTGCTGGTGTCGAACCGCAACCTGCTGGTCATCGCGGACGTGCTCGCGGTCAACCGCGGCTTCGCCAAGGAGCACCCGGATATGGTGCGCGGCCTCGTGCACGGCATCCTCGAAGGCAACCGCCGGCTGCGCGATCAGCAGGCGGCCAACATCGGTGTCGTCGCCAAGGCGTTCAAGTGGACCGAGGACGAGGCTCGCGACGAGCTCGCGCACGTGCATCTCGCGAACCTGCCGGAGAACCAGGCGTTCTTCGCCGGCACGATCGATTCCGCCGGCTCGTTCGGCGGCATCTTTCAGTCATCGGTGCTCGCATACGGCGATCTGCTCAAGAATCCGACCGACGCGGCGCGCTTCGCGGATACCAGCGCGCTCGACGCGCTCGCCAAGAAAGGCTTGTTCGCGGATCAGCGCGTCGCGATCGCGCCGATCAAGACGGCGACGCGGGCCGCGCTGGAAGGCGATCCGCTGCTGAGCAAGGACATCCGCTTCTTCTTCGAGCCGAACTCCGCCGCGCTCGACAAGGACGCGAAGCAGAACCTGGATTACCTCGACACGATCAAGCGCTTCCTGCAGGTGAGTCCGGGCTCGACGGTGGTACTGCTCGGCCATGTCGACAACGCGCGCGTCGAGGAATTTCGCAAGCAAGGCGGTGAAGAGCTGGTCAAGAGCATGGCGCTGAAGGCGATGGAGCTGTCGCGGCAACGCGCGGTCGCGGTGAGCGAGGCCCTGCGCAACCGCTACAAAGACATCGACGCAGCGCGCATCGAGGTCGTCGGCCGTGGCTGGGAGAAGCCAGCCGGCCCGGATAGCGATCTGAACCGCCGCGTCGAGGTGCAGTGGTTTACGTTGGAGTGACGTCTTCCCGCTTGTCTGGCAACGCCACGGCGCCGATCACCGCCGTGGCGACCGCCACGATGATCGGGTACCACAGCCCGTAGTAGATATCGCCGGTCAGCGCGACGAGCGCGAACGAGACCGTCGGCAGGAAACCGCCGAACCAGCCGTTGCCGATGTGATACGGCAATGACATCGACGTGTAGCGGATGCGCGCCGGGAACAGCTCGACCAGCCACGCGGCGATCGGTCCGTACACCATCGTCACGTACAGCACGAGCACGAAGAGAATCAGCAACACCATCCCGTGATTGATGCGCGCCGGATCGGCACTCGTCGGATAGCCTGCGGTCTGCAACTGCGCCGTCAGTTGCTTGCCGAACGCATCGCTGCGCTCCTTGAACTCGGCAGCAGCGAGACCGCGGCCGTCGAATGCCACCACCGTCACTGCGCCGATGCGCACCGATGCAACTGCGCCGGCTGGCGCGGCTGAGTTCTCGTACGGCGCGCCCGCTTTCGCCAGCACGCTCTTCGCGATGTCGCACGAGCTGGTGAATTTCGCCTTGCCGATCGGATCGAACTGGAAGTGACAGTCGGCGGGATCGGCCACGACGACGATCGGGTTCGCCTGCCGCGCGCGCTCGATGCCGGGATTGGCGAAATGCGTGAGCGCACCGAACAGCGGGAAATACGTGAGCGCGGCGAGCACGCAACCGCCCAGCACGATTTTCTTGCGGCCAATGCGATCCGACAGCCAGCCGAACACGACGAAGAACGGCGTCGCGAGCAGCAGTGCGCCCGCCACCAGCAGGTTCGCCGTCTGGGCGTCGACCTTGAGCGTCTGCGTCAGGAAGAACAGCGAGTAGAACTGCCCGCCATACCATACGACCGCCTGCCCCGCCGTCGCCCCGAGCAGTGCCAGCAGCACGATCTTGAGATTCGACCAGCGTGCGAACGAATCCGTGAGCGGCGAGCGCGAGGTGGTGCCGGCGGACTTCATTTCGATGAAGACCGGCGACTCGCTCAGCTGCAGGCGGATGTAGACGGAAATCGCCAGCAGGAAAATCGAAAGCAGGAACGGCACGCGCCAGCCCCAGGTCTCGAACTGCGGCCCGAGCAGCAGGCGGCAGCCGAGGATGACCAGCAGCGACAGGAACAGACCGAGCGTCGCCGTGGTCTGGATCCAGCTCGTGTACAAGCCGCGCTTGCCGGATGGCGCATGCTCCGCGACATACGTTGCCGCCCCACCATACTCACCGCCCAGCGCGAGACCTTGCAGCAGGCGCAACCCGACGAGCGCGATCGGCGCCGCGACGCCAATGGATGCATGAGCAGGCAGAACGCCGACCAGCGCCGTCGACACGCCCATGATGACGATCGTGATCAGGAACGTGTGCTTGCGCCCGACCAGGTCGCCGAGCCGACCGAACACGATCGCGCCGAACGGCCGCACCGCGAAGCCCGCAGCGAACGCCAGCAGCGCGAAGATGAACGCCGTCGTCTCGTTGACGCCGGCGAAGAACTGCTTGCTGATGATCGCGGCGAGCGAGCCGTACAAGTAGAAGTCGTACCACTCGAACACCGTCCCGAGCGACGATGCAAAAATGACCTTGCGGTGCGCGCGGTCGATCACTGCGCGCCTGCGCTCGTGATTGCCTGGTACGTCAGGTTTCGCGACAGCCCACGCACGTCCGGCGAGCCGTCACCGCGGATCTGGATCATGCCGACGACGATCATCTTGTAGACCGGGTCGATCCAGAACCACGTGCCGGCGTAGCCGCCCCAGTAGAACGTGCCTTCGCCGCCATAGCCGCCCGCTGCGACCGGATCTTCGACGACTGCGAAATCCAGACCGAAGCCAGTGCCCGGCGACATCGTGCGCGCGTTCGCCGGCAGCACGTTGGAGCGCATGAGCTGCACGCTGAGCGGCGACAGCAGCCGATGCCCATCGAGCTCGCCACCGTTCATCAGCATCTGGCAGAAGCGCATGTAGTCCATTGCAGTCGAGACCAAGCCGCCGCCGCCGGACGGCGCGCCCGGTGGCTTGGAGAAGTCAGGAATGCCCGGATGCGAGATGAACTTGCGATCCTTGTCGTAGGTGTAGAAGGAGACGAAGCGATTCAGCTTCTCCGCCGGCACGTAGAACGCCGTGTCCTTCATGCCCAGCGGATCGAAGATGCGCTGCTTCAGGAATTCGGCGAACGGCTGCCCGGACAGCTTCTCGACCAGATAGCCCTGCACGTCGACAGACACGCTGTAGTGCCAGCGCTCGCCCGGCTGATGCAGCAGCGGGATCTTGCCGAGCTTGTCGATCATCGCCTGCAGCGTCGCGTCGCGGTCGAGCACGTTGACGTCGGTGTACATCTTGTCGACCGGCGTGCTGCCGAATACGCCATACGTCAGGCCGCCGGAGTGCGACATCAGCTCGCGCATCGTCATCGGATGGTCGGGGGCCACCTGCGTGACGGCGCCGGTCTGCGGATTCACCTTCGCGACCTTGAGATTGGCGAACTCCGGGATGTGTTTCGACACCGGGTCGTTGAGCTGCCACTTGCCTTCCTCGAAGAGCATCATCATCGCGACGCCAGTGATCGGCTTGGACATCGAGTAGATGCGGAAGATGGCGTCCTTCGTTAGCGGCGCGCCGCTCTCCACGTCGCGCTTGCCGGCGACCTCGAATTCCACGACCTTGCCGTCCTTCGCGACCATCGTGACGACGCCGGGCAGCTGGTTGCGGTCGACGAGCGCCTGCATCTCGCTCTTGAGCTTGCCGAGCCGCTGCGTCGACATGCCGACGCTCTCGGGCTTCGCCGTCGGCAGATCCGCTGCGAAGGCGGCACTTGTGAGCAGAACGAGCAGCAGGAACGAAACAAAATTTCGTGCCGACGTCATGATTTCCCCCAATTGTTTTGTTGATTCGAATTGGTCGGCGCAGTGTACACGGGTAGCGAAAAGTAGCGGCTTCTTGCGTGACAATACAACTGTGAAGAACCCTCAATTCGACCTGCCCATCGACGCCGCGCTGCCCGCGCTGCGGGCGGCCGTCGCCGCTCATGCGAACGTCGTGCTGCAAGCACCGCCCGGCGCCGGCAAGTCGACCGGCGTGCCGCTCGCGTTGCTGACCGAGCAGTCGCTGCGTCCGGGCAAGATCGTGATGCTCGAACCCCGGCGCCTCGCGGCGCGCGCCGTCGCGACGCGCATGGCACAGGTGCTGGGCGAGTCGGTCGGCCAGACCGTCGGCTTTCGTACGCGCCTGGAATCCCGCACCGGCAAGACCACGCGCATCGAGGTCGTGACGGAAGGAATTCTCACGCGCTGGCTGCAACGCGACGCCACGCTCGAAGGCGTCGCGATGGTGATCTTCGACGAGTTCCACGAGCGCAGCCTCAACGCCGATCTCGGGCTCGCGCTGTGTCTCGAAGCCCAGGCCGAAGTGCGCGACGACCTGCGCATCCTCGTGATGTCCGCGACGCTGGATGCGACTGCAGTTGCGCAATTGCTCGGCGACGCGCCCGTCGTGACCGCGGAAGGCAAGATGTTCGAAGTGGATACACGCTGGGCAACCGCTGGCGTCGCGAACCGCGGCCAGCGCGAGGTCGACATCGCGACTCGAATCGCGCGCACGATCGCGCAAGCACTCGAGCGAGAACCCGGCGACATCCTGGCGTTCCTGCCGGGACAAGCAGAGATCCGCCGAGCGCAACAGCAGCTCGAGGAAGGCGGTCTGCCGCGCGGAGTGAGTGTCCTGCCGCTGTTCGGCGATTTATCCGCGGCCGAGCAGGATGCAGCGCTGCGCCGCGGCGATGGGCAGCATCGCAAGATCGTGCTCGCCACCAACATCGCCGAAACCAGTCTGACGATCGAAGGTGTGCGCGTCGTCGTCGATTCCGGCCTCGCTCGCCGTGCGCGCTTCGATCCTTCGACTGGAATGAGCGGCCTGGAAACCGTGCGCATTTCGCGCGCGTCGGCCGATCAACGACGCGGGCGCGCGGGCCGCCTCGGTCCGGGTGTGTGCTATCGGCTATGGTCGGAAAGCGAGCACGCTTCACTGGCCGCGCAAACCGCACCGGAGATTCTCGAAGCCGACCTAGCGCCCGTCGCGCTCGATCTCGCGGAGTGGGGAGTGAGCGATCCGCGTTCGTTGCGCTGGCTCGATCCGCCGCCCGCCGCGACGTTCGCGCAGGCGCGCGACCTGTTGCGCTCGCTCGATGCGATCGACGCTGGCGGACGAATCACTCCGCACGGCCGGGCGCTGGCGCGGCTGGGAACTCATCCGCGACTTGCGCACATGATCGTGCGCGGTGCCGAGCTCGGTCTGCAGCGACTCGCGCTGGAGATTGCGGCAGTGCTGGGAGAACGCGATCTTCTTCGCTGGAACGCCGGTCGACGCGACGCCGATCTGCACTTGCGGATCGAGGCACTGCGCCGCGGCCGCGTCGATGATCCGCACGTGGCCGCCGACGTCAGAGTCGACGGCGGTGCGCGGCAACGCGCATTGCGCAGCGTTGAGGTTCTTGCGCGCCAGACCCCCTCCCTGCCCTCCCCCGCGAGCGTGGGAGGGTTGGGTGGGGGCGAGTCCGACACCGACATCGGCAGACTCCTCGCCTTCGCATACCCCGATCGCATCGCCCAGTCGCGCGGCGCGGGCGGGCGATATCTCTTATCCGGCGGACGCGGTGCGCGGCTCGCGGATGCCCAAAGCATCGCGCAAGCGGAATTTCTCGTCGTCGCCGATCTTGACGCGGGCGATCGCGAGGCGCTCATCAGGCTCGCAGCGCCCCTGCCCCGCGCAGCACTCGAAGCGGCCCTCGCTGCACTGATCGAACATCGCCAGCGATTCGAGTGGGACGCGCGCGAGCAGGCGGTCGTCGCGCAGGACGAGCGCTGGCTCGGCGCAATCAGGCTCGGCGAGCGGCGACTCGAAAATCCCGACAGCGCACGTGTGCTGAGCGCGTTGCTCGCAGGCATTCGCGAGCTGGGTCTCGACGCGTTGCCATGGACCAAGGAAGCGCGCGCACTACGCCAGCGTCTCGCGTTCGCGCGCGAGGTCGACGCACAAGCTCCGCGCCCATGGCCCGACGTGAGCGACGGCGCGCTGTTGGCAACACTCGACGATTGGCTGGCCCCGTGGCTCACGAACATGAGCCGGCGCGATCATCTGGCGCGGCTGGACATGACCGGGGTGATCGCAGCGCTGCTCGACTGGAACCAGCGGCAGCGGCTCGACGAGATTGCGCCGACGCACCTGCAGGTGCCGAGCGGCTCGCGCATTCCGATCGACTACTCGGCCGCTCCGACGGTCGCAGTCAGGCTGCAGGAAGTGTTCGGCCTGAGCGCAACGCCCGCAGTCGGCGGCGGTCGCGTGCCGTTGACGATGCAATTGCTGTCGCCGGCGCACCGGCCCGTGCAGGTGACGAAGGATCTCGCGAGCTTCTGGGCGCGCGGCTACACGGAAGTCAAAAAAGAGCTGAAGGGCCGCTATCCGAAGCACTACTGGCCCGACGATCCGACGACTGCTGTCGCGACTGCGCGGGCGCGCCCACGTCCGAAATAGTTCCTTAAATCTCCATTAAGTTTCCGCGCGCGCCTCGCATTCGCGTTGTGTCATCCCAATGACAGAACAGCGCGCCCGCGGGCCGCTAGGCTGCACGCGCAATCGTCGCTGGAGTTAAGGGCTCATTCATTCTTCCGGTCTCATTCTGACGTCGTGCAGACGATAGGAGTACGCATCATGAAGAACACATTCGTGTTCGCAGCGGCGTTGGCCGCCGCGGGCATTGCTATCGGCGCGAGCGCGAACGCCTCGACGTCCACTTCCCACGCAGGCAAGAACGACTGCGTGTTCACGAGCGCCATCCACGATTTCAGGCCGCTGGATCAGCACAAGATGGTGATCTGGGGTCCGGGCCGCAAGGCGTATCTGGTGGAGCTGTCGCTGCCGCTGCCGGAATTGAAGTTTGCGAACCGGCTCGCGTTCGTCGACCGCAACCATGACGGCATGCTGTGCGGCTACGGGATGGATCGCATCGTCGTGGCCGATTCCGGAATTGGATTCCGCACGCCCTCGACGATCCTCGGCATGCAGCGCCTGGATGACGCCGGGCTGGCGCAGCTCGAACAGCAATATGACGTGCGGCTGACGCGCAAGAAGAAGGACGCAGCCCCCGCGGCCGGCGCGGCGCAGCCTCAGGCGGGCTCGGCGCAGGCGCCGGAGCCGATTAGGGAAAACAACTGACCGCACAGCACTCGCGTTCTCACATAGAATGGCTGCCTCGTCTGCAGTGGAGGCGCGGCAGCAGTGAGAACACAACTGAAGGACCAGCTCGCGGCCCTGCACGCCGAGCTGGCCCGCACCCGGTCGGCGGATGATCCCCAGCTGCGTCAGCAGCTCATCGCTCTGCTCGGCGACATCACCCGGCTGCTCGGCAAACCCGCCACCGCGGGCGAGCGGCATTCACTGATCGAGAATCTCGACGCACTGGCGGTCCAGTTCGAAGCCGAGCACCCGGCGCTCGGCACCGCGATCCGCCAGGTCGTGGACGCTCTGGCTAAAGCGGGGATCTGACATGTACGACGACAACAACGTGTTCGCGAAGATCCTTCGCGGCGAGATGCCGGCATTCAAAGTATTCGAGGACGAGCGCGCGGTCGCGTTCATGGACGCGATGCCGCAGTCCGACGGCCACACGCTGGTGGTGCCGCGGGTGAAGGCGCGCAACTTCTTCGACATCGAGCCGGCGGCGCTCGCCGAGCTGATCAAGGCGACGCAGCACGTCGCGCGCGGCGTGCAGAAGGCCTTCAATCCCGGCGGCATGCGCATCGTGCAATTCAACGAGAGCGTCGCGGGACAAACCGTCTTTCACATCCACTTCCACATCATTCCCTGCTACGAAGGCGTGCCGTTGCGAACGCATAACCGCGACTGGGCGGACAAGGCCGTTCTTGCGCAGCACGCAGAGCGTGTGCGAAAGGCCCTATGAGCTCCAAGCTTTACAAAGTTCCCGAGGATTTCGCCGCCCTCGCCCACCTCAAGCACGCCGACTACCTGCGCCTGTACCAGGAGTCGGTGCGCGATCCGCACACGTTCTGGTCGCGCATCGGCCGACGGCTCGACTGGATCCAGCCTTATTCGAAGGTGAAAGACACCAGCTACGACGAAAAGGATTTCCGCATTCGCTGGTTCTACGACGGCAAGCTCAACGTCTCGGCGAACTGTCTCGACCGCCATCTCACCAAGCGTGGCGACAAGACTGCGATCCTGTGGGAAAGCGACGATCCGCGCTTGTCGGAGCGAATTACTTATCGGCAGTTGTACGAGCGCGTGTGTCAGTGCGCGAATGCGCTCAAGTCTCTCGGCGTGCGCAAGGGTGACCGCGTCACGATCTACATGCCGATGATTCCCGAAACCGCAGTGGCAATGCTCGCCTGCACGCGCATCGGCGCCGTGCACTCGGTCGTGTTCGGCGGTTTTTCGCCGGAGTCGCTCGCCGGACGCATCGCGGACTGCGGCTCCAACGTCGTGATCACCGCCGACGAAGGTTTGCGCGGCGGCAAGCGCATCCCGCTCAAGGCGAACGTCGATGCCGCGCTCGCCGCGCCGGGCAGTGACTGTGTGAAGCACGTGCTGGTCGTGCGCCGTCTCGGCTCGCTGGTGCCGATGCAAGCCGGCCGCGATCGCTGGTTCGAAGAGGCGCTCGCGAGTCAACCGAAGGAATGCGCGCCGGAGGTCATGGACGCGGAAGATCCGCTCTTCATTCTCTACACCTCCGGCTCGACGGGAAAACCCAAGGGCGTGTTGCACACGACGGGCGGTTACCTGGTGTTCGCGTCGATGACGCACGAGCTGATCTTCGACGTGCGTGAGGACGACATTTACTGGTGCACGGCCGACGTCGGCTGGGTCACCGGCCACAGCTACATCGTCTACGGACCGCTCGCCAACGGCGCAACGTCGCTGATGTTCGAGGGGGTGCCGAACTATCCCGATGCCGGCCGCTTCTGGCAGACGGTCGACAAGCACAAGGTGACGATCTTCTACACCGCGCCCACTGCGATCCGCGCGCTGATGCGCGAAGGCGATGCGCCGGTGAAGGGCTGGTCGCGCCGTTCGTTGCGGCTGCTCGGCTCGGTCGGCGAGCCGATCAATCCGGAAGCCTGGGAGTGGTATCACCGCGTGGTCGGCGATGGCCGCTGCCCGGTCGTCGACACGTGGTGGCAGACCGAGACCGGCGGCATCCTCATCAGCCCGCTGCCGGGTGCGATCGATCAGAAACCGGGCTCGGCGACGCTGCCGTTCTTCGGCGTGAAGCCGGCGATCGTCGACGGCGAAGGCAAGACGCTCGAAGGCGTGGCCGAAGGCAACCTCGTGATCACCGATAGCTGGCCGGGCCAGATGCGCACGGTGTTCGGCGATCATCAGCGCTTCATCGACACCTACTTCAAGACGTTCCCCGGCCGCTACTTCACCGGCGACGGCGCGAAGCGCGACGAAGACGGTTACTACTGGATCACCGGCCGCGTCGACGATGTGCTGAACGTCGCCGGACATCGCCTCGGCACTGCCGAAATCGAGAGCGCGCTCGTCGCGCATCCGAAAGTTGCGGAAGCCGCGGTGGTCGGCTATCCGCACGACATCAAGGGCACGGGGATTTACAGCTACGTCACGCTCAACGCCGGCGAGCAGCCGAACGACGCGCTGCGCGGCGAGCTGCGCGACTGGGTGCGCAAGGAGATCGGTGCAATCGCCGCGCCGGATCTCGTGCAGTGGGCGCCGAGCCTGCCGAAGACGCGCTCCGGCAAGATCATGCGACGTATCCTGCGCAAGATCGCAGCGAACGAGCACGACCAGCTCGGCGACACCTCGACGCTGGCGGATCCATCGGTGGTCGATAACCTGGTGCGCGAGAGAATGAACCGGCCGGCAGGAGAAGTGGCCGCCGTGGCAGAGCCAGCAGCCACACCGAAAACTGCACCCAAGCGCAAGAAAAAGACGCTGTAGGTCGGGCTTGAGCCCGACTCTCAGAACAACCGGCCCGCGCCCGCCAATCTGGTCCGGTAGTACTCGTCATCCAGCATCCGAAACTCCACCGGCTGGCCGCTACGCGGCGCGTGGATGAACCTTCCTTCGCCCGTGTAGATCGCGACGTGCGAGATGCGCTGGCCGTGCGTGCGGAAGAACAGCAGGTCGCCCGGCTTCAGCACGTCGAGCTCGATCGGCTTCGCCGCCGAGAACTGCTCCGCCGCCGTGCGCGGCACCGGGATGCCCACCTGGTCGTAGATGAATCGCACCAGGCCGCTGCAATCGAAGCCGCTCAGGTCTGCCCCGCCCCACACGTAAGGTCTGCCCAGCAGCGAAATCGCACGCATCGCAATTTCATTGCCGAGGGAAGGGACTGGCGCCGGAGGTGGCGCGACGATGACCGCCTGCGGCTCTGGCGGCCGATACGGATCGATGGAACAGCTCGCCAGCACCACCGCAGCGGCGCATGCCAAACCGAGCTGTGCAAACCTACGAGCCATCTCGAGCACCATCGTCAGGATGCCGCACGCTCAAGCTAAGTTCCAGGCGCTGAACCGACGGTGAATTACAATGCGCGCCGTGTCGTGCTTTTTATCACGGAGTCCCATGCGCTCGTTGACCGCCCTGCTGCTGGCCGCGACGGCATTCGCAGCCGGCGCCGCCGATCTCCCGGCGACGACCAGCGTGCGCGCCGATGCGATCCGCGGTCACGTCGAATTCCTGGCCAGCGATCTGCTCGAAGGCCGGGCGGCTGCGACGCGCGGCTACGACATCGCTGCAGCCTACGTCGCCGCGCAATTCCGCCAGGCCGGTCTCGCCCCTGCCGGCGAGGCGGACACGTATCTGCAGACCGTGCCGCTGGTCGAAGCAACGCCGGTCCTCCCCGGCTCTTCCGCAAAGCTGGTGCGCGACGACCAGACCTACACATTCGAGTACGGCACTCACTACCTGCCTTCCGCCGATTTTCTTTCAGCCAGCTCGACGCTGACCGCGCCGCTGGTGTTCGCCGGCTTCGGCGTCGATGCGCCCGAGCTCGGCTACACGGATTTCGAGAACGTCGACCTCAAGGGCCGCATCGCCGTGATCCTGAGCGGCGCGCCGGCGAAGTTTCCGAGCTCGCAACGCGCGTATCACTCGTGGAGCGAGCGCAAATGGAGCCTGCTCGTGGACCACGGCGCCGTCGGTGCGATCACCGTCGCCTCGCCGGTCGACGAGAAGCGCGTGCCGTGGGAGCGCGTAGTCGGAATGAGCTGGACTCCGCAGATGCGCTGGCTCGACCCCGACGGCAAGCCACAACGTGCTTTTCCGGAGCTGAAGCTGCGCTTTCGCTTCAATCACGAAGCGGCCGCGCACCTGTTCGAGAATGCGGCGTCGAGCTTCGGCGACGTGCTGGCGGCCGCCGACGCCGGCCAACCGCAGGGCTTCGGTCTGCCCGGCCTGCTGACGCTCTCGGCGACGACCGGCCTGCGCAAGACGGAAAGCGCCAACGTGCTCGGCCTGTTGCCCGGCAGCGATCCGAACCTGCGCAACGAGATCGTCGTGGTCACCGCGCACCTCGACCATCTCGGCCGCGGCTCAGCCGTGAACGGCGATTCGATCTACAACGGCGCGCAAGATAATGCCGTTGGCGTCGCCGTGCTGTTGGAAATGGCGCATGCGTTGCACGTCTCGAACACGAAGCCGCGGCGCTCGGTGCTGTTCGCAGCGGTGACGGCCGAAGAGAAAGGCCTGCTCGGCTCCGATTATTTCGCCCAGAGCCCGCGCAGCGACGGCCGCCGCATCGTCGCCAACGTCAACATCGACATGCCAATGCCGTTCGTGCCGGTCCGCGACTTCGTAGCGCTCGGCGGCGAGCACTCGAGCCTCGGCACGCTGGCGCGCAATGCCGCGGCAGCGCAAGGCTATCGCCTGAGCCCCGAGCTCGCGCCCGAGGAAGTCGGCTTCATCCGCAGCGATCAATTCTCGTTCATCCGCCACGGCGTGCCGGCGCTGGTGGTGAACAGCGGTTACCAGGCCCGCGATCCCGGCGTCGACGCCGCAGCCCTGCAAAAGCAGTTTCGCGAGAACCAGTATCACCAGCCGAGCGACGATCTCAGCTTGCCGCTGGACTACGCGACCGCCGCCGACCTGGCCCGCGTCGACCTGCGCATCGTGCTGGATGCTGCCAACGCCGCGAATCCGCCGCGCTGGAACGCCGGCGATTTCTTTGCGGAGAAGTTCGGCGGCTCCCGGTAGAATCGCGCGCGAGTCCCGGGGAGAGGACCGACGCGAAGACTTAGGGAGGCAGCAATGAAAGATCTCGACACGGCCGATCTCGCCGAACTGCGCCAGAGCTTCGACACCTGCGACGCGAACGGCGACGGCTGGATCGTAGTCAACGAATTCTCGGCGCTGTTGAACGCGCTCGACCAGGACCTGACCGGAGACGAATGCCTGCTGGCTTTCGAGATGACCGACGCCGATGGCGACGGCAAGATCAGCTTCGAAGAATTCATGGGCTGGTGGACCGGAGAGTAGCTCTTACAAACTGTGATGCCGCTCACACGGCAGTTCGTGAACCGCTGCTCATCCTGAGCATCGCCGGCGGCGATTGCGATTTTCCCTGAATCCATCCTCGGTGCCGGTCGCACTAGGCTACGCGCACGCTCGCGCCGATATGAGGCGGGAGGAGAGCGGTCATGAGCGAAGATCAAGAGAGCCGGCTGCGCGTCGGCGACCCCGTCAGATTGAAAGACAGCGACATGGATTTGCGCGGCGACGTGTGGCAGCTCCGCACCGGCCGCTATCTGGTCGTGCGCTGGCAGGACGAATGCCGCAGCACGCACTCCGAAACCGCCGTCGAATACGACTCCTCGCGCAGCCGCGCCGAGTGGAGCCGCAATCTCGTGTCGGAAGACCGGCACAAGAAGTAACCCACAAAAAAAGAGGCCGTGCCCGAAGGCGCGGCCTCAAGTGCGCAGTCGTCGGCATGGCGTCCGATGGGTTCTCAGCGGGTGCCCCCATCGTCCTGGGGAGGTCCATGCAACGAATTGCGCAATATCCAGGGCACGCAACGCACAGCGTGGCCTTTAAGGTCCACCGCCTAGCGCATTTCCAGCAGCACCTCGCGAACCTTGTGGAATTCCGACGCCTTGTCGAAGAAATGATCGGCGCCGCATTCCCGGCTCGCGGTGCGGTAGTCGTCCGAGGGGTAGTTGGTGACGACGATGATCGTCTCCGGGCGCCTCATGCCGGCTGCCCGCATCAGCTTGAGCAGGCGAAAGCCGCTGCCGCCTCGCAATTGGATATCCAGGATCAGCACCCGCGGCTGTAGCGCGCGCATGCCTTCGAGCGCGTCGTTGACTGCGTCGGCGCTGCCGACCACCCGTGCATGCGGAATGTCCTCGACGGATTCGATCAGCCGCTCTTTCACGGCTGCGGAATCTTCGACGATGTAGATGGTGAGCTCGGCCCGCTCCAGCGCGCGCAGCGCCGGATGGGTGCCGGTGTCGCTCTCCGTGCCCGGTGCAGACTCGCCGCTGCAGAGCCAGGCGCCGCGCCGGACCGAGACGGGCGTCGCCCTACTCGACCAGCTGGTTGCGGACGGCGTAGGCGGCGATTTCTGCATTGCTGCGCATTCCCATCTTCTCGAGGATGCGCGCGCGATAGGTGCTGACAGTCTTCACGCTCAGACCCAGCTCGTTCGCCATGACTGCGGGCGAGACGCCGCGGGCGATGCGGGTGAAAACCTGCAGCTCGCGCTCCGAGAGGCGGTTGTGCAACGGCCCTTCCTCGTCGGCCGCACATTCCGAAGCGAGCAGCTCCGCGACCAGCGGCGTGATGTAGCGCCGACCGGTGCCGACCGCGCGCACGGCTTTCACCAGCTCCTCGGGCACGATCATCTTCGGCACATATCCGTTCGCACCAGCACGCATCAGGCGCACGGCGAAGCTGCGCTCGGGGTGCATGCTCAGCACCAGGATCGCCAGCTCCGGGCGATCGCGGCGCAGCTGCTTCAACAGGTCGATGCCGCTTTGTCCCGGCAGCGTGATGTCGAGTACCACGACATCGATCTTCAACCCTTCGCGCAGCTGCTGGGTGGCCTCCTCCGCGGAGCCCGCCTCGCCGACTACCTGCAGATCCGGCTCCTCGGAGAGCATCTCGCGCACGCCGGCGCGCAGGATCGCGTGGTCGTCGACGATCATCACCTTGATCGGCGTCTGCGCCTGCTGAAAGGTATCTCGTCCTTCGTTCTCTCTCGCATCCAGCATCACAATGGCACCTCCGTGAGTTCCCCCCGAAGTTCGGTGAGGTGGAGATCGGTGATCTCGGCGTCACGCTGGGCCGTAGCCGCGTAATCCATCACCAGCCCCTGCGCCCGGTACGCGTTCAGACGGTTGTAGAGGGTCTTCAGGCTCACGCCCAATAACGCCGCTGCGCGCGTCTTGTTTCCCCCGCATTTCTGCAGGGTGGCGAAGATCATCCAGCGCTCGACGTCGGCCAGATTGGTGCCGACCGGCACCTGCAGGACCGCCAGCTCCGGCGCCGGACGGGTCTCGAGCAATTCCGCGCGAACGTCGGTGTCATGCCCCAAATACGCGCGCGGGTCGCGTGCCGGAACAGTCTCGGTCATCGGGTTTCCCATAACGATTCGCCCCTATAGGCCGTACGCGGCCCTCAGGTGACACAACCGCATGGCAGTGCCGAAATGTTCCCGACATTGCGCGAATCATTTCACGCCGCCCCTGCCAGCCCGGCGACGTAAGCCTGTTCCTACGCGGCGCTGGAGGCGGACTTGCGCGGATTGGGGATGAAGGCCTCGACCACCGTTCCCCGGCCGGCCGACGGCCGGCGGATCGCGAAGGTGCCACCCATTTCCCGCATGCGCTCGCGCATGCCCACCACTCCGTGCGACTTCGGCTTGGCCAGGGCCTCGTCCGTGAGCCCGACGCCGTCATCGTGGATCCGCAGCCGCACACCGTCCTGCTCGCGCGCCAGCGTGATCCTGACCTGCGTCGCCTGGGCGTGCTTCGTGATGTTGGTCAGCGCCTCCTGAACGATGCGATAGAACGCGATCGACCAGGAAGGATCGAGGTCGTCGAAGTCCTCGCGCACGTCGATCTCGCAGGCGAGCCCGGTGCGTCGCGTGAACTCGCGACAGTGCGAGCGCATCGCGAATGCCAGGCCGAGATTGTCGAGGTGGCTCGGGCGCAGACCCTCGATCACCTCGTGCTTCAGCTCGACCGTATCCGCTAGCATCTGCAGAACCCGCTGCAGGCGCTCGCGCACCTCGCGCGAGGCCTCCGGCAGGCGCCGCTGGATCCAGTTCAGGTCCATGTTGATCGCGGTCAGATTGCTGCCGAGCGTGTCGTGCAGCTCCCGCGCCAACTTGGCTTTTTCCTCCTCCGACACGCGGATCAGATGTTGCGAGAGCTCGGTGAGCTCGGCGGTGCGCTGCTCGACCAGTTGGTTCAGATGCTGATTCGCCTCGCGCAGCGCCCGCAGAGCGCTTTCGCGATCCCGGACGTATCGCTGCAGCAGCTTGTTCAGCGCGATCAGCACTGCGACGGTGACGACGGTCGCGAGCACTGCGACTCCCGCGCCGACCCACATATCGCGCAGCACTTCGCGGCGCGACGCTTCGATGCGCGCGTCCTCCTCGCTCATCATGCGATCGACGACACCGCGAACCCGATCCATCGTTTGCGTCGCCCGGTCGGTCCCGGCGACGTCCGCGTTGCCGTGCGGCCCCGGCTGCGGGCTGCTGCGGATGGTCTGCTCCAGGCGGCTCACCGCCGCCGTGGTCAGTCCTTCCAGCGACGTGATGTCCGCCAGCCGGTTCGGATCGTCGATCGTGAGCTCCCGCAGCCGGTCGATCTGGTTGCGCCAGCTCCGCATCGCGACGTGGTACGGCTCCAGGTAGGCGGCCTGGCCGGTCAGCAAGTAGCCGCGCTGCGAAGACTCCAGTCCAGTGATCACGGACTGGAAGGTAATGAGCGCCCGCTTGATCTCTGTAGATCGTGCGTAGTGCGCATTGGAATCCATCGTCGCCGCCGTGTTGATGATCAGCAGCGAGGCATTGATCACCAGCAGCGCGATCGACACGACAATGATGGCAATGACGTGCAGCGGCACGCGCCCGGCGGCTTCGATCGGGGGCAGTGGCGGCGGCGGGGCGGCCGTGTCGGTCATCGTCTGGGGTCGTGAAGGGGTGACGGTGGAAACTTCCGAAACGTGTGCACGCATTTTCGGGTTCCGCCGTCGGCAATTTTTCCAACGGAACCGCTGGGTTGTGGCGTCGGTTTCTACGACGGGTAGCTAATCGAGGACACCGCTATGAGGGCTTCACTATTTTGGATCGTCGTCGCCGCCGGCCTCGCGCTGGTGGGTTGCAACAAGGCACAATCTCCCGCCGAAGTGCAGCATGACGTGGCCGACGCGCGAGCGGATGCGCAGCGCGACGTCGCCGACGCTCAGGCCGACGCTCGCGAAAACAACGCCGACGCCCAGAAGGACGTCGCGGACGCGCAGGCCGATCACGACGCGAACGACACGGCTGACCAGGCGCAGCAGGCCAGCGAGACGGCAGCCAAGGGCGATTACAAGGTCGCGGTGGCGCAGGCCGAAGCGACTCACAAGATCGCCGTGGCGAAGTGCGAGAGCTTGAGCAGCGATGCGCAGCGCGACTGTAAGGATCGTGCGGATCGCGATCTCGACGCCGCCAAGCGCGCGGCCGAGGAGCGTCGCGACGGCTCGGGCTAGGGATCCGCTTCCGTAGAGAGACAGGCATATGAAGCACAGAAACACGGCGACCTTACTGCTCGCGGCCCTCATGGCCTCGACAGTCGTAGCCGGTTGCTCGAGCACGCCGACGCAGGAGTCGGCCGGGCAAGCCGTCGATGATGGCGTCGTGACCGCCAAGGTGAAGGCGGCCCTGGTCGCCGATCCGGTGACGAAAGCGCACCAGATCAACGTCGAGACGTTCAAGGGCACGGTGCAGCTCAGCGGCTTCGTCGAAACCGACGAAGCGCGGGCTCGCGCCCTGCAGCTTGCACGCGACGTCGAAGGCGTCAGGAAGGTCAAGGACGCGATGGAAGTGCGACGCGGCAGCTGACAGCGCCGCGCTGAGGTCTGGATCGGGCCGGGTAACGCAAGTTGCCCGGCCTTTTATTCGCCCCCGCGTCGTCTTTGCGTCGCAAAAAGCGCGATTTGCCCCCTGTGCATCCGGTGCAATGCCGCGCGCGTATACTCACGCGCTCCGATAGGGAGCGTTCGTTCAACACACAATCAACGAGGAATGGCATAGATGGCCCACAAGACAAGCTCGGTCAAGAAGTTCTCCGGCCTGGCGCTCGCGGCAGCAGCTGCGATCGTTTTCACGTCGGCACCGCTGTCGGCCGCGAATGCTGCGGACGAAGCGAAAGTGAAGTGTGAAGGCGTCAACGCGTGCAAGGGCACGAGCGCCTGCAAGACTGCGAAGAACCAGTGCAAAGGCCAGAACGCCTGCAAAGGCCAGGGCTACAGTGAGATGAGCAAGGCCGAATGCGACGCCGCCAAGGCGAAGGCAAAGAGCTGAGCCGCTGAGGCATATGGCGGCGCGGGCGCTTCCTGCCGCGCCGCCACTTCTCCCGACCACGTTTTTTGAATGCTCCGCACCCGTGTGAACGCTTTGGGATTCGGGCTCGGGCTGCGGCCCCAGCACTATGAGGCCCTGCTCGGCGAGCACCGCGGCAGCATCGCCTGGCTCGAAGCCCTCACCGACAACTACCTCGTCCCCGGCGGCCGCCCGCTCCACAACCTCGAACGCCTGCGCGCGCACTATCCCATCGTGCTCCACGGCGTTTCGCTGTCGATCGGCAGCACCGATCCGCTGAATCTCGAGTACGTGCGCAGCGTGAAAGCGCTCGCCGATCGGGTCGAGCCGGCCTGGATCTCGGATCACTTGTGCTGGACCGGCGTCGCCGGCATCAACCTGCACGACCTGATGCCGCTGCCGTTCACCGAGGAGACCGTGCGTCACGTCGTCAGCCGCGTGCACGCCGTGCAAGACATCCTCGGGCGCCGGCTCGTGCTGGAGAACGTCTCGACCTACGTGAGCTTCGCCGCCGACGAAATGACCGAATGGGAATTCCTGCGCGAGATCGCCGAGCGCGCCGATTGCAGCCTGCTGCTCGACGTCAACAACGTGTACGTGAGCAGCGTCAATCACGGTTTCGATCCGCTGGCGTACCTGCGCGGGATACCGGTCGAGCGCGTGCAGCAGTTTCACCTCGCCGGGCACCAGAGCCAGGGCGACTACCTGATCGACACGCACGACGAGCCGGTTTGCGAAGAAGTCTGGCAGCTATACGCGGCTGCGGTCGCGCGCTTCGGCGCGGTCTCGACCATGATCGAGCGCGACGACAACATTCCCGACCTGCCGGTGCTGCTGGCCGAATTGGAGCGCGCGCGTGCCATCGCGCTGACTGCGGAGGCAGCGTGAGCGCGCTCGCGCAATTGCAGCGAGATCTGCAACACCACGTGCTGAACGGCGACGCCGCGATTGCCGACGCAGTCAATGGCACAGCCGCGGTTCCTGCTGCGACCCGCCTCGCCGTTTACTCGAACGCGTACCGCATCCGCCTTGCCGATGCGCTCGGCGACACCATGCCTCACTTGCGACAACTCCTCGGCGAAGACGAGTTCGGCGTCGTGGCGGCGCACTACATCGACGCGCACCCCTCGCAGTTCGCCTCGATCCGCTGGTTCGGTGATTGCCTCGCGCAAGAGCTGAAGCGCTCGCATTCCGATCGCCCGTGGTTCGCCGAGCTGGCCTGCTGGGAATGGGCGCTGGCCGCATCGTTCGATGCCGAGGACGCGCCGACGGTCGGCATCGAGGCGCTGGCGAGCGTCGCGCCCACCGCGTGGGGCGAGCTGCGCCTGGCGTTTCATCCCTCCGTGCAGCAGCTGGAGCTGCAGACCAACGCGCAGGCGCTGTTCAAAGCACTGGCGGAAGAACAGTCCCCGCCGCACCCTGCGATCCTCGCAGCTCCGCAGTCCTGGCTGCTGTGGCGACAGGATCTGAAAACGCAGTACCGTTCGCTGGAGCCTGACGAGACTGCCGCGCTGGCGGTGGTGCGCGACGGCGGGAGCTTCGGCGAGATGTGCGAAGCGCTGTGCGAATGGCACGAAGCCGAGGCGGTGCCGCTCGTCGCGGCGGGCATGCTGAAGCGATGGATCGTCGAGGAACTTCTCATCGGACTGGCATGAAGCTCTACACGTTCTTCCGCAGCTCCGCGGCGTTCCGCGTGCGGATCGCGCTCAATCTCAAGGGGCTGCCCTACGACTCGGCGCCGAAACATTTCGCCCGCAACGAGCACCGCGCCCCGGACTATCTCGACCTCAATCCGCAGGGCCTGATTCCGGCGCTCGAGGTCGACGGCGTAGTGCTTTCCCAGTCGCTGGCGATCATCGAATACCTGAACGACCGGCACCCCGAGCCGCCGTTGCTGCCGGCGGATCCCATCGACCGCGCGCGCGTGCGCTCCATGGCGTTGGCCATCGCCTGCGAGATCCATCCGCTCAACAATCTGCGCGTGCTGAACTATCTGCGCGCCGAGCTGAAGCAGGACGACGCGGGCGTCGGCACCTGGTATCGCCACTGGGTCGGCGAAGGATTTCGCGGGCTCGAGCAGCAGGCGCGCGAGCACTCCGCCGCCAGCCGCTATTGCTTCGGCGAGGCGGTCTCGCTCGCCGACGTGTGTCTCGTGCCGCAGATGTTCAACGCGCGCCGCTTCAAGACCGATCTCACGCCGTTCCCGACGCTGGTCGCGATCAGCACGCACCTGGAATCGCTGCCCGCGTTCGCCGCGGCAAGGCCTGAAGTACAGCCTGATGCACAGTAGCCCCACGGGGAGCCTGGTCTGCGTGGGTGTCGGCATGACGCTCGGCTCGCATCTCACGCCGCTCAGCCGCAGCTACATCGAAACCGCCGATGTCGTGTTCGCGGCAACGTCGGACGGCATCGTCGAGCTGTGGCTCGCGAAGATGCATCCCGACGTGCGCAGCCTGCAATCGTTCTATCGCGAGGGAAAATCCCGCGCCGAAACCTACCGGCAGATGGTCGCGGCCATGCTGGCGGAAGTGCGCGCCGGCAAGCACGTCTGCGGCGCCTTCTACGGTCATCCCGGCGTCTTTGCCGGCGTGCCCCACGACGCAATCGCGCAGGCGCGCCGCGAGGGCTTCGACGCGCGCATGGAGCCGGGCGTCTCGGCCGAGGACTGTCTGTACGCGGATCTCGGCATCGATCCGGGCCGCTACGGCTGCCAGCATTTCGAAGCAAGCCAGCTGATGCTGTACCGGCGGCGCATCGATCCTTCCGCCTACCTGGTGCTGTGGCAGGTCGGTGTCGCCGGCGACCGGTCTCTCACCCGCTTTGCGACCGGCGCGGACTACCGCCAGGTGCTCGTCGATGTGCTGATGCGCGACTACACGCCCGAGCACGAGGCGATCGTCTACAAAGTTGCGACGCTGCCGACCCAGCAACCGCGCATCGAGCGCACGACCATCGCGCAGCTGCCAACGGTCGATATCGATATGCACGCAACCGTCGTCATTCCGCCGGCGACGGCGCTGCAGCCCGACGAGCAGATTCGGGAGCGCCTGGCCGCGCTCGATCGGCAGGCGGAGAAGATGCCTTGAATCCCGCGGCCAGCGCGGCACACGTGGAGCTCGATACTCCCCGATTGCTGCTGCGCTCGATCCGCGAGAGCGACGAGGCGCTGTACTGCGACCTCTTCAGCGATGCCGCCACGATGCAACACATCGGTCCGCCGTGGACTCGGGCCGAAGCCGCCCGTGCCTTCCGCCGGGTTCTCCAGGCCACGCGCAGCACGCCCCTGCGGGCTCTGTTCATGACGTTGATCCCGAAGGACACGCAGCAGCCGATCGGGCTCTGCACGTTGCAGAACTTCGATACGGTCCGGCGGCAGACGGAGCTCGGCGTCATGCTGCTGCCCTCCCGGCGCGAGGAGAAATTCGCAACGGCCGCATTGATTGCGGTCATCGGCCACGCCTTCGCCGCGCTCGACGTCGACGAGGTCTGGGTCCGGTTCGCGGTCGACCACGTGGCCTGCGAGCGCCTCGCACTCAGCGTAGGGCTGGTACGCCACCCAGGGATTTCACCACTGGATCTGGGTACGAACCTCTGGCGCTGGTCGGCATACCGTGGCTCCTGGCGCCCGGGTGCAGGGGTTCCTGCCCAAACCTAGGGTTTTCTGTGCGCTGCGCCTGAGCTTTCCGCGGACGCTTGCGCCAGAATAGGCGCCGGTTGCAGGTCACCCTCAGCATCAGGAGAAACAGAATGACGGATGCCATCGAGTTCCTGGACCAGCTCGGACGCAACGCTCGCCTGCGCCATGCCGCGCCCGCCGAGCTGCAGCAGGCGATCGCCGCCGCGGCTATCGATCCCGAGCTGCGCAGCGCCCTGCTCGCCGACGAGCCGCTGCGCCTCAGCGCGCTGCTGGGGGCGCAGCCGAACGTCTGCTGCCTGGTCGTGAAGCCCGACCCCGCGGAGCCCGACGAGGAAGAAGAGGAAGAGGACGAAGAAGAGGAGGCCGACGAAGCCTTCGTCTGAAAATTCGGTGCGCGCTCGACAGGACTCGACCCATCGCCACGTCTCCGCCCGGCGCAGCATGCTGGGCGGATTCGCGCTGGCGTGCGCTCTGCTCGCCAACGTCGCACTGGCGCTGACCTCGCAGGAAGCGGACGAGCTGCTGTACCGGGCCGATCAGGTCAAAGGCCTCAATCCCGCCGAGTTCAGCATGCTGATGGGCCAGCTGGACGAGCAGTCCGCGACCTTCTCGCAATCGCAACGGCACTTCCTGCAGTACCTGCAAGGCTGGCGCAGCGCCTACGTCGGCGACTACGCGCGAGCGATCCCGCCGCTGGAGCAGATCATCGAGGAGTCGCACGATGTCACGCTGCGCTTCCGCGCCAGCGCCACGATCGCGAACGCGCAGGCATTGGGGACGCACTATGACGAAGCGTTCGCGCAGCTCGGACGGTTGCTGTCGCTGCTGCCCGAAGTCACGGACAAGGATGCCCGCCAGCAGGGGTTGCTGGTGGTCGGCTATCTCTACAACCAGGTCGGCGAGTACGACCTGGGCTTGAGCTATGCAGACCGCGCCGCCGCGGAAGATACCTCGGTGCGCGCGGTGTGCCGGAGCAGTCAACTGCGACTGGAAGCGCTCTATCGCAGCGGCCGATTGCAATCGGACATGACGCAGCCGTTCATCGGCGCTATCGCGACCTGCGGCGAGGTCGGCGAGGTGCTGTGGGCGAACGCGATCCGCGTCTACATCGCGCGCTTCTACATCGACCAGGGGCGCAACGCCGAAGCGATCAAGCTGCTGACCAGTTTCTACGACGAGGCGCGCGCCACCCGCTATCGCCGCCTGATCTCGGAATACGATGCCTGGCTGGCGCGCGCATACAAGAACCAAGGCGACTCCGCGACGGCACGCCAGTTCGCGTTGCGCGCCGTCGACGATGCCACGCCCCAGAACCAGTACACCGAGCCGAAGGTCAACTCGTATCGCCTGCTGTATCAGCTCGCGCAGGAGCAAGGCGACACGAAGACCGCGCTCGCCTATCACGAGAAATATGCCGCCGCGGACAAGGGCTATCTCGACGACGTCAGCGCGCGCCAGATTGCGTACGAGCGCGCCAAGCACGAAGCGGCCGCAAATCGCTTGCAGATCGACGCGCTCAACAAGCAAAACGAAGTCCTGCAACTGCAGCAGCAGCTCGGCAAGAAAGCGGTCGAGACCAGCCGCCTGTACATCGCGCTGCTGATCGTCATGGCCGTGTTCATCGCGCTGTTCGCTTATCGCACCAAGCGCTCGCAACTGCATTTCATGAAGCTGTCGCGCGTCGACGGCTTGACCGGCATCGACAACCGGCCGTACTTCATCGTGCAGGCGGAGCGCGAGCTCGAAGCGAGCCGCAAGATGCAGCAGGAAGTGTGCGTGGTCCTGTGCGACCTCGATCACTTCAAAGCGATCAACGACAAATACGGCCACGCGACCGGCGACCAGGTGCTGCGCCAGGCCGTGGACGCGTGCCGCAATCACCTGCGCGCCAGCGATCTGTTCGGCCGCTTCGGCGGCGAGGAATTCTGCATCCTGCTGCCGGGCTGCAGCCTCGCGGATGCCCGCCAGCGCTGCGAGCAGCTGCGCACGGCGATTGCAACGATCACCACCGATGCCGGCAACGCGGGCTCGAGCGTTTCGGCGAGCTTCGGCGTCGCCGCGACCTCCTCGTCGGGTTACGAGCTGCGCCAGCTCCTGGCACACGCGGATGCCGCGCTGTATCGCGCCAAATACGCCGGGCGCAACTGCGTCGTCCTGTATGACACGATGCACGCAGTGGCTATCAAACTGAGTCAAGCGCAAGCCTGAGACCTCGCTTCGGTGCGCTGGTACTTTCGGCCGATGCGTCGTACGCTGCGCCTCGCGCAGCATCCTGATGTTTCCATTCCGCGGGTTCTGTAATGCGTTCGACGCCGCGCTCCGGAAGCGACGACCGATTGGCTGCCCGCGTACTCGAGGGCGGCTTCGCGCGCCTGCGTTTCCCGGGTGAGATGGAGGCGGAGTTCCGCCACCATCACCTGCTCACTTCGCAGCACTGGGTCCGCCTGAGCATCCTGGTCGCGCTCGGCACGACGCTCGGCTTCGCGATGATCGATCACTGGGTGATCCGCTCCAGCAACGCCGTACCCGATCTCGTGCGCTTCGGCCTGCAGGTGCCCGCGATCCTGTTGTGCCTGCTCGCGACCATCAAGCCGCTGTACCTGCGCGTGTACCTGCCTGCGATCCAGGTGGCCGCGCCGCTGTTCGGCATGGGCACGGTGATGATGGCGTGTTACGCCGAACCCGAGTACACGCCACTGGTCGGCGCTCGTCTGCTGCTCGTCGCGTTCTTCCTGTACTTCATGCTGGGCATGCGGTTCGCGCCGGCCCTGCGCAGCAATCTGATCGTGCTCGGAGCGCTGGTCGTCGCCGGGCTCATCGGCACAATCGCGCCGCAAGCGGCGATCTACCTGGCGTTCGCGGTGTTCTGTGCCAACGTCATCGGCGGCGCCGGTGCGTATGCGCTCGAACACGCGAATCGCACGGCGTTCCTCGAGCGCAAGCTCCTCGGCGAAATGGCTGCGCTCGACGGCCTGACGCGCTTGCTGAATCGCCAGACGTTCGAAGCGCGCGTCACCGATGTCTGGCGCGAGGCGACGGCGCGCCAGCTACCGATCTCGGTGCTGATGATCGATGTCGATGACTTCAAGCGTTACAACGATCACTACGGTCACCTGGCAGGCGACGACTGTCTGCAACGTATCGCCCAGGCCGTGCGCACCGCTGTCGCCGGCAATCCCGCCGACTTGCTGGCTCGCTACGGCGGCGAAGAGTTGGTTGCCGTGCTCATCGACCGGTCCGCGGCCGATGCCGAAGCCGCCGCCGAACGCATCGTTGCAGACGTCGCCGCGCTCGCGATTCCTCATGCAGGTTCGAGCACCGGAGGCACCGTGAGCATCAGCGTCGGCGCTGCGACTCACCATCCCGCGGCAGCGGCTCCGTACAGCACGGTCGCGAAGCTCGCGGACAACGCGCTCTATGCAGCGAAGAACCAGGGACGCAATCGCTGTGTGTGCGTGAAGATGCACACACCAGGTGTGACGCCAGCATTCGCGAGCACCGAGAAGCGCGGCATTGCGGCCAGCGAGGGCTTGATCGGCAGATAGCTCGCGGCCTGCAGTATGATGCCGGCCCCATGAGACTCGTCCTCGCCCTGCTCGCGCTCGTCGCCAGCACCGCCTTCGCGCAAAACCTCGTTGCAGCCGAACCGGCCGTGACCGAAGGCGACTTCGCGCTGAAGGATTTCCGCTTTGCCTCCGGCGAGACGTTGCCCGAGCTGCGGTTGCATTACCGGACGCTCGGCAAATTGCAGCGCGACGCTAGCGGCGTGGCGCGCAACGCGGTGCTGATCATGCACGGCACCGGCGGCACCGGCGCGCAGTTCCTGCGGCCGGAGTTCTCCGGCGAATTGTTTCGCGAGGGCGGCGAGCTGGATACCGCTCGCTACTTCGTGATCCTTCCGGACGGCATCGGTCACGGCAAGTCGAGCAAGCCGAGCGATGGCTTGCGCGCGCACTTTCCGCACTACGGCTACGAAGACATGATCGCCGCGCAGTATCGGCTCATCACCGAAGGCCTCCGCGTGCAGCACCTGCGGCTGGTGATGGGCACATCGATGGGCGGCATGCACACCTGGCTGTGGGGCCAGCGCTATCCCGATGCGATGGATGCGCTCATGCCGCTCGCGAGCCTGCCGGCGCAAATCTCCGGTCGCAACCGCGCGTGGCGCCGGATTGCGATCGACGCAATACGCCTCGACCCGCAATGGCGCGGCGGCGATTACCGCGAGCAACCGCTCGGGCTGCGCACGGCGGAGCAGATGTTGTTCCTGATGGGCAGCAATCCCGTGCTTCGTCAGCAGCAGATGCCGGATCTCGCGAAGAGCGATGCCGTGTTCGACGCCGCTGTCGCGGACTCGCTGCGCGGCGCGGATGCGAACGACGTCGTGTATCAGCTCGAAGCCTCGCACGACTACGATCCCGCGCCGGGACTGGAAAAAATCCGCGCGCCGCTGCTCGCGATCAACTTTGCCGACGACCTGATCAATCCACCCGAGCTCGGCATTCTCGAGCGCGAGATCAAGCGCGTGCCGCACGGCCGCGCACTGGTGATGCCGGTGACGCCGCTATCGCGCGGTCACGGCACGCATACGGTCGCCGCGGTCTGGAAGCAGCATCTTGCCGAGCTGTTGCGCGACTAGAGAATTAGATCCGCCGCAGAATCTGCTCGCCCATGGCGGCGTTGCGCGCGTTGCCGGTCAGTCCGGTGTCGAGCAGCGTGACTCCGAACAAGACGGCCCAGCCGCGGGCACGCGCCCACAACGCATCGTTCTGCACGTCGTAGGCTCGTTGCGCTTGCGCGCGTGTCTGCTCGCTCGGCAGCAGCATCCACAGACATGCGAGATCGATCGCCGGATCGCCCGACGTCACGTCGCCCCAGTCGATCACGCCGGTGATCGTGCCGTCGAGCGTCAGCACGTTGCGCGCGTGCAGATCGCCATGGATCCAGGTCGGCGGCGTGTCGTTCGGCACTTCCAGTGCCTCGCTCCAGGCGTCGCGGATGCGATCGTTGATCACGTCGGTGGCGCGCTCGAGGTTGCGCATGCGCTCGGCGAGCGCGGCAGAGCGGCTGTTCAGCGTCGCGGCACGCTCGAAGTTGCGGGGAGCGTCGGCCGGCGCCGCCACGTGCAGCGCACGCAGGAAAGCGGCCAATCGGGCTGCCTCCCCTCCGGCTACCGGAGCGACTTCGGCAGTGGCGCCCACCAACCAAGGCACCACGCTCCAGCGCCACGGGAAGCCGAAAGCGGGCTGGCCGACGCGGATCGGTACGGGAATCTGCAGCGGCAAGCGGTCGCTGAGAGTGATGAGCCAGCGCTGCTCGTTGGCGAGCAGGCGGGCCGCCGAGGCGGTGCGCGGCAGGCGCACCGCGAATGACTCGCCGAGACGGAACATGAAATTGTCGAAGCCGCATTCGGCCGCACGCACCGGCAGGCTTGCGAGGTTCGGGTGCTGCTGCGCCAGCAGGACTTCGACCAGCTCGACGTCGACTTGAACCTCGCCCGGCGGACCATCCATTACTGCCGTCAGCACGGGGCGCTCCACTGAGCTCAGGTAGTTGGCGCGGCGAAATCCGCCGTCGCGATGAGGTTCGTCTGCACCGTGACGTTCTGCGTGCCCGTGAAGACCAGCGTGTCGTCGGCCGTAGCATCGTCATCGTCGCAAGTGAATGCGACGGTGTAAGCACCCGGCGGCAGGAAAGCGGCGCGATACGGATAACTGGTGGCGCCGTTCTGGACGGCCACGGTGGCAACGACCAGCGGATCCGCGTCGCTGCCGCTCGCCTCCTCGAGGTCATCCGGCGTGACGCCGCTGCCCGAGAAGATGTAGACCTTCGGCAGGCAGCCGTCAGTGACCAGCGCGCTGTCGACGTGGCCGGCGATCGCGCCGACTTCCGCATCGTTCACGATGCGCAGCGTCGGGCGCATCAGGTAGCCCTGAGTACAAGAGTCGGTCTTGCTGCGCTGACCCGGCGGCGCGTGGATCGATTTGCGCAGGTCGAAATCGATGGTCAGTGCGACGCTGCCATCGGCGGGCAACGTGAAGCCGCGGTTGAGCTTGAGACCGGATTCGGCGCCGCTCGGCACGCGCAGCTCGCACTCTTCGCCGCCGGTCAGGACGATGTACGAATCGCGGACCGCCGGCTCGTTGTCGACGATGAGCCGGATCCACTGGTAATCGCCGGCTGGGAGCGTTACGCCATCGAGCAACAGCGCGGCTCGGCCTTCCTGGTATTGCAGTAGATCGAGCTGCCGCGGCGATGGCGCAAGGTTCTCCACCCGCTCCGCAGCCGCGCCGGCACGCTTGAAAGCGACGCCGCTGAACTGCACGACGACCTTGCTTGCCTCGTCAACTGGTGCGTCGGTCACGCCGAGGCTGAGCCGCCCCATGTCGTTGCCGCCGCCCCCGCCGCCGCTGCCGCACGCCGCCAGTCCAAGCACAGTCATAACCGCTGCGGGAATCGCTGCACGCATCTGTAAATCCTCCAGGTGCTGTACAGCGTCACACGGAGCAACGCGCGAAAGGGTTCCAGCGGAACCATTCGACCGCAGCGCTCGTGTTGGTTTCTAATGAAGCGCATGGGGTGGCTGAAACGCACGCGGGCTTCACGCGCGACCGGAGAGGCCGCGGAGTTCGAGCGACTCATGCGCGAGCACATTCCCTCGCTGTATCGCGCCGCCTATCGCTGGACCGGAGCGGTCGACCGCGCCGAGGACCTCGTTCAACAGCTACTGGTGCGCCTGTATCCGCGTCTCGCGGAGCTGCGCGAGCTGGATCGTGTGCGGCCCTGGGCGCTGCGCGTTATGTATCGGCAGTTCGTCGACGAGCACCGGCGCGAGCGCGCCTCACCGGTTCAGTTCGGGCTGGAAACGGCAGCGGATCCCGAAGTCCCGGCCGGGGAAGACGAAGGGTGGATCGACCCCGGCCCAGGGCCCGCAGAGTTCACCGAACAGGAGCTCACCCAGGAGCGGCTGATAAGAGCCTGGGAGCGGCTTGGCGAGGAGCACCGCGTGGTGTTGTCGCTGCACGACATCGAGGACTACACGCTTCCCGAGCTCGCCCAGATTATGGATATTCCCCTGGGAACGCTGAAGTCGCGCCTGCACCGGGCGCGTGCCAGACTGCGGGAACTGCTGGCTGCGGAACGAATAGTCGCGGCGGACCGTGTATGAAAGGGAAGGACGTAACAGGACTTAATGTGGCCGACGCTGACTTCCAGATCCTGCGACAAGCGCTGCGGCGGATGCCGACGCCGGAGCCGCGTGCCGGCTTCGTCGAACGCGCGCTCGCCCGGGCGGTAGCGCAGCCGCGCAGCGAGCAGGGGGGATTCCTTCCCGGCCGTCTGCGTAGCTTCGCGTCGCGGTGGGAGACCTGGGCGGGCGCCGCGCTCGGCGGCGCCGTCGCGGCAGCCCTTACGTTCGTGCTGCTGCGGACGGTCGACACCGCCCCGGTGAGTCAGCCGCAACTCGCGCTGACCCTGCACGAGGCGCGTAACGTCGACGTGCTGATCGACTCGGAGCGCGCTCTTAAGGGGGCAACCATCCGCGTCGCCGCCAGCGGCAGCATCACGCTCGACGGTTTCGAGGACGAACGCCACGTCGACTGGCAGGCCGATCTCGAACGCGGCAGCAACCTGCTGTCGCTGCCCGTCATCGCGCGGACAGCCGGCAAGGGTCGACTGGTCGCCATCGTCGAATACCAGGGCCGCACGCAGCGCGTTGCGATCGACCTCACGGTTATCGAGCCGAAGGTGTCGCGATCATGAGGATCTGCAGAAGCACCGTCTTGTCAGAGTCGCGCCGTGCAGTGATGATGCGCGCGGCCGTCATGCTTGCGGCAGTCGTCGCGCTGGGCTCGTTCACGCAGCGCGTCGCCGCGCAGCAACCACAAGAGAAGCGTGACGATCTCGACGTGACGATGCAGATCATCGTGGACCCGGATGCCAAGCTGCCCGACGAAGTCGTTCGCAAGATTCCGCTGCCAGCGCGCAAGTCCGCAGATCAGTCGTCCGCCGCCGGCGCTGCCCCGACCGGGAATTCGGGCAACACCGACAACTCGGGCAAGTCCGACAAGCCGGACAAGGCCGACACCGGCAAAGAGCGCAACGACGCCGCGAATGAGCACGGTAAGGAAACCTCGCAGGCCGCCCACGACCGGGCACGCGAAGCCGCCGAGCAACGCGAAGCGGCACGCAGAGCGGAGGCCGAAGAGCGCAAGAAGCGCGAGCGCGGCCCGCCCGACGACCGTCCCAACCCGCCGAATCGCCCGCCGCACTGATCCTCCTCTGCACGCCGTCCTAGCGGTCGTGCTGTTGGCGTTTCTGGCTCCCGTTTTCGCCCACGCGTACAGCGCCGAGGCGCTCCAGCACTTCGAGCGTGGCAAGCAAGCTGTAGCTGCGCAGGACTTCGCGACCGGGCTCGACTCGTTCGAAGCCGCCGCAGCGGCCGGCATGTCCGGGCCCGCGGTCCAGTTCAACATCGGCGTGTGCGCTTACCGCGTCGGCCGCTGGTCGCGCGCCAAGTCGGCCTTCCGCGAGGTGGCTCGCACGCCGCAGATGGCACCGCTTGCGCACTACAACCTCGGACTCGTCGCACTCGGCGCCGGCAAGCGGGACGAGGCTGGGCGCTGGTTTGCGCAGGCAGAGCGAGAGACGGCGGACGAGGGCTTGCGATCGCTGGCGACGCGACAGCTCGCCCAGCTCCCGCCGCCGCCCGAGCGCAACTGGGTGGCCTTCGGCTCGGCCGCGGCCGGCTACGACGACAACGTCGCGCTGGTCTCCGGCGGCGACGTGCTCGGTGTCACCGGAACGGACGATACGTTCGCCGAGCTGCAGGTCGCGGCGGCGGGCCCGCTGGTCGGCCCGTGGCGGTTCGATGGCGGCGTCGTGCTGCTCGACTATCAGGACCTGGATGCTTTCGACCAGCTCACCGCGAACGCCGGGGCGCGCTATCGTCTGCCGCTCGGCGACTGGACCGGCGAAGCGGCGCTGCAGCTCTCGTACTCGACGCTCGATACCGAAGGCTTCGAGAGCAAGCGGATGCTGCTGTTGCAGGCCACGCGTGACTTGACCGAAGAGTGGCGCCTGCGCGCGCGTTACCGCTTCAGCGACATCGATGGGCTCGACAGCTTCCAGGGACTGGATGGCACCCGCCACGAGCTCGGCCTCCGCGGCATCTGGCGCCGGGATAGCTGGAACGTCGTCCTGGACTATCGATACGACACGAGCGACTACGCGGACGACAACTTCTCGTTCAGCAGGCATCAGCTCTCTGCCGACGTGCAACGCGACCTCGGCGATTACTGGACGGTGCAGGCGGGCCTGTCGTTCGATCACAGTCGTTACGACCTGGAGGCGAACGGCGGCGAGGATCGCTTCGAGCTCACGCTTGCAACCACACGCAGCATCAACGACACCTGGCGCGTCGTCGTCCGTTACGCCTACGCCGACAACCAGGCCGATCTGCCGGAATTCAACTACCAGCGCAACCTCTTCTCGGCCGGCGTCGAAGCGGCCTGGTAACTGACCGCTGCGGCGAGTTGACGCCCGCGGGGCGGCGGTGCTTCCATGCCCGCACGAGGTCGCCCCATGCATCGGCAGTACCACGCACTCTTTCTGGCAATCGTCCTGTCGGGCTCTGCGAGCGCCTACACGCCGCCGCGTACGGCGGACGGCAAGCCCGATCTGCAAGGCGTCTGGGCGAACAACACCGCGACGCCGCTGGAACGGCCGGCGATGCTTCAAGGCCGCGCGTTCCTGACCGAGCAGGAAGTTGCAGCGCTGAAGGAGCGCTACGCACAGATCTTCGCCGGCGACGGCGATGCCGCGTTCGGCGACGCGATCTTCGAAGCGGTCCTGCAGGACGTGCAGAAATACAAGCCGACGACGTTCGACGTGCCGACCGGCAACTACAACGCGTTCTGGCTGGTCGAGCGCGACTTCGACAATCGCACCTCGCTGATCACCGATCCGCCGGACGGCCGCATGCCGCCGGTCCTGCCGGAAGCCGCGGGCCGGACGATGAAGGCATATCCGACACAGACTGCAGAAGGTCCGGAAGCGCGCGGCTTGAGCGAACGCTGCATTACTTTCGGCGTGCCCGACGTGCTCGCGGGCTACAACAGCTACTACCAGATCGTGCAGAGTCCCGGCGCGGTCGTGCTGCATTCGGAAAAGATTCACGACGCGCGCATCGTCTACCTGGACGGGCGGCCGCATGCGCCCGCTGCCGTGAGCTCGTGGCTCGGCGATTCGCGCGGCCGCTGGGACGGCGACACCCTGGTCGTCGAGACCACCAACTTGCGCAGCAGCTTCCTGATCGCGTCGGACGCGTTGCGCTTGACCGAGCGCTTCACGCGCGTCGGACCGAACAAGCTGCAGTACCAGATCACAGTCGACGATCCGCACACCTGGACGCGTCCGTGGACGCTGATGATCCCGCTGAGGCGCAGCGAGCAGCACATCTACGAGTACGCCTGTCACGAAGGCAACGTCGGACTCGCCGGCATCCTCTCGGGCGCGCGCGCCGAAGAAGCAAAATAATGGCTGAAGATCTGCTGAAAGACGTCGCGGCCCGCGCGACGCGCTACCTCGACGGCGTCACGCAGCGCGAAGTGTTCCCCTCGCCCGCCGCGCTGCGCGCACTGCAGGACTTCTCCGTGGAGCTGCAGGACGAGTCGATCGACCCTGCGAAAGTGCTCGCCGAGCTCGACACACGCGGCGCGCCTGCCACGGTTGCTTGCACGGGCGGTCGCTATTTCGGTTTCGTGACCGGCGGCGCTTTGCCAGCCGCGCTCGCGGCCAACATGCTCGCGGGCGCGTGGGACCAGAACGCCGGACTCGAGATCCAATCGCCGCTCGCCGCACATCTCGAACGAGTCTGTCGCGACTGGCTGGTCACGCTGCTCGGCTTGCCGGCGCAGACGGAAGCCGGTTTCGTCACCGGCGCGACGATGGCGAACTTCACCGGCCTCGCAGCCGCACGACACGCGGTGCTGCGTGCACAGGGCTGGGACGTCGAAGCGCAAGGCCTGTTCGGCGCGCCGCCGATCACAGTTGTGGTGGGCGACGAGGTCCACGTCAGCCTGCTGAAGGGCTTGGGAATGCTCGGCCTCGGACGCGAGCGCGTAATACGCGTGCCCGTCGACGGTCAGGGGCGAATGATCGCGGCACGGTTGCCGGCCATCGATGGCCCGACGATCGTGTGCGCGCAAGCGGGCAACGTGAATACGGGCGCGTTCGATCCCATCGGCGAGATCGTCGCGAGATTGCACGGCACCGGCGCGTGGCTTCATGTCGACGGTGCGTTCGGGCTGTGGGCCGCGGCGTCGCCAGCGAAGCGTGCGTTGGCGTCGGGTATCGATCTGGCGGACTCGCTCGCGACCGATGCGCACAAGTGGCTCAACGTTCCGTACGACAGCGGGCTCGTGTTCGTGCGCGACCGACGTGCGCTGCACGCGGCAATGTCGGCAAGCGCCGCCTATCTCATCGAAGGACAGGCGCGCGATCCGCAAATGTTCGTGCCGGAAGGATCGCGCCGTGCGCGCGCGATTGAAGTCTGGGCTGCACTGCGCTCGTTGGGGCGGCGTGGCCTGGCGGAGATGATCGAGCGCAACTGCGAGCACGCGGCGCGCTTCGCGAGCGAGTTGCGCAAGGCGGGACATCAGGTGCTGAACGACGTCGTGCTGAATCAGGTGCTCGTTTCCTTCGGCACGCCGGAAGTCACACGGCGCGTCATCGCTGCGATTCAGCAGGACCGCACGTGCTGGTGCGGCGGCACCTCGTGGCAGGGAAACATTGCGATGCGCATCAGCGTTTCGTCCTGGGCGACGACGGACGAAGACGTGGAACGAAGCATCGCAGCCATTCGCCGCTGTGCGGAGCGGGCATGATCGTCGAGAGCTTGAGCATCGACCGGCGCTTTCGCGGTCCGGACCGGTCCGGCAACGGCGGTTACGTGTGCGGAAGAATCGCGCGACACGTGCCGGGCACCGCGACCGTGCGGCTGGCGATTCCGCCGCCGCTCGATACGCCGTTACATGTCGATGTGACCGATGGTGTCGCAAAGCTGATGGCGGGGACGACACTGGTCGGCGAAGGTCGGGCAGCGCAGCTCGATATCACGCCGCCGGCGCCGGTTTCATTCGAGGCAGCAACCGCGAGCTCGAAGCACTATCACGGCTTCCAGCAGCACACGTTTCCGAACTGTTTCGTCTGCGGGCCGCAGCGCCAGCCGGGTGATGGACTGCGAATCTTCGCGGGGCCGATCGAGGGGCGCGAGGCAGTCGCCTCGCCGTGGGTCGTCGACGAGTCGCTCGGCACGCCGACGCCGACGGATTTTCTGTGGGCCGCGCTCGATTGTCCCAGCGGGTTCGCATTGTGGTCGCCGCTCGAAGGCACGACGGTCGTGCTCGGTCAGCTCACGGCGTCGATTCGCGGCGAGGTGAAGGCGGGAGACAAGTGCGTCGCGATGGGATGGCCGTTGCAGATCGAGGGGCGAAAGCGGTTTGCGGGGTCGGCGGTGTTTTCGGAGCGAGGGGAACTGATAGCGGTGGCACGTGCGGTGTGGATCGAGGTGCCGGCGAGTGCGTTCACACCTTCTGCAACTTCCAGCGGCCGCGTTTGAAGAGGGCGGCGCTCCACAAGGCGAGCACGGTGAACGACACGGGCACGGAGATGAAGACGCCGTGCGCTCCCAGTTCGAGGACTTCCGCGAGGACCCACGCGAGCGGCACCTGGCCGAGCCAGAAGCAGAAGAAGTTCAGGCGGGTCGGTGTCCAGGTATCGCCGGCGCCGTTGAACGCGGCCTCGAAGCACATGCCAGCCGCGTACAACGGAAACGCCAGGCTCACGATCCACAACGCGCGCGCGCCGTAAGCGAGCGTCTCGGGTTCAGACGTGAACAGGCTCACCAGCGGGTGCGCGAGAACCACGAATACCACCCCGACGATTGCCAGCAGCAGCACGTTGAAGCGCATCGCGATGCGCACCGCCTGCTCGGCACGATCGGGCTGCTGCGCACCGAGATTCTGTCCGACCAGCGTCGCGCCCGCGTTGGCGAGACCCCACGCCGGCATCAACGCGAAGATCACGATGCGAATCGCGATCGTGTAGCCGGCGAGCGCGGCGCTGCCGAACGTCGACAGGATCTTAAACAGGCCGACCCAGCTCGTGGTACTGATCAGGAGCTGCAGGATGCCGTTGCCCGAAGTGCTGACGACGGTCTTCAGCACGCTCGGATCGGGCAGGAAGTGATGCAGCCGCACGCGCACACGGCTGTGATGCCCGGCGAGATGCCAGAGCTGATACAGCACGCCGATGCCGCGGCCGATGTTCGTCGCAACCGCCGCGCCCGTGACGCCGAGCTCCGGGAAGGGTCCCCAGCCGAAGATGAAGCACGGGCCGAGCGCGATGTTGAGCGCGTTCGCCAGCCACAGCGTGCGCATTGCGAGCACGGCGTCGCCGGCGCCGCGGAAGATCGCGTTGATCAGAAAGATCATGAACACGGTGACGTTGCCGCCGAGCATGATGCGCGAGAAGTTGGAGCCGAGCTCGACGATCGCCGGGCTCGCGCCCATCAGCCGCAGGATGTCTGGCGCAAACCAGCCGAGCAGCACGCCGAGGCCCGCGGAGATCGTCACGCCGAGAATCACGATCTGCGCCGCCGAGCGCGCGGCGCGTTCGGGATCCTTCTCACCGATGCGGCGCGCGACGATCGCAGTGGCCGCGAACGAAATACCGATGGCGACGGCGTAGATCAGGCTCATCAGAGATTCGGTCAGCCCGATCACCGCGACGGCATCGCGTCCGAGCCGCGACACCCAGAAGACGTCGACGACGGCGAACAGCGACTCCATCAGCATTTCCAGGACCATCGGCACGGCGAGCAGCAGAATCGCGCGATTGAGCGATTCCGCCGTGTAGTCGTGCTGCTCGCCCTTCAGCGCGTGCGCGACGTCGCTCCAGAACGACGTGCGTGCCGGCGCGGACTCTGTCCCGGGGTTCGACGTGGAGGAAGACATGAAGAGTGGCTGCGGTCGGCAGCGGGAACGCGAAAGGCGCGCATTCTATGCTAGCTTTCGCGCGCTATTCCACAGTGGAGCAATCAATGCGCACGGCTCTGTTCGTGTCGATCGTCATTTTCATGCAGGGCGCGAACGCCGGTTCGCTGAGCGCGGACGTCGCGCGCCAGGCACAGCAGAATTGGCCGGAATTTCTCGACCTGCTCGCGATCCCGAACGTCGCGGACCAGCCGGCCGACATCCAGCGCAACGCGACGTTCCTCGAGCAGGCGTTCGCCAAGCGCGGCTTCAAGGTGCGGCGTCTCGACAATCCGGCAAAGCGACCCGCAGTGTTCGCCGAGCTCGCCGGTGCGAGTCCACAGGCGCGCACAGTCTTGCTGTATGCGCATTTCGACGGCCAGCCCATCATTCCCGAGAACTGGTCGCAGCAGGATCCGTTCCGGCCGGTCGTGAAGCGGCGCGATGCGCAGGGCAAGTGGCAGGAGGTCGGGCGTCAGCAGCTGCAGGCGAGCCCGCTCGATCCGGAGCTGCGCGTGTTTGCGCGTTCTGCGTCCGATGACAAGGCGCCGATCATGATGCTCCTGACCGCGGTCGACCTGCTGCGCGCGCAGAAGAAAGCTCCGGCGATCAACGTGAAGGTGCTGCTCGATCCCGAAGAGGAGATGGGCTCGCCGAGCCTCGCGGGCATCGTCGAGCGCGAGCGCGCTGCATTCGCGGCTGACGCAATGGTGATCTTGGATGGCCCGCAGCACGATTCCGGTCGCTCGACGCTGGTGTTCGGCAATCGCGGCGTGACGCAAGCGACGCTGACGGTGTTCGGTCCGCGTGCGCCGCTGCACAGCGGGCACTTCGGCAACTACGCGCCGAATCCAGCGATGCGTCTCGCGCGCTTACTCGCCTCGATGAAGGATGACAACGGGCGTGTGCTGGTGAAGGGCTATTACGACGGCGTCTCGCTGTCGGCGGCGGAGCGCTCGAGTTTGAAATCCGTCGGCGACGACGAGGCAGCGCTGCGCAAGCGCATCGGCATCGCGCAAGCCGAGAAGGTCGGCGAGAACTACCAGGAGGCCTTGCAGTATCCATCGTTGAACGTGCGCGGCATGGCGGCTGCGGGCGTCGGCGCGAAGGCCGCGAACATCGTGCCGAGCGAAGCAGTCGCGGAGATCGACATTCGGACGACGCCGACAACGGATGGCCGCAAGCTGTTCGAGCTGCTCAAGCGTCATATCGAGCAGCAGGGCTATCACGTCGTGGATCAGCCGCCCACCGATGAAGAGCGCGCGACGTACGACAAGCTCGCGACCTTCCGTCTGGGCTCTGTAGAGGCAGCGGCGCGCACGCCAATGGATGCGGAGGTCGGCAAGTGGGCGTTCGCAGCGCTGAAGTCGCCCACTGCGCCGAATCCGGCGATGGAGCCTGTGCGCATCCGCATGATGGGCGGCACCGTGCCGACCGACGTACTGGTCGAAGCGCTGCATCTGCCGTTCGTGTTGATTCCGACAGTAAACGGCGACAACAACCAGCACGCACACGACGAGAACCTGCGCGTCGGTCATTTCCTCAGCGGCACCGAGATCGTCTACAGTCTGCTGACGACGCCATGAAACGCGTGGATGACATCGAGCGATTTCGCGCCAACCTCGTCGACGAGCTGAACGGCGCAGCGCTCTACAACGCACTTGCTGCTGCCGAGGCGGACGCGAATCGGCGCGACATCTTTCTGCAGCTCGCGGCCGCCGAGGAGCGCCACGCACGCTTCTGGCGCGACAAGCTCGCTGCGGCCGGAGTGGCCGACGTGTCGTTCTCACCGACGCTGCGCACGCGCATCATCAGCGCGCTCGCGCGCCGCTTTGGTCCGCGCTTCGTGTTACCGACGGTTGCGGCTGCGGAGTTCAACGATCGCGGCAAGTATCTGAGTCAGCCCGATGCGGCGTCGATCTCCGCCGAGGAGCGCGGTCACGCCGCAGTCGTGGAGGCGATCGCAGGGCCGACGCATCGGGCGAGCAGCCTGGGCAGTGACATCGGCCGCGCTGAGCCATGGCATCGGAGTGCGTCGGGCAACAACTTGCGCGCTGCCGTTCTCGGCGCGAACGATGGGCTGGTCTCGAACTTCTGTCTGGTGATGGGCGTGGCCGGAGCCGGCACGTCGACTAGCACGATTCTGCTCACCGGCATTGCCGGATTAGTCGCTGGCGCCTGCTCGATGGCGCTCGGCGAGTGGCTGTCCGTCGCGAACGCGCGCGAGCTGGCGACGATGCAGCTGGCGAAAGAGCGCGAAGAGATCGAGCAGACGCCTGAAGCGGAACAGCACGAGCTCGCACTGATC
>DATENH010000017.1:0-18096 GCA_035275145.1 Steroidobacteraceae bacterium | reverse complement strand
TAAGCCTTGCTGGCGGCCCAGGCTATGGGGAAACCGATGAGGAACATGTGCACGATCATCCCGGTCGCAAACGACAGTGGGATGAACCGCCATTTGTTAGGGGTTGCCGATAGCTGCATGACGACCAGGTTCATGACCCAGTACACCAGGAAGCCGAACACCGGCCCCCACACGATCGGCTTGCGCACCAGGAACGGCAGCTGACGGCTGATCCCGAAAAAAATCGCTGCGATGATGAGCATCATCACATAGTGGAGCAGCAGACCCAGCGCGGCAGTCGCAGTACCGCCCTCGAACGATGGCTGCCCGAGCAGACCGCTGGCGACGAACTGCAGCAGACTCTGCGGTGCCATCCCGCGCCAGGCCGAGTAACTGATCGCATACGTGATATCGAGCGTCCCGGCGATCAATCCGCCGATCAGAATGGCCATCCCCGGCGAGTAGCGGCGCACTGTTGTTCTCCCCGTGCTTGACGTGCGCGGACGATAGCGTCGCTGCAACGGTTTTGCACGCATTCGGGCGTAGAATCGGTTTCCATGCCCGATAGCACGATCGGCCACTCAGAGCTTCAGGTCGCACTCGCGTCCGTGGCTCAGGCCATTGCCGAGTCGCTCGAAGTCGGCGAAGTCTGGGACCGCGTCGCCACGGCCTGCCGGAGCATCGCGCCGTTCGGCGCGATGGGCATCGTGCGGCTCGACGGCGACCAGGTCTACTCGGTCGGTGCGGCGGGCGACCCGCGCTTCGTCGCGCTGGTGCATCGATTCATTCCGCGCGCAAATTTCTCGCCGAAGCTGTGGCCGGAAGCAGATCGCTTCGTGGTTCTCATCGGCGATGCGGCAGCAGAGCTCGACATGGCGTTCGACAGCGATCGTCGGCTCGTCGGCGCCGGCTTTCGCTCGGTGCTGCGTGTGCCGCTCACGACTGGAACCCGGCGGCTCGGCTCCGTCCTGCTGATGTCGATGGAGCCGAACCTGTACAACGAGGCGCATGCACAGGCGCTGCTCGTCGTCGCTGAGCTCGTGACGACTGCGCTCGCGCATCAGGAGCTAGCAACCAACCTCGCCGAGGAAGCGCGGCGCACAGCCGCTGCGCACGAGCGCGCAGCGCTTCTCGAAGAGCGCGTGCACAAGCTGGCCGAGGAGCTCGAAGCGCTCAGTCCGCATCGCGCGCTCGGCAACTCGCGGCGCTGGCACGAAGTGCTCGCTCAAGCAACCAAGGTCGCGGCGACCGAAACGACCGTGCTGCTGACCGGCGAATCCGGTACCGGCAAAGAAGTCGTGGCGCGATTCGTTCATCGTGGCTCGCCGCGGCGGACCGGCCCGTTCGTCGCGCTCAACTGCGCCGCGCTCCCGGAGCAGTTGCTCGAATCGGAGTTGTTCGGCCACGAGCGCGGCGCGTTCACCGGCGCGCAGAACGTGCATGCGGGCAAGATCGAGCAAGCGACGGGTGGCGTGCTGTTTCTCGACGAAGTCGCGGAGATGAGTCCAACGGTGCAGGCGAAGTTTCTGCGCGTCCTGCAGGAGCGCGAGTATCAAAGGCTCGGCAGCACACGCACGATGAAGGCCGACGTGCGCGTGCTCGCAGCAACCAATCGCGATCTCAAGGCAGGCATCGCTCGCGGCACGTTCCGCGAGGATCTCTACTATCGGCTGGCAGTCTTCGACCTCACGCTGCCGCCGCTGCGCGAGCGTATCGAGGACATTCCGCTGCTCGTCGATGCGTTTCTCGAAAGCGCCGCACGCTCGGTCGGTCGGCCGGCTGCCGGCGTGACCGAGGATGCGCGGGCTCGCCTGCTCGAGTATCGCTGGCCCGGCAACGTTCGCGAGTTGCGCAACGTCATCGAGCGCGCGGTCATCCTGTGCGAAGGCGGGATGATCACGCAGGAGCATCTACCGCTGAGCGTGACGACTGTGCCTGCGCCGGAACCGGCCAGCGCTGCGTCGTGTCCGCCCACACTCAGCGGCATGACCGTCGATGCAGCCGAGCGCGAGCTGATCGTCAACGCGCTCGCCCGCAGCGGCAACAACAAGTCGAAAGCCGCGCGTCTGCTCGGCCTCACCCGCGCACAGCTTCGCTCCCGCATCGAAAAGCACGGTCTCGTCGTCGCTGACACCGACGGCTGATCGCATCTCCGGCTGTCGACAGCCAGAAGTGGCGATCTACAGCCACCACTAATCGCTCGCCCGCGGCTGCACCAGCACGCGCGCATTCGCCCACGCCTGCTGTTTCGTTTGCAGATTCAGGCATTTGCCGAGCTGCCGCGCGTCGTTTCGATCTCCTGGCACAGCGCTTGCGATGGGGAAGGCGTCGACCTTCACCCACTACTACTGGAGATTCAGATGAAACGCACCATTCAACTCGCCGCGGCCGTCGCGTTACTGCTCGGCGTCAAAGCAGCCCAGGCTGCCGACGATGACTGGCAGTTCCGCGCCAGCCTCTACGGCTACATCCCGAACATCGGCGGCGAGACCAACTTCCCCGCCGGCGGCAGCGAGATCGATGTCTCGGCCGAAGACCTGCTCGACAACGCGAAGCTCGTCGGCATGGCGTCGTTCGAAGCCCAGCGCGGACGCTGGGGCACGTTCGTCGATGTCATTTATATGGACATCGGCGATTCCGTGTCCGGCTCGACGCGCCTCGGCCAGGGCAACATTGCGCTGCCTCCCGGCATCACTGCCGACGCATCGCTCGACATCACGGCCTGGGTCATCACGGCCGCCGCGAACTATCGCGCGCTCGAAAGCTCGCAATCGACCTTCGATGTCTTCGCCGGCGCGCGCTTCCTCGAAGCGACCGGCGAGCTCGGCTGGTCGTTCAACGTCGACCTGAGCCCGTTCGGTGGACCGCCGCAGCGCGGTGCGACCGAAGCGAGCGACAACAAGCTCGACGCGATCGTGGGCGTGAAAGGCCGCTACCAGTTCGGCGCCGACGGCCGCTGGTTCATCCCGTACTACGCCGACGCCGGCACGGGCGACTCGGACCTCACTTGGCAGGCCGCACTCGGCCTCGGCTACACGATGGGCCACGGCGAAGTGTTCGCAGCCTATCGCCACCTCGACTACGACCTCGGCGACCAGGGCGGGATCGCGAACCTCGAGTTCGACGGCCCGGCCATCGGCTTCGCGTACCGCTGGTAAGCAACCCTTTTTCCTTGATCCCACAACCCCGCAATTGGAGAGAACCATGAATCCGCAACGCATCGATGTTCATCATCACTTCCTGCCGCCCGACTTCATCGCCGACCTGGCACGCCAGGGCGCGAAGTGGACCGGCGGCCCGCCGATCCCCGAATGGAACGTGTCGATCGCCCGCGAGGTGATGGCGCGCAACGGGATCGCAGCCGCGGTCGCTTCGACCGTGCCCGCCGCCTACTGGGGCGACACTGCAGCCGCTGCTCGCATGTCGCGGCACATCAACGAGTACGCCGCCCGCATCGTGCAGGACGATCCTGCGCACTTCGGCTTCTTCGCCTCCGTGCCGCTGCCTGATACAGGCGCAGCGCTGCGCGAAGTCGAATACGCGCTGGACAGCCTCAAGCTCGACGGCGTGCAGCTCTTTTCGAGCTTCGGCAATCAGTATCCGGGCGACCCGCAGTTCGACGAGTTGTTCCAGGAACTGGAGCGCCGCAAGGCGATCGTGCACATCCATCCCAGCACTGTCGTGCCGGGCGCGATCGTGCCGAAGCTGTCGATCCCGTGGGGCATCGTCGAGTTCGTGCTCGACACGAGCCGGGCCATCACGAACCTGCTGTTGAGCGGGACGTTCGAGCGCTATCCCTCGATCCGCTACATCGTCTCGCACGCCGGCGGCACGATCCCGTACATCGCGTGGCGTATTGCGATGAGCGCGCACGAGTTTCCCGAGATCGGCACGAAGGCGCCGAAGGGCGCGCTGCATTACCTCAAGAAGCTCCACTACGACACCGCGTTGTCGACGTCGGAGCAGGTGTTCGCGGCGCTCAAGGAGTTCGTGCCGATGAACCAGGTGCTGTTCGGCAGCGACTGGCCGATGGTGCCGGAGACCGCCGTGAAGACGGAAACACGCGACCTCGAGGCCAGCAAGGTGCTCGACGACGCGACCCGCCAAGCGATCTACCGCGACAACGCCCTCGCGTTGTTCCCTCGGTTCGCGAGCAAGGCGGCCAAGGCAGCGTGACGAAGCGCCCCCTCCCTGGGGGCACTCTGACACCCGGAGACTCTCATGAAAGGCCTCTGCTTCATCCTCGCCCTCTCGCTCGCTGTCGCGTCGCTGGCACGCGCGCAGAACGCCGACGAGATGGCCAAGCAAGTGGCGAACCCGATCGCCAGCCTCACCAGCGTGCCCGTACAGTTCAACGACGAGTACGACGCCGGCGCGAACGGCGACGGCCATCGCCTGCGCATCAACGTGCAGCCGGTCGTGCCGATGTCGATCGGCGAGAACTGGAACCTGATCTCGCGCACGATCGTGCCGATCATTCGTCAGGAAGACATGGCGCCCGGTGCCGGCGAGCAATCCGGCATCGGCGACGCCATGCAGAGTCTGTTTTTCTCGCCGAAAGCGCTCACTGCGGGCGGCTGGACCTGGGGCATCGGACCGGTGTTCCTGCTGCCGACCGCCAGCGACGATCTGCTCGGCAGCGACCGCTGGGGCACGGGCCCGACGTGCGTCGCGTTGCGCCAGACGGCGACCGGCTGGACGTACGGCGCGCTCGCGAATCACATCGTGTCGTTCGCGGGCGATGAAAACCGCGCGGACGTCAACGCGACGTTTCTGCAGCCGTTCGTCGCCAGGCGCATCGGTCCGGGCCGCACGGTCTCGATGAATGTCGAGTCGACGTACGACTGGGAACACGACGTCTGGAACGCGCCGGTGAATCTGGGCATCAGCCAGATCCTGCCGATCGGCAAACAGCTCGTGAGCCTGCAGCTCGGCGGCGCGTACTACGTCGAGGCGCCGCAGGGCGCGCCTGACTGGGGCGCGCGGCTCACGGTCACGTTCCTGTATCCGAAGCGTTGAGACCCGGCGATGAGACTCGCTTCGTTATTCGCGGTGGCGCTGCTCATCACGGGATGCAGCGCCGTTCACGTCCGGGACACGCCGGTCGAAGCACCGACGATCGGCGTGCACAGCGCGAGTTTGCCTGGCGACGAACGACGCCTCGCGATGACAGCGCAGTCGCATCTGTCTGCAGCGCTCGCCGCCGAGCGCCACCGGATGTCGAAGAAGGCTGCTCACCACTACATGGAAGCTGCCCGCTTCAGCTACGCGTGCTTCTTCCTCGCGGCCGGTGACAATCCGCAGGTTCGAGACCTCTACAGCTTCGCGACCGAGCGACTGACCCGGCTCCTGTTCAGCGGCGTCGACTATCGCCGCGTGCAACTGGGCGAAGTGCGACTGCGCCTGCCGTACGGGCAATCCAAGCCTCGCGAATTGATTGCAGCCTCGCAGCTGCAATTCGATGGCGTGCGCACTCTCTATCGCCGCGAGGGCTTCGGAGCTGCCTTCGTCGCCGTCGCCGCGCGACCTGACTCGCCCAACACATCGTCGACTCTGTACGAGTCGCGCTTCCTTGCCGCGACCGTCGTGTTGCGCTTTCCTGGTGGAACGATCGACGAAGTCCTGCACTCCCCCGACGCGATGCTCGACGTCTACGACCCGTATCGCGATGACACCACGCAACCCGGCGGACGCAGCCAGCCGTTGGCCGCGAACTTCACAGCTCCCTACGCGCTGTGGCTCTCGCGCTCGCAGTTTCATCGCGAGGCAGGTCGCGCGCTATTCCTGCAATCCGCCGCGCTCAAACAGCCGCGCATCTACGCGATGCAACCGTACGATCCGCAGCGACGCACGATCGTGCTGATCCACGGACTCGCGAGCAGCCCCGAAGGCTGGGTCAATCTCGTCAACGAGATCATGGGCGACGAGACTTTGCGCCGCCGCTACCAGGTCTGGCAGGTGTTCTATCCCACGAACCTGCCGATCCCGGAGAACGTGCGCAACATCCGCGCGACGTTGCTCGACGCGCTTCACGCGCTCGATCCGGATGGCACTGCGCCGGCCAGCCAACACATGACGCTCATCGGTCACAGCATGGGCGGCGTGATCTCGCGCCTGCTCGTCGTCGACTCGCCGGACGGCTTGTGGCAGACGTTCTTCGATCACCCGATCGACGCCGCACAGCGCGAACGACTCGCGGTGCTGGAACCGTACCTGACGTTGTCGCCGCTGCCACAAGTTGATCGCGCTATCTTCCTGGCCAGCCCGCATCGCGGCTCGCCAATGGCGCATGCGTGGATTGGTCGTGCCGCTGCGCGCCTGGTGACACTGCCAGCGTCGATGCTGCAGTCATTGCGTTCGATTGCGGACGCCCTCGCGCAGGAACTGCCGCTGCAAGCGGACACACTCCGACACCGGCAACTCAGCAGCGTCGCATTTCTGAGCGACGAGGATCGCTACCTGCGTGCAACCTCGACGCTGCCGATCGCCGCAGGCGTGACTTACTACTCGATCATCGGCTCGAACGACGAAGTGGTGCCGTACGCGAGCTCGCACCTGGACGGCGCCACATCGGAACAGTTCGTGACTTCCGGGCACAGCGTGCAGCAAACCGCGGCCGCGAGTCTCGCCGTCCGGACAATCCTTGCCGATTAGTCGACGATGAACAATCTGGCGCCGAGCTCGGTCGACGAGCGATGCGGCTCGGCGTTGTCGGCAACCTGGTAGCTCATGCCGGGCCGGAGCACGAAGTGACGCCCGTCTGCCAGGTCGGTGCGCAGCTCGCCTTCGATACAGAACAGGATGTGCCCTTTGCTGCACCAGTGATTGGCGATATAGCCCGGCGTGTACTCGACCATCCGCACGCGGATGGCGCCGAACTGACGCGTGCGCCAGTATGCGAAGCCCTCGTCGCCGGGGTGCTCGGTCGGCTCGATCGTCGACCAGTCCGTCGTGCCGAAGGGAATGTCGCTCATCTTCATGGAACGCTCCGCCGCGGCTGTGCGCTGCGTGGCGAGCCGCCCCACTGCCGTTTCCACGCGCGGCGCAGATGGAGGCTCGAACTGTAGCCGGATGTCTCGGCGGCTTGCGCGACACTCGCGCCGCGCTCGATGAGCTGCCGTGCACGCTCGAGTCGAATGCTCCGCAGGAAATCGAGCGGCGACACTCCGCAATGCTGCACGAACAGCCGGAGCAGATGTCGCTCTGTGACATGCCCGATGGACGCCATCGTCGGCATGCTCCACTCGCGCTCGGGCGCCGCGCAGATGGCCTCTTGCACTCGATGCACGGCCGCAGCGCTGTGCCGCCGATGCCTGAGATAGGGCGACAACTCGGTATCGCGGGTCGAGCGCCGCAGATAGACGACCATGTCCTCGGCGACGTTCACGGCCATCGCCTCACCGCATTCTTCTGCGATCAGATGCAGCGCGAGATCGATGCCGGCTGTAATCCCCGCGGTGGACGCGACGCGTCCGTCGACGACGAACACGCGGTTGCTGACGACCGAGACACGCGGCGCGGAAGATTTCAGCAATTCCAGCATGTGGTGATGCGTCGTGCAGCTGCGCCCGTTCAGCAATCCGGAACGTGCCGCGAGCAGAGTCCCCGAGCAGATCGTCAGCAGACGATCCGCGGAGTCGGGTGCCACGAGGCGCGGACGCATCACGCGGCTGAGCCAATGCGAGATCGCGATGACTTCCGGCGTCGTGCGCGTCACATGCACAGTCGGTTGTCCGACGAGCACGACCCACGTCGTCGTTGCGAACGCGTCCGGCAGCGGCTCCAGCGCGATCGGCAAGCCTACCGAGGTCGGCGCCGAGGCGGCCGCGCCGGCGAATCGCAAGCGAAAGTGCGGGCCCTTGCCCTGCTCCGCATGCCGCGTATTCACCAAGCGGAATGCCTCGGCCGGCCCGGCAATGTCGAGCAGCAGCGAATGCGGCGCCACCACGAACAGCACATCGATCGGCGGCGGCGGATCGTTCAATTTCGTGCCCGGCGAAATCTTCACCGGGAGGATTGTCCGTTTTCGATTCATTTGCGTCGACTCAACGATCTCGCCGGCCGAATGGGTTCATGCAAGATAGCATGATCGGCCAATCCAATTGCGCGAAAAAGCGGACACGAGTCGAGGTCTGAATCTGATCCTCGTGCGTCGGCCCGGAGCAGCGCCGAATAGCGGCATCGTCCGTAGCATGCAGACGCATGCAGACGATGAGTTCCTGGTGACGCGCCCGGATGCTGTTACGCACGCTCCCTGATTTCGTTTCCGCTCACGCCGAGGTCCAACAGTCGTTCAACGCGAGGTGGGGTCGGGAGAATTGCATCGTCTGGGGCCGCGCGCGCCGCTCGAAATTCGGCCCGCGCACCCACAGCCTGTCGATTCGCGCGGCCTGGGGCGGCGAGGAGCGCTGCCAGTTCGACGGCCGCACCGTCGCCGTCGACGACGACAGCTTCCTGATCCTGAACAACGGCCGCGTCTGCACGACGCAGATCGACGCGCCGCAGCCGGTGGAATCGTTCGCGATCTACTTCGGCCCGTCGCTGGTCGAGCGCACCTACGGCGCGATGACGCTCTCCATCGAGAAAGCGCTGGAGCAAGGCGACGCGGTCGTCGAACGCTCCGCGGAATTCCTGGAGTGCCTGCAGCCGCACGACAAGCTCGTCAGCCCGGTGTTGCGCTTCATCCGCCTGCACGTCCTGCGTGGCGTCGATGACGAGGCCTGGTACGACGAGCAGTTGGATTTCCTGCTCGAGCGCATGCTCACGCATCGCGATGGCGTGATCGAACGCATCGACGCGCTGCAACTCATCCGCACGAGCACGCGACGCGAGATCTACCGTCGCATCAGCCTCGCGACCGACTACCTGCATTCGAACTATCGACAGCCGATCGATCTGGATTCGCTGGGCAGGGCCGCCTGCCTGTCGAAGTTCCACTTCCTGCGGCTGTTCACCCGCGTGCACGGCATCACGCCGCACCAATACCTGCTGCGCAAGCGCGCCAAGACGGCTCTGCGGCTGCTGCAGACGACGCCGCTCGACGTGTGCGAGGTCGCTTCCAGCGTCGGCTTCGCGCAACGTCACGCTCTGCTCCGCCAGATGCGCCGCTGGACCGGCCTCTCGCCCCGCGAGATTCGCCGCGCCGAGTCCGTGCCGGTGCTCGAGTCATAAGAAGTCGGAAAAGATCTCTCGCCAAGATCGCCAAGACGCCAAGAAGAACCAGAGATTCAGCTTCCGAACTTTTTACTGTTCGGACTCTTCATTTCACCTTCTCTTCCTTGGCGTCTTGGCGTCTTGGCGAGAGATATTTCCGAATCCCTCCAAAACGAAAAAGGGCGGCGGTGTCGCAGCACCGCCGCCCCTATCCCCATTCCTGGACTCGGCTTACATCTTCACGGTCAGGCCCATGAAGACGAAGCGGCCGAGCGCGTCGTACACCTGCGGGAACGTGTTGCCGTTACCGTTGTTGCCGCTCGTGAAGTTGAGCGACGGATCGTTGTCGGTCACGTTGTTGATACCCAGACGCACGTTCGCCTTGTCGGTCATGTTCCAGCTACCGAACAAGTCGAAGTAGCTCTCGTGCGGCAGATGCGCGTCGATCTGGTTCGGCACCGCGCCGTCCTGCGAGACGCCGCTGATGTAGCGGTGAGTCAACGCGAGATCGACGTTCCACGGCGTCTCCCAACCGATGCGGAAGCGCGTGCGCAGCTCCGGATTGATCGCAGTGGTCAACGAGCTCGTGCAGTGGCCGCTGAACTCCCCGGTGCAGTCGAACTTCGGGAAGCCTTCCGCACCTGGATCGGTGATGATCTTGTCGAGGAAGGTGCCCGTCAGGTTGAAGTTCAACGTGCCCCAGCGGCCGATGTCGAAGCCGGTGTAGTTGAGGTTCAGATCGACGCCGGCGGTTTCCAGACCGCCGATGTTGGTGTTGAGATTGTCGACGTTGCCGTCGCCGAGCCACAACTGACCGTTCTCGTTGCGATGAATGCGCGAGCAAGCCGCCGAGTCGTTGAACTGGTAGCACGCATCCAGGGTGTTGGTCGCGCCGAAGGTCGAGATCAGGTCGTCCACCTTGATGTCGAAATAGTCGAGCGAGACGGCCAGGCCGGGAGCGAAGTGCGGGGTGAACACGATGCCGTAGGAGTACGTATCCGAGGATTCCGGCTTCAGACTCGTGCTACCGCCCTGTCTGCGCTGGTACTGGCCCGCCGGGCTGTCCAGGTTGTCCGACGCGAACTGGCTGGCCGGCACGCCCGTCGCCAGGCACTCCTCGCGGCTCGCGTTCTTCACGCCTGCGCCGAGCTGCACCGTCGCACCGCACGGGTCGCCGGGCATATCGAACAGGTTGAAGCCCTGCGCCGTGAACAGCTCGACGATGTTCGGCGCACGCACCGCACGCTGATAGCTCGCGCGCAAACGGACGTCTTGCACCGGGGCCCACTCCATGCCGAACTTGTAGGTGTCGGTAGTGATGCCCGAGCTGTAGTCCGAGTAGCGATACGCAGTGTCGAACTGCAGTTGCTCAGCGCCCGTCTTGCCCTGCACGAGCGGGATGCTCGCTTCCATGAACACGTCGTTCACGTTGGTCGAGCCGCTGATGCCGATCGTCGCACCGCCCGCGCCCGAGAGCTGGTCGTTCGCCTGCAGGTCATCCGGCGTGTTGGTCAGCTTGTCGCGGCGATTCTCGACGCCGAACGCGATCTTGATCGACTCGTCCGCCCACGGCAGCTTCGCACCGATCGTGCCCAGGTCGCCGGTGATGACGCCCTGGATGACGTTCTGATCGATCGTACCGGTCTGAATGCCGGGAGCCTGGATGTAGTTCAGCGCCGCCGCGTTGACGCCGCCCGTCTGGAACACGTTGTACGGTATGCAACCCGTATCGGAGCCGTCGAGCACCGAGCGGCAGGTGACGCCGCCATTGCCATCGCTGACCGCATCCAGCGCGCGCTGGATCTTCGGCAGCGAGAAGAAGTTCAACGTGAGCTGATTCGCGCTGGTGCGCGAGAACTGCACGCTGGCGTCATACGACCAGCCTTCCGCGATGTCGCCGCGCGAGCCGATCAGGCCGCGGAACGACGAGTTGTGGAAGTCCGACTGACGACCGCCGCCTTCGACGTTACGACGGCCGATGCTCAGAGGCACGCGGTTCGGATCGGCCAGGAACGGCACGCCCGGCGTGTCGTCGGCCGTACCGGCTTTGCCGTCCGGTCCGAGTGTCGAGTCCGGATCGATCGTCTGGGACGCTGCGAGGGCCGCAGCACCGCAACCGATCGTCGTCGCCTGCTGTGCCGACAGGAACGGGTTGTCGCAATTGATGGTCGAGGTGTCGCCGATGAAGATGCCGCCGGGGGCGACCTGTGCAACCGAGCGGACGTCCGTGAACATCAGCTGGGTGTACAGGTCGGCAAACGGCGCCAGCTCGTAATGACCCATCGCGCCGAGGCTGTAGCGCGTATCCGGGCGCAGGTAGTAGTTGGTGGGACCGAAGTTGTACTGATCGGTCGCGCCGCTGAAGTTACGGAAGTCGTTGCCGTTGAGCGTGGAGTTGAACGACGGCAGCGGATTGCTATCCGCCCGCACGTCGTCGGCCGTACCGACTTTGCCATCCGGGCCGGGAATCGCGTTGCTGTTCGCGCCGAAGTCCGTGAAGCGGCCCGGGAAAGCGGTGCTGGAACCGCCGCAGGCCCACGACGTCGTCGGCGCCACCGTCACATCGAGCGCGCACGCCGAATAGTCGCGGTCGCGCTGCAGGATCGCCTTGTTGTCCTGATAGGACGCGTACGCGGTGATGTTGCCGCGGCCGTCTTCGGTGCTCACGCCCATCATCAACGTGCCCTGCACGCCATTGCCATCGGTGACGTTGTCGTCAGGCAGCGCGAACTGCGCCGGGTTGGTCGCGGCACGACCCGCGATCACGTCACGCAGCTTCACTGCGCCGGGGCCGCCGAAGTCGTTGTTGTGCTGATAGAGGCTGTATTGGCCGTCGAACTGTATGCCTTCGAAGTCCTTCTTCATGATGAAGTTGACGACGCCGGCAACCGCATCCGAACCGTACACGGCAGATGCGCCGCCGGTCAGCACTTCGACGCGCTCGACCATCGCGGTCGGGATCTGGTTCAGGTCGGCCGCCGAGTTCGTCACACCGCCGTACGGCATGCGACGACCGTCGATCAGCACCAGCGTGCGCTGGGAGCCGAGGCCGCGCAGGTTCACCGTGGCGGTACCGGTCGAGCCGTTGGACACCGTTGCGTTCTGCGCAGCGAAGGCCTGCGGCAACTGGTTCACGAGATCTTCGATCTTGGTCACGCCTTGCGTGATCACGTCTTCCGAGGTGACCTGCGTGACCGGGCTCGAGGTCTCGAGATTCGGCTGCGCGATGCGCGAACCGGTCACGACCACTTCCTGGATGGTTTGATCCGCTGCGAACGCGGGCACCGCGGCACCGGCCGCAGCACTCGTCAGCAACGCGTAACGGACCGCGTGCCGAAGGGAATTACTCGTCGACATGTGTGACTCCTCTCCTACGTCTGGTTATGTCGTAGCCGACGTCGCGCACAGGCGCGCACGACGGGATGGAGTCATGCTAGCGACGAGGTGAAGCGCAGGAGGGACGGTGCTTGCGCCGAAAGTTACAAAAGTTGCGAACTGCGGCAACGTGAGATGCAGCGGATTTGCGGGCCGCGGATTACGTGCGCGCGGCGCATTTCTGAATTGACGCTGCAGCGATATTTCGCAATCGCTGCGTGGCCTACGCTCCGCGCCAGTCATTCATCGGGAGCGGTTTCATGGACTATCGATTTCTCGGCGCCTCGGGGTTCAAGGTCTCGGCATTCGGCTTCGGCGCCGGCACCTTCGGCGGCAAGGGCGCGCTGTTCAACGCCTGGGGCACGACCGACGTGGCACAGGCGCGACGGCTGATCGATCTTTGCCTCGAAGCTGGCGTCAACTTTTTCGATACGGCCGACGTGTACTCGGACGGTGCGTCCGAGACGATACTCGGCCAGGCGCTCGCCGGACGGCGCGATCGCGTGGTGCTCTCCACGAAGATCACGCTGCGCGCCGGCAACGGGCCGAACGATGTCGGCGCATCCCGGCATCACTTGCTCCGCGGAGTCGACCGCGCGCTGCAGCGACTCGGCACCGACTACATCGATCTGCTCCAGCTTCATCACTTCGACGCGCAGACTCCGGTCGAGTCCGTGATGTCGACGCTCGACGACCTGGTGCGATCCGGCAAGGTGCTCTATGTCGGCGCTTCCAACTTCTCGGGTTGGCAACTGATGAAGTCGCAGGCGATCGCCGAGCGCCACGGCTATGCCAGGTTCATCGCGCACCAGGTGTACTACTCGCTGATCGGCCGCGATTACGAATGGGAGCTCATGCCGCTCGGTCTCGATCAGGGCATCGGCGCCGTGGTGTGGAGTCCGCTTGGCTGGGGTCGCCTCACCGGCCGCGTGCGTCGCGATCGGCCGGCACCGACCCGACGTCTGCAGGAAACGGCGCAGTTTGCCCCGCCGGTCGACGACGCACGGCTATACCGCGTGATCGATGTAATGGACGAGATCGCGAAGCAGACCAGCAAGAGTATTCCGCAGATTGCCTTGAACTGGCTGCTGCAGCGGCCGACCGTCTCGACGATCCTCATTGGCGCGCGCAACGAAGAACAGCTGCAAGACAATCTCGGTGCGCTCGGCTGGACTCTCGATGCAGAACAGACCGCGCGGCTGGACGCGGTCAGCGCGCTTGTGCCGCCCTATCCCTACTATCCGTATTGGAACGGGCAGTTCGCGGAACGCGCTCCGCCGCCAGTCTAACCGCCGAGCGCGGCGCGTAGCTGAGCGATGCGCTTCGGCGCTTTCGGCCGCGCGTACATCCGTTCCATATAGGCGACGAGTTGCGGGCAGCGATCCAGCAACTGCACTTCATTCGCCCAGTCGAGCGTGTACGCGAGCACGAAGTCGGCGATCGTCACCTCATCGCCGGCAACGAACTTGCGTCCCTGCATGTGCTTCTCCGCGACGTCCGCCATCGCGCGAAAATCCTGGCTCGCAAGCGGAATGTCCGCGGCCAGCCGCTGCGCTTCCGGGTACAGGTTGCGGTTCTTGGCAATACGCCACAGCGGCTGCTCCAGCTCCGTTACCGTGAACAGCAGCCAGCGATTGACCTCGGCACGCCCTTGCGGATCCGCCGGCAGGAACTTCCGATACTTCTCGGCGAGGTACCACACGATCGCGGCCGACTCGGTCAGAACCAGGTCGCCGTCCACGAGTGCCGGCAGTTTGCCCGCCGGATTGATTGCCAGGAACGCGGGACTGCGGTGCTCGCCGGCGCGCAGATTCACCGTGACCCCTTCGAAGTCGACGCCAAGTTCCTGCAGTGTCCAGCGGGCACGAATCGAGCGGGTAAAGGCGAACTCATACAGCTTCATGGAGCACTCCGTTCAAATGAAAGTGGCCGCGAAAGGCGCGCTCGCCGTTCGGGCGGAACAGGATGGCTCGCGAAGACTTGTCGCGAACGGCCCAACGCAGGTCGATCATGCGCGTCAGCAGCGCTGCACCCACGGCGCCTGCGAGATGATGACGTCGCTCGCTCCAGTCCATACACACTCTGCAAGCCGCGCGCTTCTGGCTGCGCACTGCGCGTGCATCGATGCCGAGCTCGGTGATCAGACGCTCGCCTTCCGCACTGAGCGAGACGGTCGCGCCGTTGAAATCGAACGCGTGGCGCTGGAGCAGACTCGCGTAGAGAAGCACACCGAGCTCGCCCGCGAGATGGTCGTAGCAAACGCGTGCTTTGCGCAGTGCCGGATCCTTCGGCCCGGTCGTGCACGCTTGCGTGCGCGTGCGAACCGAGAAGCTCATGAACTCTTCCAGGAGCTGCGCCACTTCCTCGTCGGCGATTCGAAAGTAACGATGCCGGCCGTGCGCTTCCATCGCGACGAAGCGCGCGTCGAGCAGCTTGCGTAGATGCGTGCTGCCCGTTTGCTTGGTGATGCCGGCAGCGCCGGCGAGCTCGGTCGCGGTCAGTGCGCGGCCGCCCATCAACGCGGTCAACATCCTGGCGCGCGCGTGATCGCCGATCAGCGTCGCCGCAGCCACCATGCTAGTTCCATCAGTCATTGTTCGATGCTCCTCGAACCAACGGAAGACCTGCCAGCGCTATTGTTGGCGCTGGCGCTTGCCGGAGCAACCCATGTCGATTACCTGCTTCATTCGCTACGAGATCGATCCCCTGCAGCTCGACGCTTTTCGCGAATACGCGCAGCGCTGGGGCAAGATCATTCCGCGGGCCGGCGGTCACCTGATCGGCTATTTCCTACCGCATGAAGGCACGAACTATGTCGGTTGGGGCCTGATTTCGTGCGCCAGCCTCGCCGACTACGAGCGCTATCGCGCCAAGCTGCGCGCCGATCCCGAAGCGCTGCAGAACTTCGGCTTCGCGCAAACGAAGCGTTTCATCCTGCGCGAAGAGCGCACGTTCCTCGCCAACGTCGCGGGCACCATGGGGATTGCGCCGGAGGGCTGTCCATGCTGCCACTGAAGGAGAGCGCTGCATGATCGCGGTCATTTTCGAAGGCATCGCCCAGGACGATCGCAAGGAAGCCTACCTCGAGACGGCTGCGCGGCTGCGGCCGCTGCTGGAGAACATCGACGGCTTCATTTCGATCGAGCGCTTCCAGAGTCTCACGACACCCGGCAAGGTCCTGTCGCTGTCGTTCTGGCGCGATGAGGAAGCTGTGCGCCAGTGGCGCAACCTCCCGCCGCATCGCGAAGCGCAGCGCGCGGGACGGCAATCGATCTTTCAGGACTATCGATTGCGCGTCGCGCATGTTTTGCGCGATTACGGCATGAACGAGCGCGAGCAGGCGCCGGAGGATTCGATGCGGTAGTGTGTGTTCCCGTGAGAATTCAACGGGAGACGCGCGTGTACCGCAAAGCTGTAGTCGTCATCGGCCTTCTGTGCTCGACACTGGCCGGTGCTGCGCCTGTCGAAGAGCACAGTATCGACGCGGTATTCGCCGAGCACGTCAAAGCAGTGCAGTCACGCGATCTGCCTGCGCTGGAGCGGACGATCACGTCGGGCAACGATCTGACGCTGATCCTGCCGAATGGCACGCAGACCGCCACCCGCCAGGCCTACGTCGACTTCCACAAGGACTTCTTTGCCACGAAGACCTGGATGATCCAGTTCGAGCCCGTCAGCCGGATCGTCGGCGCGGACTTCGCGGTGCTGACTACCAAGAGCCTCTATCAGGACACCGTCGACGGCAAACCGTATCGCAGCCGGAGCTGGGTCACGTTCACGTTCCAGAAGGAACGAGGGCAATGGCGCTTGATCCACGATCAGAACACGCGACTGCCGGCGGAGCAGCAGTAGTCTTAGCCCTCGCTCACTTGCGTCCGCAGATCGAGCCCGCGCCCGACGGCGAGAATCTCATCAAGCGCCAACAGGCCCATGCACGGCATCGCGCCGCGTGCACGGACTTCGCCCCGCAACAGCTTCTGCGCGAGTGCGATGGCCGGAAAGCACGGGATCTGCGGCCCGTGATCGTTGTCGGCCAGCAGCCACCAGGTTCGCGCGATCGATTGCGACTTGGTATCGAGCCCGCGGAGCGTTACGTACATCGCGCTGGCCTTCGACCCGAATCTCTCGATGGCAAGCGCGGTCCGGTGAAGTCGGGGAACGTGCGGGACCAGCGAGCTCAGCACTCCTGCGCGCACGAGCCATGACGCTGCCCAAGTCGAGAACATGCCGATCGTCATGCCGACGCCGGCACGAAACACGACTGTCCGTACCGGTGCGTAGCGCTGTGGAAAGAGCTCGAGGTCCGGCACATCGCAGTTGCCGACCCAGCGCCGACCGACAGGACGCGGATACCTGCGTCGCGTGAGATCCTGCCAGCCGTACACGGTCTGCCAGGCTCCGTGCTGCCACTGGGTGAGAGGCTTGCCGGCATAGCCGAGCACGCCTGCCATCGTTGCGAGTCCCGGCGGCTTTGCGCCCGACGTGATGCCGTGCTCGATGCTTTCGATGACCGAGAACTCGGTGCGCAGCATGTCGACGACCGCAGACGATAGCGCCGGCACGGAGCTTGCTCCGCTCGCGACGAGCACGTCGGTGCGCCTTGCTGTTACGTCGAGCGTGCCGATGCCGCACACGTACGCTCGTGCGTCCGCGAGGTCGACGTAGTGAGCACCGGCCTCGATGCATGCTTTGGCGACGACGTAGTCCTGTCCCTGGAACGGCCCGGCCGTGTGAACGACGACGTTCGCACCCAGCCGTCGCAGCTCGAGCGCGAAGTTCGTTGCGCGACAATCGAGCAATGCAGCTTCCGCGGCAGCGCCCGATTCCTCCGCAACCGCCCTCGCCTTCTGCAGATCGCGACCCGCAACGATGACGCGGTGGCCGGGCTCGGCTGCCAACGCCGCGACGACTCTTCTGCCGAAGTTGCCATACCCGCCGAGAACGACCGCGCATCCCATACGAGCAGTCAGCGCAGAAACCGGTCCGCGATCTCGGCGGTCGGCACCCGGCAAGTGTCACGCCGACCGAATATGCGGTAGCGATGACGCGCGATCCAGCGATACAGCGGATCGCGAATGAAGCGCGGCACGATTGCGACGAGCCCGCCGACGAATCGCCAACCGATCCCGAAGCTGCGCAGGATGCGCACGATCGCGTCCGTGTCCGTGTAACCGCGCCCGCCTTCCAGCAGCAGGAATGACAGCGGATCGTCCGGATCGATGCCATGTTCGATCAGCAGCTCGCGCCCGCTCGTCGTCTGCATCGCCGCGAACTTGTAGCGTCCGTCCAGGTCACGACGCATCACGAAGTCCACCCATCGACTGCATACCACGCAGACGCCGTCGAAGACGATGATGCTATCGGCCATGCTCAGTCAGCCAACCCTTGTAATGCACGAGCAGACCGACGCCGGCCATCCCGGCGCGCGCGTCGAAGAAGTAGCGGCCGTCCACGACCGTTTCGAACGCACCGCAGCCGGCGAACAATGCTTTCGGCAACGGGATGAGGAGCAACCGCGCACCCTTCAGACGCCAGACGATGCGGTCCGCCTCCGCCGTCAGCCCGAAGCTCAGGACGATCGGCCCGAAG